>JBBQRA010000077.1:0-23378 GCA_038215275.1 Bryobacterales bacterium | reverse complement strand
TACGGCAACTCAAAGCCCGATCGGTGGAGGCCCTCGACACCGCTATCCCACAGGCGCTCGCCGCGATCTCAGCCGAGACGGCGAGAAACTGCTTCAAACATTGTGGATATGCCCTTGGTTAAGTCAAGAATTGCTCTAACTGCACCGCCGAGAAAGAGTGGAGGCGTCAAGAAGCAGATCGAAAAGGCCGCCCCCAGCGTCACCGCGCTCTCCACCATCACCATCAACAAAGTCCGCTACCGGTCACCTCGAAGACAACCATCAAACTGCCAGGCATCGGCGTTCCTATCAACCCTACGCCTGATCAAAATCCGTAGAGCCGCGCCGGATTCGTCACGAGTATCTTCTCCCGCACGGATGCTTCCGGCGCCCAGCTTCCCAATTGGTTCAGCAGCATCCCGTCGTTGATCGCCTGGAAAGGCGTCGGCCGCAGCGGCGTCGGCGAGGCCGGCTGCGGATGCGGCCAGTCCGTCCCCCACACCACCCGCTCCGCGTTTGCCCGGATCAACGCCTGCGCCATCGGTGCGCAATCGGGATAGTTCGGCCCGCGCTTGGAGACATGATAAGCGCCTGAGATCTTTACGTACGCACGCCCCGCCCCCACCAACTTCACCAACTCCGAAAACCCCGTTTGCTTCACTCCCAACTCCGCCCGTGCCCCGCCAAAATGGTCGAACACTACGGGCACACCCAGCCCCTCCACCACGCTCGATAGCGCCGCAATCACGTCCGGCGTCGTGTACACCTGCACATGCCATCCCAAGTCGCCCACCTGTTCGGCGGCCCACCGCAACCGCGCCGCCGCTACCATTGGGTCGTCTATCCCTGCCGTCGCCAGGTTCAGCCGGATGCCGCGGATGCCACCCGCATGTAACCGCTTCAACTCCTCATCGCGTGCTAGGTCGCTGACGACCGCAATGCCCCGCGCCGTCGCCCCGCGCGCCTTGATCCCATCCAGCGTGCTGGCATTGTCGGTCCCGTAAACGCTCGGCGTCACAATCACGACACGCTTTATCCCCAGCGAACGGTGCAGCGCCGCCATCGCCTCCGGCCCTGCCGCCTCTGGCGTGTAGCGCCGCTCTGGAACCATCGGGTAGGTGCCAAAAATATGCGTGTGGCAGTCGCAAGCCCCTGCCGGGATCGAGAACGAAACGTTGGCCATAGCTCAGACTATATCGCCCAAATCCTCCCGTAGTGGCTCGGGATCCGCAAAGTTCGCGTCTCTCCCGCCCCCACCGCAAATCCTTCCTGCCCGTGCAGAATCTCATGGACCGCGCCACCCCGCGGGAACGTAAAAGAAGCCTCCACGTCCGCGCCTGTAAAGTTCAATCCCACCAGGCAGAACTCCCCCGCCATCGAGCGGGAGAACAGCAGCAAGCCCCGCGACTGGTAGCGCGCCCAGTCGTTGTAGAAGTAGTAGTCCCCGCTCTGAAGAGCCGCGCTCTCCCGGCGCACACGCGTCAACCGGCGTACCAGTTTCAGGATCCGTTGCCCGGCCTCGTCGTAGAACAGCTCCCACGGCATCGGCCGCATCACCCCGATCCGTGCAAACCCGCGCTCCGGCACTACATTGTCCGCCCCCAACTCCTGCCCCTGCCATAACAGCGGAATCCCTTCCCCGGCGAACAACCCGATCATGTATGGCTGCACCCGAAACCACTGCGAACGGTCCGCGGCGTCGAACAAAGGATCGTCTCCCCGCCGGATTCCGAAATTGACCAGAAACCTCGAATGATCATGGTTTTCTACGTATTGGAAGGCGCTTTTCGCCATGCTGCCCACCGTCCGCGGATAGCCCTCCAAGCCTAGGGCCATGCCCAGATCGTACAGCCGCCCCCTATCCCCGCGCGCTACCGCGTTCGCCGCCCCCAGCGTTGCATTCTGCCAGGTGCAGTTCGTGTAAGTCGTGCGCACCACACCCTTCGGATCCTCCAGTTGCTCGGCGCATTGGATCAGCCGGAAATCCGCTCCCGCAAAGAACCGCTGCCAATACCCAACCGGTCCCTGTGCCTTCAGTTGTTCATGCGTCTCGTACACCAGCTTCGCGTACCCCACGCCAGTCGGGCCGTCCCAGTAGTTCGGCACACAGTCATAGCGAAATCCGTCTACATGGAACTTATCCATCCAGTAATGGTTCACGGTAAAGAAGTAGTCCCGCACGAACTCCCGCCGCCAGTCCGTGCTCGGCCCGAACATGTCCTGGCTAAACGAACCCATGAATGGATTCTCGTCATAGCCCAGCGCGGCATAGACATATTCATACGGAAAGTGCTTCCCTGTATGGCCGTACACCACATCCAGAATCACCGCGATCCCGTTCTGATGCGCAATATCCACAAACCGCTGAAAGTTCCGGCGGTTACCGAAGCGCTCGTCCACGCCGAAGAACCCGATTGGTTCGAACCCCCAGTTTAGCGTCGCCTCCACGTTTGTGATCGGCATCACCTCCACGCAGTTCACGCCCAAATCGGCCAGATAGGGCAGCCGCTCCGCCGCGCTCTCCAGGTCCCCGCGGAACTCATGGAGCATGATTTCGTACACTAGCAGTTCGTTCAGCGGCGGCGTCTTCCACAGTGCCTCCCCTGCGTTCCACTCATGCGATTCAAACCCTAACGTAATCGCCGATAACTTCCCGACCCCGAACTCCCGCGCAAACGGGTCGACAATCCAATCAAGCGGCTTCTTCAACCGCGGACTCGTCAGTTGAAACCGGTAGATGTAAGTCCCCGCCGTCCCCCACGCCGATCGCGCATGGCTCCGGTCCTCCGGACGAATGTCGAACTCTGCCGTCCACACGTCGCCGTAGTCCGGGTCACTTCCATGCGCCAGCGCGAATTCGTGCGGCGGAATCTCCTGCAGGAACTGGTCGGCTTCGTGAATGATCTTCACGGCCACTTGGTTTCCATGGGCTGCTGGAACCCAAGGTAGTAACAGACCAAATCGGACACGGCCCGGAGTTACTTCCCGCGGACCAAAACGATCAAGCGCCATCAACCGCATGTCTCAGCCTAACCGCGTCCACTCCTCGCTGCAAGCGCCGCCCCCTCAGGGCCGCTCAATCGCCTGTCGGCGCCGGCGCCGTCCGATTCGTCACCACCGTCCGCTCCCGGCTTAGCCAGGTCTGTAACTGCTCCAGATAAAGGTAAATCACCGGCGTAATATACAGCGTCAGAAATTGGCTGACTAGTAATCCGCCCACCACCGCCAACCCCAGCGGTTGCCGCGCCTCGGCGCCCTCGCCGTAGCCCAGCGCAATCGGCAACGTGCCGAACAACGCCGCCGCCGTCGTCATCATGATCGGCCGAAACCGCAGCAAACAACCCTGCCAGATCGCCTCCCGCGCCGGCACCCCTTCCTTCCGCGCATCGATCGCAAAATCGATCATCATAATCGCGTTCTTCTTCACCACGCCAAACAGCATGATGATCCCGACAAACGCGTACAAATCCAGCTGCTTGCCAAAAATCACCAGCGTCAGCAACGCGCCAAACACCGCCGAAGGCAGCCCCGACAGAATCGTGATCGGATGAATAAAGCTCTCATACAGCACTCCGAGAACGATATAAATCACCAGCACTGCCACCATCAATAAAATCGTCAGATTCTGGAACGACCGCTGGAACTCCTTCACCGTCCCCTGGAAGCTGAACGAGATCGACTGGGGCATCCGGATCGCCTGGATCGCCTCATCCACATTCTTCGCCGCATCGCCAATCGACGCTCCCGGCCGCAGATTGAACGAAATCGTCGCCGCCGGCAACTGCCCGAAGTGGTTGATGTTCAGCGGACCAACGCTCCGCCTGATCTGCGTCACCGAATCGAGCGGCACCAACGCTCCGTTCGTTGACCGGATGTACAGCTTCGATAACGCATCCGGATCGCGCTGATACTTCGGCTCCACTTCCATAATCACCGAGTATTCGTTCGCCGGCGCGTAGATGATCGAAACCTCCCGCGCGCTATAGGACGTGAACAAGGCAGATTGAATCTGCTGCGGCGATACGCCCAGCGCCATCGCCCGGTCCCGGTCGATATCAACCATCACCTGCGGACTCGAAATCTGTACGTCGCTGCTGACGTCCACGAAGTCCGGATAGTCCTTCTGCAGCTTCTCCATCAACCGGGGCGTCCAGGTGTAGATCTCCGACAGATCTGTGCCCTGCAGCGTCATCTGGTAAAGGCTCGTCCGTTGCTGTCCGCCCACTGTAATCGGAGGCGGATTCGTCATGAACACCATCAGTCCCGGCACCTTCGCCACCTGCGGCCGTAACTGCTGAATAATCTCGTCAACCGAGTGCTTCCGCTCCGCCCTCGGTTTCATCCGCGCAAACAAAAACGCCTGGTTCCCGCCCATCACAAACGCGCCCACCGACTGTACTTCCGGATGCGCCCGTACGATCTCCGCCACCGCGTTCTGATGCTGCGCAATCGACTCGAACGAGATATCCTGTCCGCCCCGCGAATTCGCAAAGAAGAAGCCGGAATCCTGGCTCGGAATGAACCCGGTCGGCATGGTCGTGAAGAGGTAGGCCGTGCCGAAAAGCATCGAAATCGCCACCAGCAGGGTCGCCACGTGCATCCGCATCGCGAAGCGCAGGCTCACCTCATACATCTTCGCCATCCCTTCAAACACCCTCTCAAACGAGTTGTACAGCCAGCCGTGTTTCTTCCCGTGATTGCTTGTAAGGTACCGGCTCCCCAGCATCGGCGTCAGGCTCAACGAAACGAACCCGGAGATCAGAATCGCGACCACGATCGTCACCGAGAACTCATGCAGAAGCCGGCCCACTATGCCGCCCAGAAACAGCACCGGGATGAACACAGCGATCAGCGACACCGTCATCGAAATGATCGTGAAGCCAATCTCCTTCGAGGCCACAATCGCCGCCTCCATCCGCGATTTGCCCATCTCCATATGCCGCACGATGTTCTCTAGCATCACGATTGCATCGTCCACCACGAAGCCCACCGAAAGCGTCAACGCCATCAGAGAAAGGTTATTCAGGCTGTAGCCCAGCACATACATTACCGCGAACGTGCCGATGATAGAGAAAGGAACGGCCACCCCTGGAATCAGCGTCGCCGAAAGGTTCCGCAGGAACAGAAAGATCACCATCACGACCAGCCCGATCGTCAGTACTAGAGTGAACTCGACGTCCTCAATCGAGCCTCGGATCGACTCGGAGGCGTCGTTTGCAATCTCCAGATTGATAGACGGCGGAATCGAGCGGCGCAGATCCGGCAGCAGCGCCTTTACCGCGTCCACCACCTTCACCGTATTCGCGCCCGGCTGTCGCTGAATCGCCAGAATCACGCCACGCGAATTGTTGTACCAGGCCACCGACTTTTCGTTTTCGACGCTGTCCACCACCTTCGCCAACTGCTCCAGCCGCACCGGCGTCCCGTTACGCCACGCCACAATCAACGGCCGGTAGGCCGCCGCGCTGCTCAATGTGCCCGTCGATTCAATCGTGAACGCCTGCTTGGCCCCGTCCAGTCGCCCTGTCGGCAGGTTCGTATTCCCGGCCTGAATCGCGCGCTGCACCTCGTCCAGTCCGATGTTCCGCGCCGTCATCTCCTCTGGATTCACCTGCACACGCACGGCGTATTTCTGCGCACCGAAAATGTTCACGCTCGATACGCCATTCACCATCGAAATCCGCTGCGCCAGCAACGTCTCGGCGTACTCGTTGACGGTGTAGGAAGGCAGTGTCGTCGATGACAATGCCAGGTACAGAACCGGTTGCTCCGCGGGGTTCACTTTCTGAAACGACGGAGGCCGCGGCATGTTCGGCGGCAGCCGCCCGGCCGATTTCGAAATCGCGGACTGAATGTCCTGCGCAGCGCCGTCGATGTCGCGGTCCAAGGTGAATTGAATCGTAATCCGCGTCATGCCCTGCGAGTTCACCGAACTCATCGAGTCTACGCCCGCGATCGTCGAAAACTCCCGCTCCAACGGCGTCGCCACTGCCGCCGCCATCGTTTCCGGGTTCGCCCCCGACAAACTCGCAGTCACCTGAATCGTCGGGTAATCGACACTTGGCAGCGCCGCCACCGGCAACGCGCGATACGCCAACGCGCCAAAGAGTAAGATCGACACCACCACCAGCGACGTCATCACCGGCCGCTGAATGAATCCAATCGAAAGGTTCATAGCCGCTCCACGCCCACCGGTTTCACCGGCGCCACCACTTCGATCTTCGAACCCGGCGCCAGCCGCAAGTGCCCGTCGGTCACCACCGTCTCTCCCGGCGCTACGCCCTCTTCAATTATGATCTTTCCTTCAAACGTGCGCCCCGTCTTCAGCACCCGCGGCTCCACGGTCTTGTCCGCCTTCACCACATAGGCATACGAACCCGTCTGCCCCGATTGCACCGCCTCGGCCGGCACCACCGTCGCATTCTGAATCGTCTCCAGCCGCAAGCTCACGTTCACAAACTGCCCCGGCCACAACGACCGGTCCCGATTCTCAAACGTCGCCTTCAACGGGATGGTCCCCGTCGTCGCGTCCACGGCGTTGTCGATCACCGTCAACCGTCCGTTCACCGGAGGCGCCCCGGCGTCCTGCACCCGCGCTACCACCTCCAACGGCCGCCGCGCCTGCAGCCGGCGGATGACGCCCACATGCTGCTCCGGCACGTTAAACGTCACAAACACGGGCGAAATCTGATTGATCACGACCAGCGCCGCCGCCCCGTTCGCCGCCACCAGGTTGCCCGGCGTAATCAGCAGGTTCCCCGTCCGTCCGGCAATCGGCGCCTGAATCCGGCAATACGCCAAGTCGAGCTTCACCTTGTCAATCGCCGCCAAGTCGCTTTGCACGGCCGCCCGCGCGCTCTCAATCGCCGCCTGCGAGCCGCGCACGCTCTCCTTGAAAACGTCCGCGCTCGTTCTCACCTGTTCGTTCTGCTGTTTGGAGATGATGCCCTCCTTTGTCAGGTTGGCGTAGCGCACCGCGTCCGCCTCGGCGTTCTTCGCCTGGGCCACGTCCCGCGCTAGGTTTGCCTCGGCCTGCCGGAGCTGCGCCCGGTCCCGCGCCAGCGCCGCCTCCGCCTGCTTCAGCGCCTCCTGGTACGGTCGCGCATCAATCTCGAACAGCAGCTCACCCTTGGCGACATTCTGCCCTTCAGTGAAATGCACGGCCACAATCTGACCCGCCACTTGCGACTTCACCTGCACCGCTTCTGATGCCATCGCCGAACCCACGACTCGAATCTCAAACGGGACCGATGCAACCGTTGCCGCTGCCACGGTCACCGGCACTGGGGGCGGCCCCCCCCGCGCGGCCGCAGGGGCTTTCTGCTGCTGACAGCCAACTAAGGTCCCAAAAAGGGCGGTAGTGAGGAGCGCCAAGGCGCCTTTTGTGGAAATCGACATGGTGCACCGTTCCGAACAGCACCTCGGATGCCCGATACCTCGGAGGCCGCGTTGTTGTTAATTCGGATTAACAATTAGATTACCACCGAAGCCCGCCCTAACTATAAGTGACGTGAAGTTTTCACTGTTACGCTATCCCTACATGCGTCTATTTTTCCAAACGCTTCTTCTCTCGACCGCTCTCCTCGCCCAGAATAGAACGGAAGTCATTCCGTCGTCCGAGGGGCTGCAAAATCGAATCCAGCCCAGCGCGTTCTTCATCACCACGGCGCCCGTCACCGCCCAGTGCCACTTCTCCGCCGATGGCCTCCGCAACCTTCGTCCCGGTGACCTCATCACCGGCTTCGATTTCCGCAGCGCCACAATCGGCGCCGCTGCCCCGGCGGCGTTCGTCTCCATCACGAATTTCGAGGTCACCCTCGGCACGGCCTCCGGCGCCATCAACCGCATGGGCAACGTCTTCGGCAACAATTTCGCTACCCGGCAGGTGGTCCGCAGCGGGCCCTTCGGCATCGCGCAAAACAACCTGCCCCCTGCCGGTTCCGCTGATCCTTGGGGCATCTTCGTCGAGTTCGACGTTCCCTATGTCTATACCGGTGGTGACCTCATCATCCAGATCGCCCACACCGGGTCCAATACGCAGAACCTGAATATCGGCGTCACCACCGACCCCGGCTTTGCCCGCTCCGCCCTCGATACCATCTTCCAATCGAACCGCTCGAACTTCCAGCCCGCCGACGGCGGCCCCTTCCTCCGGCTTCGCATCCAGCCCACCGGCCCCTACTTTTCTGGCAAGTCGGTCACCAACGGCGCCTCCGGCCGCCTTGGCACCCTCAGCCCCGGCGCCATCTCCACTCTCTACGGCACTGACCTCGGTCCCGCCGAACTCGCCCTCGGCACGGTGAACTCCGCTGGCACGGCCTTCAACACCGAAGCCGGAGGCACCCGTGTCCTCGTCGAGGGCGTCGCCGCCCCAATGCTCTATAGCACTCGTGGCCAGGTCTCCTTCATCGCGCCCTACGCCATCGACGGAAAAGGCGCCGTCAGCGTTGCTGTCGAGTACGGTGGACGCCGCGCTTCCACCTTCGTCTCCTCGCCCGCCGCCGACCCCGCGCTCTTCACCGTCAATCAATCGGGCCGTGGCCAAGGCGCCATCCTGAACCAGGATGCCTCCATCAACTCGGCCGCCAACCCAGCCGCTTCCGGTTCCATCATCGTCCTCTACGGCACCGGCGCCGGACAGACAAACCCCGGCGGGGTCGATGGCCAGATTATCGGCGGCACCCCTCTCCCGCGACTTCTCTCCCAACCAACGCTGGTTACCATAGGGGGACAAAACGCGCCCGTCGATTACTCCGGGCCCGCCCCTGGGGCCGTCGCCGGCCTCTGGCAAATTAACGTCCGTGTCCCCAGCGGACTCCCCGCCAACAACAGTACTCCTATCACCCTCCGCATCGGCAACTTCGGACCCCTGACCGGAGTTACAGTCGCCATCCGCTAGCATCCCGGTTCTGTCAAAACGAAGGCTGGCGCCGGATCATCCGGCGCCAGCCTCAAACACAAAACTGTCTTCGTGAACTACGCGGTAGCTACAGTCTCGCGACGGCGTAGATAGCCCAGGTAAGCCAATCCGCTGCCGACGCAAAGCAGCGTCGCCGCGTCCGGTGTCTCCGTTGGATCCGGCGCAGGAGGCGGCGGCGCCGAGAACACGCCTTGCTCCAGGGAATCAAGGACGATGAACCGGTTCGGCGTCGAGATCGTAATATCCGCATAGCCGAACGTCTGGGTGTCGCTCGCTACACCAAAGAAACGCAAACCCGACGCCTGGTTAAAGGTCGTCACCGTCTGCGCGGCCAAGCCCTGCGGCGTCACCGTGATGTTCCCCGCCGGCCCCCCTTCTCCTCCCAATCCCAAAGCGAACCCGAAAGCATTTACCGGCGTGGCAACCCCGGCAGTGCGGAAGGTGACGCGCATCGAAACCGTGTTGCTCGCGTTCTTTGTGTCACTCAGAAGGATCGCCCCGCTGCCCCAGTTGTTCCAGGTCTGTGCCACAGTGGCCAGAGTATGCAGCAGGAAATTGTTGGTATTCTGTTGGCCAACTACTTGAAAGCTGCTATTAAAGTAGCCGTTCATGTTGTTGTAAAAGGCCATGTTGCCGGGCTGAACAGTGTTTCCCACGCTAAATGCACCGCCTGTGGCGCCGCTGGAAAAGGTGTTGAAGTTCAGGCTCACTAGGCCTGTCAGATCGGTTAGCCATTCGCCCCGGTCGTTAGTAATCAGAGTTGCCGCATTCAGCGGGCTCAGCGAAGCCACAGCGAATGCAGCTGCGGCCAGATGAAGTTGGAGTAAGTGTCTCATGATGATTCCTACGGCCTGAACATGGCGCATTCCTGCGCCATGCTGAGGACTTGATGTCTTGATTCAGTACCCTAGTCCTGGACCAAGCTGTAAGTTCTCATCTGGCTCGGGGCAGGGAAGTCCCGGCTCCCCGCCCGCAGAATTCCGTAATCAGTTTGTCGGCTTCGTCGTGAGTACCGCCTCCTCACAGCCACCACAGTTGGTCCGAGCCAACCGCGGTGCAGTAGTCTGGTATCTATGGCATCGACTCGTCGTACGTTCCTTCAGGCCGCCTCGGTCGTCTACTCCCTCGCCCCCGCGGCCCCGCTCTTCGCCCAGGCCGCCAGCGACCCCGTGAACCTCGGGTACATCGGCAGCGGCGTCCGCGGCAAACAGCTCATCGACGAGTTTGGCGAAGTGCCCGGCGCCAAAGGCATCGCCGTCGCCGATCTCTACGATGGCTGCCTGCAGCGTGCCAAGGAACAACTCGGCGACAGCATCTGGACCGGCAAAGACTACCGCGCCATCCTCGACAACAAAGACATCCATGCCGTCGTCATCGCCACGCCCGATCACTGGCACGAGAAGATCACCCTCGACGCCCTCTCCGCCGGCAAACACGTCTACGTCGAGAAGCCAATGACCTGGTCCATCGAAGAAGGCCCACGCATCATCGCAGCCGCGAAAGCCAGCGGTAAAGTGCTCCAGGTCGGCAGCCAAGCCAAAACTTCCGCCCTCACCGCCAAGGCCAGGGAGATCGTTGCCAGCGGCGCTCTCGGCAAGGTCAATATGATTCGCATGGCGAACCATCGGAACTCTTCCGAAGGCGCTTGGCAGTATCCCGTTCCCTCCGACGCCTCCGAGAAAACGATCGACTGGCCCACCTGGCTTGGCCGCACGAAGCAGAAAGCCTTCGACCCCAAGATCGTCTTCCAGTGGCGCCGCTTCTGGGACTACTCGGGCGGAGTCGCCGCGGACCTCTTCGTCCATCAGTTCACCCAAATGCACGAGATCATGGGCACCCGCGCCCCGCTCTCGGCCGTCTCCCAAGGCGCCATCTGCAAGTGGAAAGACGGCCGCGCAGTCCCTGACGTCATGAACTCGCTGCTCGATTATCCCGAAGGCTTCCTCGTCGACATCTACGTCAATCAGGCTAACGGCCAGCAGCCCCGTGGCATCTTTATCTACGGTGACGAAGGCACGCTCCTCGTCACCTTCAGCAAGCTAGAACTCACCCCAGAGCGCAAGGCCGGCCGCGCCCAGGAGTACGGCAGCATCAACTTCTCCAAGAAGCTCCGCGACGAGTATCTGGCGCAATTCGCGGACGAAACCCGCGCGCCCCGTACCGAAACCAAGGAGGTTACCGTCGAACGCGGCGAATCCCACAACTGGTACTTCATTGACTCCATCCGCAACAACAAGCCGAGTCGCGAGAATGCCGAGGAAGGGCACTACGCCGCGTCGGCCGCGCATCTCTGCAACCTCGCCTACCGCCACGAGACCCGCGCGTCCTGGGACCCCGCCACCGCCAAGGTGAAACTGTAGGTCCATGACTGGCGCCGAAGTCCTGCTGCGAACCCTCGTAGCCCACGGAGTCGAAGTGTGTTTCGCCAACCCCGGCACCTCGGAAAAGCACTTCGTTGCCGCGCTCGATCGCGTCCCTGCCATGCGCGGAGTGCTTTGCCTCTTTGAGGGCGTCTGCTCCGGCGCCGCCGATGGCTACGCCCGCCTGGCCGGCAAGCCGGCGGCCACGCTTCTCCACCTCGGCCCGGGCCTCGCCAACGGTCTTGCCAATTTCCACAACGCCCGCAAGGCCCGCAGTCCCATCGTCAGCCTCATCGGCGAGCACTCCACCAAGCATCTCGCCTACGACGCCCCGCTTACATCCGACATCGCCGCCTTTGCCGGCGCCGTGTCGCCGGAGATCCATCGCCTCGAATCGGCCGCCGCCATGGGCCCCACCGCCTCCCGCGTCATCGCTGCCGCGCGCCGCTACCCCGGCCGCATCGCCCATCTCATCATCCCGGCGGACTTCTCCTGGTCCGAAGGCGGCGCCCTCGGAGAAGTGGCCCCTCCGGTCCCCCCGCCCCCGCCCGCAGTCTCAGATCTCGGCGGAGCAGGGAACTGGGGCCTCCTGCTCGGCGGCCAAACCGCCCGCGGTCGCGGTCTTGTCTTAGCCGCCCGCCTCGCCGCCGCCGGTTGGAAGGTGCTCATCGACCGCAATGCCCCCCGCGTCGAAATGGGCCGCGGCGGCTTCCAACCCGAACGTCTCGCCTACTTCCCCGGCCCCGCCCAAGCTCAGCTCGCCGGCCTCACGGACCTCGTCCTCGTCGAAGCCAAAGCGCCCGTCTCCTTCTTCGGCTACCCCGACGAAGCCAGCTACCTCGCTCCGGAGACCTGCCGCGTCCACGAAGTCGCCACCCCCGAGCAGGACGGTCTCGCCGCCCTCGCAGCCTTGACGGCCGGCCTTCCCGAAGGCGCCTGGGAGGATCCGCCGCCCCTTCTCCCGCCGCCCTCCGGCTCCTTAACCCTTGCCGCCATCGGCCAGGCCATCGCCGCCCTCCTGCCCGAAGGCGCCATCGTCTCGGACGAGATGGTTTCCTCCGGTCCTCCCGTCCTCGCCGCCCTCCGCCAGGCTCCGCGCTTCGACTATCTCCCCGTCACCGGCGGTTCCATCGGCCAGGGCCTGCCTGTCGCCGTCGGTGCGGCGATCGCCTGTCCAGACCGAAAAGTCGTCGTCCTTGAAGGCGACGGCAGCGCCCTCTACACGCCCCAGTCCTGGTGGACCATGGCCCGCGAGAACCTTGACGTCGTCACGGTCATCTTCGCTAACCGCCGCTACCAGATCCTCGATATCGAGATGCGCCGCACCGGCGCCAACGGCTTCGGCGAGCGAGCCGAAGCCATGGTCGACATCGGTACGCCGCCGCTCGATTTCGTCAAAATCGCCGAGGGCTTCGGCGTCCCCGCCTCCCGCGCCGAAACCGTCGAAGAGTTCGTCGAGCTCTTCGGAGCCGCCATGCGGGAACGCGGCCCCCGAGTCATCGAAGCCCTGCTCTAAAGCTTTCGCGCCGCAAGAAACAGCGCATTGCACTCCTCCTCCAGCATTCCGCCCAGCACGATCGTCTTCCGGAAACTCGTCCGCCGCGCCACCTCCGTCGCCCGGATATCAATCTGCGCACCGCCCAGCGAGACCAGAAACGGAATTGACGATCCATAGACAATCGTTGGAACCCCCGCCCACAGCGCTGCCGACATGCACATCGGGCATGGCTCCGCCGTCGCGTAAAGCGTCAGCTTCGTCCAGTCGATCCCCGGCTTCTGATTCGCGCAGTTGTTGATCGCGTCCGTCTCACCATGCAACAACGGGTTCTTCCCGGCTTTGTTCCAACCTTCGGCCGCCACCTCCCCCTTCGCCACGTCCACCAGCACCGCGGCGAAGGGATGCCGCTTGTTATTCGCCGCCAAAGCAATCGCCTGGCGCATGTACCGCTCATGTTCTGATTGAAGGAGTAAGGACATTAGAAACTCGCGCCGGTCGCTCATGCGAGCAGTATGCCAGACTCACACCCCCAGCCACTCCCTGCACGCGCGATGAACCGACTCCAACCGCAACGTCCCCGCCGGCAGCGCAAAGTCTGGAGGCGCAATCACCATCAATTCATCCATCCCTTCGGCCACAAACAGATACGCCGTGTTACTCCGGTACTCCACATACTTGCCCGCCTCCTGCCACACATACTGATAGAAGATCTCCAGGTCCACATACGATCCCAACATATCCGCCTGCGTCGGAATCGCCGTGGCTTGATCCTGGTCCGCAAAAATCAACAGGCTACTGAACGGCTTCACCTTGTTCCTGATCCCGAAACTCGCCACCAGACACGAGGGCTTCGCCCGCCGCAACGCTTGCACACTCGCCCACTCGACAAACGTGTTGTTCACGAGCAGCGTCCCGTTCCCCGCTAGCAGCGTCGCCCGGATGAACTCCGCCATCAACGGGTCCGCCGCGTACTCGGCGTCCTTCGGCTGCAAAGTCTTCAACTTCTCGCCGAGTTGCCGAGGACCCTTCACCTCGCCTTGCTCAGCGATCTTTTGCACCTCGGCCATCAGCCGCTGCCGGTACTCGAGCAACTTGTCGTAGCTCAACCGGGTCGCCTTCGCCGAACAAGCCAGCAGCGCCCCCGCAGTCTCCACCGTCCATGCCGAATGCGGCCCCCGCGCCGCGGCACACAGATCCGGCAAGCTCCCCGCCAGGTCCGGCGTGCCCCGCCCCGTCAGTAGCATCGGCACATAGTGCGCCAAATCATCCGGTGCCTGCAACTGCACTCGCCGCCCCTTCGGCAGCCGCGTCCACATCCGGTCCGGGCCCACCGGCAGGTCCGCCGGACCCATCACAATCACCAACCGTGGCCGCCCCTTCACCGTAGCGTCGAGCGCCGGGCTGATCTCATCGAAGATCGCGGTAATCACTCTGCGCCACTCCGGATAATGTGGGTTCCGGTTCAAAAAGTCCACCTGTTCCAGGGTGAACCGCCCCCGCGGCCACGTCTTCGCCGTCACGCCCATCCGCGCCTCCAACTCCGCCAGCGCGGCAAACAGCGTGGCCGGAGCCTTCTCCAAATGCGCCCCGAGCCGCACAAAATACTCCTGCTCCGCCGGAAACAGCGTGTTCCATCCCCGCAGTTGCTCCACAAAGTAAGCCGCAAACGTCACCGGGACGTGTTCGAAATCGAAGCGGGGCGGGGAAGGCATCAGAGCAGGATCTCGGGTGCCGCCACACCCGCCATCCCCTCCGGCTTCACGCCCAGTAACGCCGCCGCCGTCGCCGCTACATCAATATGGCGAATCGGCTTATCCGTGGTCCCTTTCTTCACCCCGGTCCCCAACGCCAGCAACCAGGTATTCCGGCAACTCGGGTCCCCCGAACGGTGATTCAAAAATCCGTTCGCCGTATTCACATCCCCGTCCCGGCCCAACTCCGGCAAAATTAATACCGTCGTCTGGTCTTTATACTTCGGGTTCGCCTGCACCTCATCCCATAACATCCCCGTCAACCGGTCCGTCTTCGTAATCGCCTGCAGATACAGCGAGTAACTTCCCCAATGCGCCACGTCCATATCCCAGAAGTTCACCAGCAACAATCGCGGAGCAAACTCCCGCATCACCTCCCGTGTGATGAAGAACGTCAACTCATCGCCCGATGTCGGCGCCTCCGGCCCGTTGATAAATTCCCCCAGCGCCCGCGTCAACGTCGCCCGCACATGCTTATCCATCTGCCGCCCGCCCTTGAAGATCGTCCACCCTACCCCCTCATACCCCTCCTGCAGAATCGTCTCCAGCCGGCGGTGCACCGCGTCACGATCCGCCACATCGCCCCCGCTCGGCTTCTTCACAATGTCGTTCACCGCATCGAGAAGCAATTGCTTCGGTAGCACCACGTTGGCTCCGTGCGGCAACCCAAACTCCCGCTGCGAACTCGCTCCCATCGAAGCAAAGCTCTTATTCGTCGCAATCACCCAAGCATCCAGCGGCCCCGCCTTGCTCGCCTTCCGGTGTTGCTCAAACAGCGTCGCCGACGCCGGTGCTTCAAACCCGAAATCGTCCACCCGCTGCCAGTTTCCAGTGACGATGCTGGCCGTCGAGTTGAAGTGCGACAGCACCCCCAGGTTCACGCAGTCCTGAAAAAAGAACCCCTCCGATTGCAGAGCGGCCAGCCGCGGAATGTTCCGCAGCCCCGCCGGCGAAAACGTCTCCGCCGTCCGCACCCCGCCCCCGAACGTCACCAGAATCACCTTCCGCCCCTTGGCCTGCGCCTCCGCCGCCTGCGCCCACAGGTTCAGTAAACCCGGCGGCAGTATCCGCTGCGCAATCGTAAGTCCGGCCAATTTCAGAAAGTCGCGAGTAACCATCTAATACTCCGTAATCTCCCCGCCCGTAATCTTCCGCTTCGTCTTCCCACCTAAGTCCAGCGGTGTATCATAGCCTGCCAGAATCCGCCCATCGGGCGAGTAATACGGCCCAATATCGCAGGCCATACTGCCCTTTCCTTCTTCGACAAACGTGATCGCCGTAATCAACTTCGCTGACTTATACCCATACCGCGAAGGATCCAGCAACCGGAGCGGCGCCCCGTGCTTATCCGGCAGCGGCTTCCCCGCCAGATCCAGCACAAACATCACGTTCGGCTGCCGCAAATCTGCCAAAGAAAAGTACTCGTACCACTTATCCGCGCAATCCACCCGAACTGCCCTTGCCTTATTCAACGGCTTCGCCAAATCCAACAACTGTTGAAACCGGAAACCTGACCACGAGGCCCGCGCCGACCAACACTGTACGCACTTCATCCGCGACGATTGCGTCTCCTGCGGAAACGCCCGCAGTTGCGCCAGCGGCAACGCCAACGGCTTTTCCACCAGCCCCTTCATCTGCAGCCGCCAAGTCTGCTGATTAATCGGCGCCACCGGGCTGTACCACATGAGTTTCAAGTGGTGTTCATCCGGCACATCCGAAGGCATCAGCAGCTTCGGCTTCTGCCCCGAAGCCGAAGCCGCTCCCAGTGCCAGTAGACTTCTACGGTTGAGCATTCCCAAGATCCTCAAGTGCCTTCCGCGCCACCCGGCTATCCGGTTTGGCCTGCAGCAGGCGCTCCATCGTTGCGCGGGCTTCGGCCACCCGCTTTGTTTGAACGTACACCCGGCCGAGATTCAAATACAGCATCTCATCGCCGGGCGCAGCCGCAATACCCTGCTCAAAAGCTCGAATCGCCTTCGCCGCATCGCGTTGCTGCAAGTAAAGCACCCCTAGATTATTCCAGGCCGTCGAGAACGACGGGCGCAGCCGCACCGCCTCCCGCAGATGACTCTCCGACTCCTCCAATTGGCTTCGTTTCGCTAGCGTCAGCCCCAGTCCCTGATGGCCGTCCGCGTTCGCCGGTTCGAGCGCCAGCGCCTGTCGAAAATACCCATCCGCCTCCCCCAGCTTCCCCAACTTGTCGCAAGCCTGTGCTGCATTCAGCAGCACGAACGGCAATCCGCTTTTGGCGGCCAACGCCTGCTCAAAGTGTTGCAGCGCCAACCCATGGTCGTTCCGCGCCATCGCTACGCCCCCCATCTCATTCCACGCCTCCGCCGAACCGGGGTCCACCCGCAACGCCTCATCGAGCATTCCCGCCGCTTTGTCCAATCGATTCGCCTCCCGATGAATCTGCGCCACCAGGGTCAGCGTCCGTACGTTACCGGGTTGCTGCCGCAGTACGGCCTCTAAATATGGCAACGCCTGCTCCGGATACCCGCACCAGAGCAGGGAGGCGCCCAGCTTAAAGCAGTCCCGCCGCCCCCGCCCGCTCGGCCGCGCCGCCGCCCCGTTGGAAGCAAGGTCCGCCGCCACCTGCGCCTTCCCCGGAGGCTTCGCGTAGATCTTTACGGCGTGCCCATCGGCATTCAGCAGCAGCGAAAGCGGCAACTCCAATGGAGCCCGGTACTCAAACAGGTACCGCCGGAACAACGTAAACGTTGCCAACCGGTCCCCCGTCGCCTCCGTCAACGTGAACAACCCCGGACCCTTCTGCGGCTCCGGCAGCGGCACCGGATCCAGCAGCCAGGTATCCTGCAACCGCGGCGTATTGTCGCCCGGCGCCTCCCGCGCCTCTTTCACCGTGGGTTCTGCAAAAGCCTGCCCCACTGGCACTGCCCCCTCCGTGACCTCGTACAACGCCCCTGCCGCCAACTCCCCCAACTCCTGCTTCAACCCGCTCGGCCAAACAATAGCGACCTCCCCGGCCTTCTTCTCCCCCAACCCGAAGTACACCGTCTTCGTATGCTGCGACAAATACCCCGACCCCGCCGTCACCCACTTCGTCTGCCCTTCCACGCTGACCTTTGCCCCGATCGCATCCCGATTCGACCGAGTCCCCGTCAGCCGGAACGCCATCCGCTGCCGCCCCTGCCCCACCCGGTTCTGAAACACCCGCACCTGTGGGGCCAGCCGGTTCTTCACAACCAGGTCCAAACACCCATCGCCGTCGATATCCGTCATCGCAAACGCCCGCGCGTCTCCCGCATACGCCAGCCCCGACTCCGCCGATGCATCCCGATACCGCCCACCCGCTTTCACATAGAACACGTTGGGTTCGTTCCCGTTCCAACTGTACCCTTCGCGGATAAACTGGTTGATCGCGTTCCATCCGTTCTCATACGGTCCCGAAGCCACCGCCGTCGCCGGAGTCTTCGCCACCACCTGCCGCCAGAAGAAGCCCATCAAATCCGGCTGTTTCGGCCCCGTCATCATTCCGCACGTCAGAAACAGCTCCGCCTGTCCATCGTTATCGAAGTCCGCCGCATCCGCCGACCAACCCCACCGCCCCATCGCAATTCCCAGCTCCTCGACGCCAAACTTCCCGCCGCCCCGGTTCCGATAGAAGCTGTTTCCCCGCGTATGCCCATCCCACCGTGCATCAAACGAATATGGAAACTTGGGATGCCGCACCACCTGCTGCCCCGCCGCTGTCCACATATTCGCCACATACAGGTCCGGCCGCCCCGTGCCGCTCTCGTCGAACCAGCAAGCGCTCATTCCCGGCCCGATGTCTTCTACTCCAGCCGCCGCAGCAACATCCCGGAACTTGCCGTTCTCGTTCCGATAGAGGTTATTCCGCCCAAAGTCATTCGCCACATATAAGCTGGGCCACCCGGATCCCTCATAGTCCCCCCAGGCCGGCGCAAAGCTATAGCGGTTATTGTTCTCGTCCATTCCGCTCGCCTTCGTCACGTCTTCAAAGAACCCCGACCCGTCCACATGCAACCGGTTCCGAAACAGAAAGTTCGCCGGCCCATTCTGCGCATCGAAGTAAGGAACCGGATACCGGAACTGTGCCTCGCTCTGAAAGAAACTATAAGTGCACAGGTACAGGTCCAGCTTCCCGTCGCGATCATAGTCCGCCGCCGCCATCCCCGTAAATCCACCCTGCGGCGGCTTGGCAAACCGGAACGCATCTGGAGCCAGCGTGAACCGCCCCTCCCCATCGTTCAGATACAACAGCGGCCCCGCCCCCCGCAGCACAATCAGATCCTGCCGCCCCACGTTCCGCACGTCCAGAAACAAAGCCGACGACGTATCGTCGAGCAACTCCACTCCCGCCACCCGCTCCACCAACCGCCCTGCGCTCCATCCAAACAACCGGTTCGGCAGCCCCGCCGGTTGGCACACATAGAGCTCGTCGCGCCCATCCCCATCGATATCCCCCACCGCAATGCCATTGTTCCCGTAGATGTCGATTCCGCTCGCCGAATCCATTCGCGCAATCCAGTACGGAATCCCCTTCTCGAGCTGCTCGTCCCGCAGCACCGTCCCAGTTACATCCGCGAACCGCCCGTCCCGCCGCGCCGGTGCCTCCGGCATCACCGGATCGTCGCCAAACTCGTCATGCCCTCCCGCTATCAACTCGGTGTAAGCAAAGTACGGTGGATTGTTCTTGTAAACCACCTCCTCCGCCCGCGCCAACGGAGCCAGCACCGACAGCGCCAACCATTCCCGCCGCGTCACTGCATTCCCCCCTTGGGTGCGCCCTGTAAGCGTTGATGGATCTGCCGCTCCCGCGCCGCCAGCGCCGGTTTCTGCAGCCTGTCATACACGCGGGCCAATCGGTAGTGCGGCTCCGGAACCTCTCCGTTTAGCGCAATCGCCTTCTCGTACGCCTTGGCCGCGCCCGCCCACTCCCGTTGCCGTTCCAGTAATAGCGCCAGCTCAAACGGAAACTCCCAAACCTTGGCATCCCGGCGAATCGCCTCCAGCAGCAATGGCTTCGTTTCGTCATCCGGTGCTCCGCCTGCCAGCAGCGCCTTGGCATAAACAAACGGAGCGAACCCGTTCCTGGTTTCGCTCTTCAACCATGCCGCTGCCGCCTCCCGCAATGCCGACACCCGCTCAGGCAACTGATCAATCATCCGGCTCAGGAAAATGTATGGCTGCGGCACCGTCGGCTCTAGCGCAATGACACGAAAAAACGCCGCCCCCGCCTCGGGAAACCGCCGCTGCGTATAGAGCGCAACGCCATACGCCAACTCAATCTGCGGACTCTTATCGAACTTCTGCCGCGCCTCGCTCAGAAACGTAGCGGCATCGTTGAACCGCGCCATGCGCAATAACGCCTGCCCAAAGACGGCATGTGTCGGCTCATCATACGGCAATAATTCCAACAACGCCCGGTACTGCGCCACGGCCTCGTCGGGCTTCTCCGTCGCCTCGTAAGCCCGCGCCAGCACCAGCCGCAGTTCCGGCCGGTCCCCGCGCTCTAGCGCATCCAGCCCGAACGCGATCGCCTGCCCATGCTCCCCCACCTCTCCAAACAACAGTGCCGCCCGCAACGCCGCCGCCGAATCGGCCACCCCCGATCGCGCATACCGTCCTTCCCAACGCGCCGCCAACGACCGCTGCCCCGCCGCTGCAAAGTACAGCGCCAGCGAATGCTGCACCGCCGGATTCGCCCCATCCAACCGCTCAGCTCTTCGCGCTGCCACCGTCGCCCGCTCCGGCATCTTCATCTGCAAATAGAGCCGTGCCAACAAAGCAGCCGCCGCCCCAGAGGTCGCCTGCGCCTCCAGCAGCACCCGGGCCTCGGCAAAACGGCCCGCATCAAAGGCGGCCTGCGCCTGCGCAAACTGATCGACGGCAAGAAGGTACATGAGAAAGGAAAAAGCGGCCGCTCCGCCCAGCATACTGCACGTCTGGACGAAGCGGCCGCTTGGGGTTACAGGTTCACCGTCTAGAACATAAACCGCAGCGCAAATTGAGTGCGGCGCTGCGTTCCATCCTGGGTGGTAAAGATACGGCCAAAGTTAGGATCGCCCTGAATCCGATTCGGAGAGCCCCACTGTGGGGTGTTGGTCAGATTGAACGCCTCGGCCCGGAACTGTATCTGGAACCGCTCGGTAAAGCGGATGCCTTTGAACAGCGACAGATCCATGTACCCTTGGCCCGGCAGATTGTTCGACTGCAGGCCCAAGTTGCCCGGCGTACCCGGCGTCGGCCGCGTTACGGCCGAAGTATCGAACCACTGATCCACGGTCCGGCCGCCCGACGGTGCATTGTTCGGATCCTTGCCGGATACCAGGTCCGGCGTACAGTTGCCGAAGCTGCCTACACACTGGTTGGTGCCGATGGTATACGGCGCCCCGGTGCGGAGCGTCAAAATACCATTCACCTGCCAGTTGCCGAACAGTCCGTTGGCGAACTTGTTCTGCACATCGAGCGCCTTCCCCTTGCCGATCGGGAGATCGTAAAGGAAGCTGCCCGTCAGGTTGTGACGAATGTCCCACGCCGCGCTCGCATAAGCCTCCGAGTAGTTCCGCGGGTCCTTCGGCCCAAAGCCGGCCGAACCGCTCAGCGGCGTGCCGGACGTAGCCAGAGCGTGGCCCCACGTATAGGCCACCAAATACTGCAAGCCCGCCGAGTAGCGCTTCTCCCACTTGGCTGTCAGCCCGGCATACCGCCCGAACCCGAACGTGCCCGTGTAGTTCACGCCACCGATGTTCGGAATGGGCCGTCGTGCGTTAGCTTCGATGTTCGGACGCGGATCGTTGTACGGCGCGTTCGGATCCGAGAAGTGCAACTGATGGGACTGCTTGTTGCCGACGTAGGCAAGCTCGAAAGCATTGCCGCCGCGGAACTCGCGTTGCAACGAGAAGTTCCACTTATGAACCAGCGGATTGCGGAAGTTCTGCGCCACGCTCCGGAAGTTGATAGGAGCGTTCAGACGGAAGATGTCGATTGGAAAGCCGCTCGAAACACCCGCATTCTGGTTGAAGAAAGGGTTCGGTTCAAATGTGGTTACGCTGGCGGGCCGCACCAGAGTGGTCGTCTGGTTGAACGGAACGCCTTCGCCACGGTTCGGGTTGCCGCCTTGGTTCTCCTCGCCGCCGTAGAAGATACCGTAGCCGGCGCGGACGACCGTCTTCGGCGTCACTGAGTAAGCGAAGCCGATCCGGGGCGCGACGCTTGTCTTATCCCACGGAATCAAGTACTGGTCCACTTCACCGCGAGAGACCTTCACGTTCGCAAAATCGCGTGCGAAGTTCGGAGGCAGCGGGGTGTCCTGGTCCTTGCCTTTCGGGATGAACAACGTCATCTTGTCGTAGTCGAAGTTGGCTTGGCGTCCGAACTTTTCACCGATCGGCGAAAAGAGCTCGTAGCGTACGCCGTAGTTTATCGTCAACTTGCTGTTCACTTTCCAGTCGTCCTGCGCATAGAAAGCCCACGCTTGCCTCGTCGAGGAGATGAAGTTCGTGGTCGACATCTGGCCCTGCGTCACGCGCCCAATCAGGAACGACGCATAGCCATCACCAGTCAGGTTTGACAACGCATCCGTACCGTTCGGGAACGCCGTCTCGTTCCTGCTGAAGTTCCAGTTGCCGTGCGGACTGGGGAACTGGAAGAACGGGAACTGGATCGGCCGGAACTCGCCACCAAACTTAATCGAGTGCGTGTTCTTCTGAATCGCCACGTTCTGAATGAAGTCCCAAACGTTGTTGTACTCCTTCGAAGGCAGCCAGTCAGAGGCCCCGAAGCCGGAATAGCGGTCGATGCTGGTCGACGGCAATCCGCCGTTCAACGGACCAGTAGGGTTGAAGCCACCAATGCCGAACGCTGCGAACTGGTCGACATCTGGCAGCGCCTGCGTTCGCGACGTCACCAACCGCGAGAACGCTACTCGGGTTTCGGTGATGAACGTGGGCGACCATGTACGCGTGTAGCTCAACATGGCGTTACGGGCAAGAGTCTGCTCCAGGTTCGAGGCGAAGTAGGTTCCGTCGAGTGCACCCGGAAGCGGCTGTCCGTTCACTTGATTGCGCTCCGACCACGACACGCTGCCAAAGATGTTATCCCGGTCCGAGAGGCGATGGTCGAGACGGATATCGAACTGCTTCACACCGGACGTACCGGAGGTTGTCGTGAAGAAGTTGTTCAGCGAAATGCCCGGTGCGGTCTGAACATTTGGACTCGGGAACAGATCCAGGATCTTCTTGGCTGCCGGGTCAAAGCGGGACGGTGGGATCATGTTGTTCGGAAACGGCGTCCGTATGGGTCCCGTCGTGCCGTTGGGATAGGTGCCGATGACTTGCGTCCGGGGATCGTAAATCGCTCCTTCCTGAACGGATACACCGAGCGAGTTCGGAATGGAACGATTAACTCCTAGCAGGTGCGAGAAGTCGCCATTCCTCATGGCCGCATTCGGAATGCTGAAGAACGCCGAAGTGCCGAGGCCGGGAACCGCTCCGCCAGTCGAACGAATCTCCGTGCCCTGATAGTCCGCAAACCAGAACGTCCGGTTCTTGATCACGGGACCACCGACCGCCGCGCCAAACTGATTCTGTTTGAACGGGCCGCGACCAACGTTGTTGCGGTTGTTTTCCCACCGATTGGCGTTCATCTTGTCGTTCTGCAAGTACTCGAACAAAGCGCCATGAATCTGGTTCGTACCGCTCTTGATCGTCACATTCACCACGCCACCCGCGCCACGGCCATACTCGGCGTTGTAGCCGTTGGTCATCACGCGCATTTCGCCGATCGCTTCCACCGACGGGCCAATTACGAACGACGTCTGGTTCAGAAAGTCGATTACGTTGACGTTGTTATCGACGCCGTTCAAAAGGAAGTTGTTCTGACCG
>JBBQRA010000076.1:0-23476 GCA_038215275.1 Bryobacterales bacterium | reverse complement strand
GACCGCACCCAGCAGCGTCACCGTTCGCCATCTTCCGTCTGGGGTCCCTTCGTGAATCCGTTGCCCGGGGCGGGCCCTGCCGTAGAGCCTCGTCATGTCCGTTGTCACGCCGCTTTCATCCAAAAAGACGAATCTCTCTGGTCGGAGTGCCAGCCGTCGTTGCGAGAGAGCTGCGGAAGGGTGACCACGCCGGGCAGTTTGTCCCGCACTGAGATGTTGTTCTCGAAGATGTGCGTGGAGTCTGGGCGGAGGCCGGGAGCAATGAGGCGCACGCCGCTGGCGGCAAGACGGTCAATGTTGGGAGAATTTACCAAGCGGATGGCCATAGCAGCCGAGAGCGTGGTTCCTGTCATCGGCGGCGATGAAAGAGGACGTTGGGCCATTCGGAGGTCGTGCGTGGGCCGAGGCGCAACGCCGGAGCCGCGACGGCAGTGGAGGAAAGAAAGGATCGGCGATTTATGGGATAGACATTGCACTACGTTATTAAAAAGTCAGATGGGGAGTGCACTGGATCTCGCTGGATCTCGCTTAGGGTCTCGACAATACTCGAGATTATACCCGCCGCCGGAATCCCGACCCTTCAACAGGGAGAAATCCGGATTCAAGCACCCGGCCCGCGCAGCGGCTTGCGGCCCGAGTTTCCGTAGGTGCATCGCGGCGTCGTGGCCCAGGTGGCGCCGACGGTGTTGAGCGACGTGTCAAACCAGTGCGCTGAATCGGGAATTGAAATCGTCCCGCTCTTCAGCCGGTCCGGTTGGGTTCTAGTCTGGACGGGCGTTACCTCTCATTGTCGGCGATCACGCCATCCACGGCCCGGTAAAAAAGCCCGAGCTATCAAACTTAAGACGAGCATCAGGACGTCCCGGCGAAACCGTGGAGCTGCTGAAGGTGGAACATTTTGTTTCGACCAGAGGCGGGAGAATGTAAAAAATCGCCGGATTAGCAGCGATTCATCCTAATGGCTGGCAATGTGCTCGTGGCCAGAAAATTGCACCTTGAGCGGCGGGAGAACCTGATATGAGATCGTTTGTAATTTCGATGATTGCCCTACTGGCGTTACCTCTTGCCGGTCTAGCGGAGCATGAAGAAAAGAAGCTCACTCCGCAAATGATTAAGACAATGGTTGAGTATAAGCTCATTCAAGACAAAATTTCAAAAGACGACTTGATCAAGATTGACGTGCAGGATGGCGTGGTTAGTTTAAGCGGCACGGTCGAAAATATGGGGCAGGTGCGGCGGGCCGAGAAGATTGCCTACGGCGTCTCTGGCGTTCATTCGGTGAAGAATGACCTGAAGGTGGACATGCGCGGAGATATGCCAGACCAGAAACTCGCCGATTCGGTGGCATCGGCGATCCGCGGATCTGTTTGGTTTGACATATTTGATTGGGTGGAGGGGAATGTAAAAGACGGGAAGGTGACCCTGCGCGGCGCGGTGCGGGAACCTTGGCGGCGGGGCGAGTACGAGCGGTTGACGGAGGGTTTGCGGGGCGTGGCGCAGGTTGACAATCAAATTGTCGCTCTGCCATTGTCACCGTTCGACGATCAGCTGCGGATTATGATCGCGCAAAACATTTACGCAAGCCCGCAGTTTACGCGCTATGCCAATCGGTCGTTGCCGCCGATCCACATTTTGGTGGAGAACGGAAAGGTGACATTGAAAGGGGCGGTCAACTCTCAGCTCGAAAAGCAGCTGGCGGGAGTGATAGCGAATCAGACGCAAGCATTCGCGGTGGATAACCAGTTAGTGGTTGATGGTCAGATGTGACGTTCTGCTGAGCAACCTCTCGTCGTGGCTAAATGCGGTACTTTATACCTAACTTCGCGAGAAGGCAGAAAGCTCCGGCTGTGCTGATACAGCAAATTCTCAGCTGAGGCAGAAACCGGCGAAGACGAACTACCGTTGGGGGCTTGCGTGAGCTCTCCCGCAGGTCCACCACAACGGCTCCACGGCTTCGGCGATCGCGCGAACCAATACCCAACCGCAGAGATTCCTTGGCGCAGGTCTACATGGCCCCTAACATCAGCAACCACACCTACGTACTCAGTAAATCTGTTTGCTCTCGCCGTTCTGGCCAATGAGACATCAGTGGTTCATAGCTGCCCAACCCATAGACCGCGTTCGGACTGAAGCGATACGCGGGCAGGTCGGCGGCACGTTTCGACCCACGGGCCAGTGCAGAATACGCCTGGGAGAGCTCACTCGGCACACGGTGCCACCGCTGTTCATCAAGGCCCCAGATTCCCTGCGGATCAACGATCCCCGAAGCCTTCGTACAAAGATGGCACCAATCGGTGCTATCAATGGAGGGGTACCAGCAGAACCCGCGAAAATCGATGCCCTCGGCTAGCGTCTCGCACTGCTCCTCCATAAACTTCAACCAGGTGAGCCGGTCCAGATAGGAACCGCGGATATTTGTTTCTCCCAGGAACACTGGGACCAAGAATCGGTCAGAATACATCCTACCCAACTGTGCGAAGCCAGCCGGACGTCGAACGGCCGCTCCGATGTTGGCGCGTCCCAAGTCCACATCCCAGTACCAGTCCATTTCTGAATGGGGATAATAATCCAGGCCCAAAATATCGATTTCCCCAGGATTGTCCTGAAGCCAATACATGTCGTCCGCCGTAAAGCCATGGCGCTGCATATAGGGATAGAGCTCATGGGAACGATTTACTTTGCCAAGAAGAAGGTCGTGCATCAAAAAGCGCCGACGGTTCGCAAAAACTACCCAGTCTTCCGATTCGCGATCCAGCGCCCAGTGCGCCTCAGCGGACTCTACGTGCACAAACTGCACGTGGGGAACAACCTTCCGCAACGCCTGGGAGGCGATGCAGATTCCTTTAGTGACATTAATCGCCATTTTGACAAAGTAGTCGTCCGAGGCGTGATACGGATACCACTCCCCTCGCAGCGAGCAGAGAATCGTCGTCGGTAAAGGTTCGTTGAAGATCGTATAGCGCTCAACCCATGGGTAACGTTGAGCGAGGCGAACGATAAACCGCTCGTACAGTCGAGGGAAGTTCGGGTTGGCGAACCCTTGGTCCAGCCAGTCCGGAAACGAAACGTGATGCAGTGGGTCAAAAATCGGCCGCATACCATAGGCGTAAAGATATCCCATAGGACCATCTAGCCACGTGAAATCAAATACGCCCGGCTCTTGCTCGATTCGGTGCCAAGGGGCGGAATATCGAAGTTCTGAAAGGCCGGCGAACCGCAATAGGTCGAGATCTGACCGCCATCGTTCGATATGCCGGGTGGTTCCGAGAATATCGGTGCCAGTTCCTACTAAGCGAGTACTCTCAAAAGCTCCTAGGTGGGGATAGGGCACCCCGTTGGGTACCGACAGAACCAGTTTTTGCTTTGCCGTCTCAACTCTCATATTTCTCTTTGATTTCCTTCCCCGCGCGATCTCCGTATGGCCCACCCGAAACGCCCGGAGCGGGAGTTAATAGGGCGTGTCTATCATAATTCCTCCATAGGTAGCAGCCCCTTTTGTTCCTAACTCCCATTCGACATCGGAAACCACTGGCCCCACGTTCGAAACAGCGTCCGCAGTTCTTCCCGGGTTACAGCAAAGTTTTGGGACCAATATTGAAGTTCGTACTATCCCTTAACAGTGATGCCGACGTCGTCAGCGGGACCGGCGTTGGACTTGTCGCTTCGTCCTTAAGATTTCTGTATCGAGTGGCCGCAATCGGGCAATACAACACAGAGGACGCCGGAGGAGTAGAAGATGTTTCCGGCTGTCCGGCCTTAATTTGAGTTAATTACCTGCTTGTTAGGAGAGTGGTTCTCGTGCCGGAGCCCCGGGGCATGAGTCCGCTCAAGCCCTGCTACCTGGCCTATCTCCCCTGAAGGACAATCAGTTGGTGGGCTGATTGATGACCGGATCAAAAAGCCGAGGCCCTATGCCCGCCGCCGGTCGCGAGAGTTTTGCCAGACGCCGGAAAGACTAAGTGGTTTCAGCATCGGCGGAATTCCAATGGATCCTGGCGTGCAAGCAATTCTATAATGCAAGAATTACAGTGGGCTTATCCGCGGCCCCTGCTCGAACGTCGGACTTGGACGTCGCTAAATGGTCCGTGGGCCTTTGCCTTTGATGTTGAGGCGTTGTGGGAATGCCCTGCCGACGTCGTCTGGGATCGGGAGATTGAGGTGCCCTTCGCGCCTGAGACTCCGGCGAGCGGGATTGCGTTCACTGGCTACTTTCGCGCCTGCTGGTACCAGAGGGAAGTAGAATTCCCCAATCATGACGGGCGGATCGTCCTTCATTGCGGAGCCATCGACTATCAAGCGACTATTTGGGTAAATGGGAGTCTTGCGGGAACCCATGAGGGAGGATACACGCCAATTTCGATCGATGTAACGCGGCTCGCCCGCCCTGGAGCGGTGGATACGATCGTCATCCGTGCCCATGACAATCCGGCCGAATTGGCTCAGCCACGAGGGAAACAAGAGTGGCAACTAGAACCTCACTCCATTTGGTATCCTCGCACGTCTGGGATTTGGCAGACGGTCTGGTACGAACTCGTCTCCCGATCTTCAATTAGCTACCTGCATTGGACTCCTAACGTCGAGCGATGGGAGATCGGCCTGGAATTACGGATGAACGGCGCGCTGCGGGAAGACCTACGGGCGAGAGTCAAACTCAGCGCTTCCGGAAAAGTTTTAGTGGATGACGTTTACAGCGTGATCGGTGCTGAGGTGCATCGGCGGGTAGCGCTCTCCGACCCCGGTATTGAAGACTTTAGAAACGAACTTCTCTGGTCGCCATCAACACCCACTTTGATTGATGCCGAAATCGAAATTGTCTCCGCATCGGGCGAGATATTGGATTCTGTCCGGAGTTATACGGCCCTACGGTCTCTGGGTGTTCAGGCAGATCGCTTCGTCCTCAACAGTAGGCCTTTCCCCTTGATCATGGTACTGGATCAGGGTTACTGGCCGGAGAGCGGCTTGACGGCGCCCTCGGATGCCGCATTGCGAAGAGATGTCGAACTAGCGAAAGCGATGGGTTTTAATGGTGTTCGAAAGCATCAAAAGGTCGAAGATCCCCGCTACCTCTATTGGGCGGATACGCTGGGTCTGCTGGTTTGGGAAGAGATGCCAAGCGCCTATCGTTATACTAACAATTCAATCCAGCGGCTTACGAGCGAATGGGCTGCTGTTATCAGCCGCGACAAAAGCCATCCCTGTATAGTGGCCTGGGTTCCATTCAATGAAAGCTGGGGCGTTCCGGACCTTCCCAGCAGCCCGGCACAACGCCACTTTGTGCAAGCGCTCTACCATTTAACGAAGACTCTTGATCCCACCCGCCCCGTCATAGGAAATGATGGATGGGAGAGCGTGGCTACCGACATAATCGGGATACACGACTACGATGAAAATCCGGATCGGCTGGCGGCACGCTACGGCCTGAGTAGCAGCCGGCTATTTGAACGGGAGCGACCCGGCGGAAGGCTCTTGCTGATCGGCCAAGCACATGAGGGCCAGCCAATTATGCTTACAGAATTTGGAGGTATCGCTTTCTCTGATGATCCCGTACAAACGTGGGGTTACGCGCGTTCTGAGACGGCCCAAGATTTCGCCGAGCGCTTCAGAAGGCTCCTGAGTGTGGTCCGAAACACCCCCCTCCTAGCCGGTTTCTGTTATACACAGTTCGCCGATACTTATCAGGAAACTAACGGACTCCTGTATGCGGACCGCCGCCCGAAGTTTCCTATTGAACAGGTGGCGCTTGCTACCCGTGGATCGAGAAGCGAAAAAGACGGGCAAGAGGATTGGCTGTTCCGGGAGGGGCTAATGACAGCAATAATGAAGGCATATCCGATGGCGCCCGAAGAGCGAACTACAAGGCCCGAATAAGGCCTCTAGGCGGATGAAGCGTTTCGCTAAACTACCAGCCGTGATAGACGGTCGCCATATACCTTGGCACAAAAATGCGAGCGAGATCCCCGGTGCTGACTTTGCGGTCTGATGTGGGCCATGTGATCGACTTCGAAAGAATCCAAGTCAAAAGCGCAGGAGCCGGTTGCATTACAGTTCCGTCGCTTTCAGTCGGCTCCTCCGTGCCACGAGGTTAGACTGTAGTTTCACTAGGGTCTGACCCTAACGCTCCAGCGCAATTAGCGTCCAACGCTGATCGCCTCTGTCCACATCCTTCCAACCTTGGCTGCTCCTTCGTTCTAGTGCCACGGCGACATTGTCCGTGAAGGATCGTCCCCCCCAGACGTCGCCCACGACTGTACCTGCTGGTAGGCTAGTTACTTCCCTGGGCTCCGTTACAACGGTTACGATCTCTGTGTTATCGAACATAAAAATAATATCCCTTTTAATGCTTATACGGCCGAGAGCGATCTCTACGTATTCGACTAGCAAGTCGATGGCCATTCGCTAGGCCGTCAAAAGGGCTTCGTGTTTTCGAGGAAAACGCACATTTACGTTTGCACCCACGACAAATTCGGGAATTTTCTTCCTCTCTGGCTGCAAAATAGTCGCCACCCCCGAATCAACCCAGACGTTTTGCGCCAGTTTGCTTGGAAGCCTGCAGCGGCTGCGGGACCGTCGGTGAACGTGAGGGTTGCGGGCAAGTCGGGCATTTCCCAAGCCCGCTACGAATCGGGCAACGTGGATGCTAGCGTCTTGTACAGTGTTTATAGCGAGGTGGACACGATCGGTGGGTGTTGTAAAAGAAGTTTGACATCCCAGAGGCTCGCCACAGAGAAACATTTTGTATAGTAGCAATGAACCGGGAGGAATTATGTTCCCAGTTCTGGAGTTCAAAGTCCGCGCATTGCAGATTACAGAATCAAGGATTCGCCGCCATCAATAAAAAGTTCGGTGCCGGTAATGTGGCTGGCGGCCTCGGAAGACAGGAAAAGAACCCCCGAGGCTACGGCATCCGCCGTGCCGGGAACACCACCAGTCAGCGGCACATACCCCTCTGGAAATAGCACCGGATGCCGAATCGAGGCCAGCCCCCTATGGGTCGTACTCGACGCAATATCCGTCGAAATAGCGCCCGGGCAAACGACGTTGACGCGAATACGCCGTTTCGCAAGTTCCAGCGCCATCATCTTCGCGAAAGCGATTTGACCCGCCTTCGATGTTGAATATGCGGTGGCTCCCGTATAACTGAACGTTCGAGATCCGTTAATTGAAGATATTACGACGATCGCCCCTCCGTCGTTCAACAAACGCAGGGCAAGCTTGAATGTGAGAAAAGTGCCGAAGAGATTCGTGCGCATGGTACGCTCCCACTCCGCGACAGTCAATTCGGGCAGGGGACACCAGACTCCATTGATTCCGGCATTGACCACAAGGATGTCCAATCCTCCCCATTCCCGCTCGACCACAGAGAAAGCGGCCGTCATCTGCTCCTCGTCACCCACATCCGCGACCAAGCTTAGATGCCTTCCACGTCGCGAAAATCCGAATTGCGTCTCCGCAATCCGTTCTTCATTCAGATCTAACACTGCAACCATAGCGCCTTCTTCCTCAAACTGGCGGCAAATAGCGCGCCCAATTCCTGAGCCGCCCCCGGTCACGAGCGCCCGCTTGTTTAAAAACCCCGTCATCGATGGGTGCTCATAGTGACAGATGTCAAACCACTCATTCGGGCACGATCCCATGCCTGGTCCCACCCGTCCCACTCGCGGTAAAGCGTCATAGTAGCCTCCTTCCTGTTTCCAAATGTGGCACCCAACTGACCGATGCGTACGGTACACTTCAGCTGGCTAATGTGCTGGTACATAGCTACGACGCTAGCAATCAACGCGCCAATACCCGCGCTGTGTACTTCGATTGCATAAAGCGGAAGGAAGCCGGGGCCCATCGGTCCTGTTCGACGCCGTGATTATCGCTGTGACAGCAGAGGGCGCGCAGCCGTTAGAGAAGCAGGCGGCGGCCGGGTTTATCCAGGATGCCTTCTCCCATCTCAAAGTGAGAGGTCCTACTGCCGCGGCCGAGAGCGGCTATCGTAGCTCCTGACATTGGCGCAGTTGCACTGGAGGGTGCGGTGCCGGCGGATGCGTTCCTCGCTGCTGCGGCCAAAGGCCCCTGGGATTGCTGACACTCACGCCGAGCCGATCGTCGCAAGGCGGAAGTATTCCAATTGACCGTATCGTCGGCTTAAGCGGCCAATCGCTGCCCCGCTGTCAGGGTGTGGTCAGTTTTCGCGTTTCCGTTACCATCTTGGTGAGCCGGTTAGTTAGCCGGCCGACACAACGCAGCGACGGCCCTTCCGGAGCGCTCGTCGGCTTCCCGACGGTGGCGAGGTTAATCGGCCGCCCCGTCGCCGGATCATGAACCCGGAAAACTTCTCTAAAAACACCTGTTTTGACGTCTTCGAAGGTCAGTTCCCCGGACCATCGGCGATCCTTCTGACTTGAGCGGCGGCAGCATGCAACGGGTAGTGCAAGGACCCTGAGGGCACTCAGACCTTGGCCTTCGCCGCTTTCCAGCCTGCGTCTAGCGTCCGGCGCATCATCGCGAGCTGTGTTGCATTCTGAGTGCTTCGCGTGAGGTTTACATACTCGTGAGGATCCGCCTGGCGGTCGTAGAGCTCTTCGTCGGGATGAGGTCCGGTCCAGCGAATATAGCGGTAGCGATCCGTAACCGCGCAGCGGCCTTCGATACCGCCCGGCGCGGTTACGACGCTGAAAGCGGCTGACTTCCACCTGCGGAACGGATTGTCGAGCAGCGGCACCAAGCTCTGGCCTTCGAGATTCGCTGGCGGACGGCGGCCCGCCAATTCGGCGACCGTCGGAAAGATATCGACGAATTCGACCAGCGAACGGCTGGCGCTTCCGTTGCCCTTGCGGCCGGGAGCGGCAATCAGCAGCGGCGCGCGCATGGACTCCTCAAACAGGCTGCGCTTGTGCCAGCGATGATGCTCGCCGAGATGCCAGCCGTGGTCCCCCCAGAAGACGATGATGGTATTGCGCCGGAGGTTCTTTCGGTCGAGTTCGGCGAGCACACGGCCAACCTGCCAATCCATGTAAGAAACGGAGGCGTAGTAGGCGCGAATGGCCTCTTTCTTCGTGGCTTCAGACATCCCGCCGATGTCTCTGGCCCGGGAGTTGATGGCGATTTCGCTGGCGAGCGGAATGTCGTCGAGATCGCCCGTTGGATTGACGACGGGGTGAATCTGGCTGAGTGGGTAGAGGTCGAAAAAACGGTCCGGTGCGACGTGTGGCACATGCGGCCGGAGGTAGCCAAGCCCGATAAACCAGGGTTTGTCGCCGGATGAACCCATCGTTTCCATGGCTATTTCGGTGGCGCGGTCATCGGCCTGGTCCTTGCCGTCTCCCTTAAAAGAGATGACGTCCCAGCGGGCGGGTTTGCCCTCGGTGATGTTACCGCCGACGCCCACCGTTTTCTGCTCCCTGCCGGGCGGGCTGATCGAGATATCCCAGCTCGGAGCGTCGTCCCACTTGTTGGTCCCCACCGAGCCGGGAACATCCATGTGATACATCTTGCCGGCGCGGACGGAGTGCCAGCCGTCGTTGCGAAAGAGCTGTGGAAGGGTGACCGCGCCGGGCAGTTTGTCCCGCACCGAGATGTTGTTCTCGAAGATTTGCGTGGAGTCTGGGCGGAGGCCGGTGAGCAGTGAGGCGCGGCTGGGTCCGCAGACCGGGTATTGGCAGTAGGCGCGGTCGAAGCGCACGCCGCTGGCGGCAAGGCGGTCAATATTGGGAGACTTGACCAGCGGATGGCCATAGCAGCCGAGCGCGTTGTTCATGTCATCGGCGGCGATGAAGAGGACGTTGGGCCGTTCGGAGGCCGTGCGTTGGCCGAGGAGCAAAGCCGGAGCCGCGACTGCCGTGGAGGAGAGAAAGGATCGGCGATTCATGGGATAGACGTTACACTACCTTATTGAAAAGTCAGACGGAGCGCGAACTGAATCTGGCGTGGGGTCCCGACAATACTCGAGATTATACCTGCTGCCGGATTCCCAATCGACGCGAACTGCGGCGTGTTGAGCCGGTAGAAAAACTCCGCGCGGAACTGCAGCTTCAGCCGTTCGCGGACAACGAACCGTTTGAACAGGGAGAAGTCCAGCTTCACGCGCCCCGGCCCCCACATCGCATTGCCGCCCGAGTTTTGGTAAGTGTATTGGAGCGGTGTGGCCCAGGCGGCGCCGACGGTGTAGAGCGGAGTGTCAAACCAGTGCGCTGGAGCGGGATTTGAAATCATCCCGCTCTTCAGCCGGTCCGGCCGGCACCGGTGCGAACGGCAGGCCGGTCTGCATGGTGAGACTGGTGTTCACCCCTGCCTATGGGGTGTCATACCGATACCGGAGGCCGAGGTTGAAGGTGAGCCGGGCCGTTATCCGCCAATCGTCCTGCAAGAAGCTTCCGGTCTCGGTTCCCTGGATTCCGGGCCCCACCAGCAGGAAATCCTGCTCGATGGTGGATGCCGTGCCTAACAGAACGCTCGCCATCGCATCGCCGGTGCTGCCCGCCTGATCTGGATTGGCGGTGAAGCTGCGGTCGAAGTTAAACCGGCCGTTCCCTGGTTGGTCTGGAACTTACTCATAATTCTTCATTACAACTCCTGAGCGGTTCCCCGAGCATCTTCAATACGAAGCGGAGGCAGGCCAACAATCTCGAAAGTGGCCGACGCCACGCCAATGCCAGCCTCCTCCAGTGCCTTGAGGATGTCGCGGCTCATAACGTCTTTCAGACTGCGGATGCCGTGATCCTTCGCAATGAACCGCACAGTCAGTTCCAGCCAGTTGTCAGTTAGGCGGAAATATACCTTCGGTTGCATCTCGGCCGCCTTGACCACGTAGCGCCTTTGCATCTCTTCTAGTGATTCTTGACCAAGCTCAGTAATAGGGATTGTATGGCGCCCTGCGACTTCCAGCAGAATGTCTTCAGCTCGGCTCCGGTCGGAAGAATAAGTAATTGGCAGGGATAATTCCTCCCAGAGGTACGGGAAGTCGCCACTGTAATTGTAGACCGGTTCATCAAATATTTTTGCATTGCTGACCGTGACAATGCGGCCTGTGTATTCGCGGCTCTGCACCCACATGGCCGGGGCGGCGCCTTGCACAGGCGGGGGCTGGCCCATCTCCATAATGGTTGTCTGGATAAAGCCGAGGGCGATAACATCCCCGCGGACCCCACCCATGACAATTCGGTCGCCGACATTGAAGGTCTTGCCTCTCAATATGACAAAGTAGCCCGCCACGGCGGTAACTACCTTTTGGAGAGCAAAAGCCAGACCCGCGGTAACGAGTCCCAACGCGGTGGCCAATCGAGTGGGATCCTCAAACCAAATAGAAAGTAGGCCAAGGATGATGAGCACCGCGGTGCTGAGCTTAATCGCTTGGCGCGTCCAGAATTGGGCTTGCTCGCGAGCACGCCCCTGAAGGACTCGGCTCGCGATTCTGCGAGCGAAGCGTCCCAGCAGAAGCACCACGGCAATGAAGACTAGCGTGAACACCAGCTTCGTAAGGTTTTCCGCGTTGATGCCTACGAGCCGCACACCAAATAGTTCTACTGCCCGTTCAGGGCCAACCAGCCGAAAATAATTTTCCACGTTCGTCATTCCTTAGGAATCGTTGTTGGTCTTGAGAGGATCTTGGGGGAGGCCGTCGCTAGGACGCTGGGCGAGCGTTCGCATTTCCTCGCGCAACGCGCGTATCTCCTCTGTCAGCCTGATCAATTGTGCTGAACCCGCTAACTCGGCAGCGTCACTTTCCGCGTCGCGGCCGACAAAATAGGTGGCAAGTGTCGCCGTGACATAGCCGAACACACCGAAGGCGTACAGCGCCAGAAACACACACAACACCCTCCCCTCGACAGTCTGCGGCCAATACTGCGACCCCATTGTGGTCATGATCATCGCCGTCCACCACACCGCCTCACCATAGCTGCTGAGCCCCCCGGGCTCTTCTTTCTCGAAGGCATACATGCCAGCAGCACCGGCAAAAGTGACGAGGAGTGTCAGAGCTAACACGTAGCCAAAACCTCGGCGACTCAGGCTCGCCCCGAGGGCGCTCATGCCACGATTCAGGGAGCTGACGACGCGTAGTAAACGTAATCCCCGTCCTGCGCGCGCCAGCCGAAGGACCCGAAACACGCGAAAGATGCGGAAGATGCGCAGGGCCGGCACAAGCAGAGAGATAGCCGCCAGCCAGTTGCGTTTGAGATAGTCCACCTTTCGCGGAGCTAGGGTTAATTCAAGCGCAAAGTTGAGGATGAAAACAACGTAGATGCTCGTACCGATGATCTCGAACAACGAACTCGCACCCCAAATAAGTTCCACAATCAGTAGCGCCAGCCACACAAAGGCAAGAACCAACATTGGCGTTTCTAGCCAGAGTTCGAGCCGTTCCAAGATTTCGAAGCGCTCTCTTTCTAACGCCTCCTTGTCTTCGGGCGTGGCTCCCCGCTTCTCGCCGCTGCTCATCGGGCTCATCGATTTACCTCGCTCGGACTGCCAGGAGCGGGCATAGCTCGCTGGCTGACTCGGCGAATCGCCGCCCGGTCGTGAAGCGAGGGGACACTGCGTTCTGCCGTCTCAAGCACGAGGCTAGCGTGGAGTTGAAGCGCTTGCCGCCGCTCTTCGTTGTACGTAAACTCAGAGATGGTGTTGAGCACTTCTATCAGTCGGACTAGAACGGCGACGTTACCTTCGGAGTTCTGACGGATTTGGTCGAATGCCGCGTCGAGTAGGCTCCTAAAGGTGGGGCCCCGAGCAATAACTCGCAGTTGACCCTGATCCATCCGGTATAGTGTCTCGACCTGACGCGGGGCAAGGCGTGCCAGTACTGCAGTCAAATAGTCGACACAGTTCATGGCAGTAGTGGTGTCGTTAATTCCCGGTGACAGGCCCTTAAGGGCTATGTCCACGATTTGACGGATTCCAAAGCCGACATCCTGATCAGTGCTGCGGTGTCGGTTTATGGAGTACGCACCGTTTAGCTCCAACTCTGCTTCATCACCCGGCGTCGTCTCGCCCGCCATCGAGACAAGGGGCGTCCCCTCCACGACGAACTCGCCGATACCGGCTTCCATGCGGATAACCACATTCCACTCGCACGCCAGACCGAGCAAGGCGTCTCCATCGACACTCTGGATGTAGCCTGTGCGCCGGGCGGCTATCCTTCGCCACTGTTCATCCGCTGGGGGCAGTCGGGGCGGGAGACCAGAGCCGGCAGCTTCGCCCAACTCCGTCGGGAAGAGACGATCAATGGCTTTGATCGTCTGCTCAGCTGCCGCCTCGACGATGCTCGATGCCTGAAGGGCAGAGGAGATGTGATGAATAAAGAAGATGAAAAATCCGATTGCGACAAACGCCAGCACGACGGCAATAAAAACCGCGAAGGACGGCACAAAAGCGCCTTCGTCTCCGCCCCGGATGGTCCGGAGTACGACAAGACAGTAAGCAAAGACTCCAAGGAACACGCCGAGAACAGATTGGTTCCCCCTGTCACCCATGAAGCTTCGCAGGATGCGAGACGTGTACTGGCTCGAGGCCAGAGTTAGTGCGACAATGATGATCGAGAAGGCCACACCCGCTACGTTGGCGATCGAACTAGCTATCGCAGACAGCATGCCCCGCGCCCCATCCGCACCTGCCCCAAGTAGACGAGGCCACCTCTCTTCAAAGTTGTTTCCGTCAAACCACGGCTCCGCCTCTATTGCGGATACGGCGAGAACCACTGCACCTAAAACCAGCAGGGTGGGCAGAAACCAGAGGCTCGATCGTAGCGACTCCCAGAAGACGCGTAGCTTATTCATACAAGAGAACTCTCGGCTGTGCCAGCTCCGCGGCCTGAAGTTTGACCGCTTCGCGACCTGCCCGTCATTGCTCGTTCCCTATCAGTCGCAATTTTGTAGAGCCTCACCGGAAGTAGCTAAACTGAGCCGCTCGCCGTACCCGGCTGAAGCCGCCGCATGTGACTATGCGGAAGCGGCCCAACGGCGCGGATATAACCAAGCATAACAATATGTGCTCGGTCGAATACCCCACACATGAGCGAGCGCATTGCAGGCGCAAGCCACCGCCCACTCCAACTCGGAGAACCGCTTCGGCACTGGCCGGAGACTTGGCGGCAGCCGACGACGTGCGACTGTCTCTACCGGAGACCGGGGTCTGCAGTGTGCGTTTCAGTAAGACGAATCCGGCCGGAGGCTGCTGTGGAGTACCCGCAGATCCACGCTAAATACGGAGGGGGAAGCAACTGCGGCGTGAATCCGGCCCAAACGGTCGTTCAACCGGCAGGTGCTTGGGCGGGCGACTCCTGAGGGGGGACGTGCTTTTCGACTCATCCGCCGAATGCTACTGCTTACCTGGCTCAGCAGGCGAGATTGTGGACCCTCGCTTGGCGCGCCCCCCTGGTCCGTCTGTGAGTTATGGGAGCAGCGATGTCATGTTTGCGCACAGTTTCCCTGGCAAGCGGAACGCCAAGTATTGGCAAACAGAGCGGTAGAGTGTGGCCTCGAGATTGCATTTAACACGGGTATGCGTTTTCTGCGGTGTCTTCTGCTGGTTTCCTTCGCCGGTTTGGCTGCCGCTCAGTCACCTCAGATCTCGGGAAGGGTGGTGGATCCCAGCGGCGCACCGGTCCAGGGAATCGTTGTGGCCATCGGCGGGAGCGAGGTGGTAACTGATGCCACTGGGGAGTTCCGTACTCTGGGGCTGAAGACTGGCAATTACGTCGTGAAGGTAGGGCGGGCGCCCTTCCGGCCGGTCTCGATCCCAATCGGACTGACATCCGCCATCCGGCCGCTCCGCATTGTCCTCAAACTGGCGGAGGTTCGCAATGAAGTGAATGTCACGGAAAGTGCGGAGGCCGTGAGTACGGCACCCGCGGACAATTTGAGCGCTGTGACGGTGAGCAGCGAGGAGTTGCGGGGATTGCCGATTCTTGGGACGAACTATATGTCCGTGTTGCAGGAGATGGTAGGTGGAGCCGGCGAGGACGAGGATGGCGTAACCGTCGTTGTCGACGGTGTGGAGATGGACGCAAAGAGCGTGCCCATTGAAGCGATCCAGCAAGTTAAGATCAATCGCGACCCGTATACGGCCGAGTTTACGCGCCCCGGACGGGGCAGGATAGAGATCACCACCCGGGATGCATCGACCGCCTTCCATGGCGCCATTCGCGCTGGCCTGCGCGACTCGGCCGTCGATGCGCGCAATGCGTTTGCCAATGCCCGGCCGGACGAGAATCGGCAACTGTTCACCGGTTATCTCTCCGGTCCGCTTGACCGTTCCGGGAAAACCAGCTTTATGGTCGCCGCGGAACAGGAGAATGAGAATCTGCAGTCGGTGGTCTATGCGCAGACGCCGTCTGGGCTCCTGAATCAGCAGATACGCACGCCGCAATCGGCAACCGATCTGATGGTGAAGATTCGACGGCTGGTCGGGGAGCGGCACGTCTTTACAGTTCGCTTCGATCGGGAAAGAGAGAGCGCGGAGAACCAGGGTACGGGAGGCTTCCGTTTGCCGGAAGCCGGATTTAGAGAACGAAGCAACGAGAGCGAGTTCCGTGCGCAGCATAGCGCGTTTCTCTCGGCCAATTTGGTAAGTGACTTGTCGTTCCAATGGGAGTCGTCCCGCCGCCGCTCGGCGAGTGTGTCGCAGGGGCGGCTGATCAGCGTTGCCGATGCGTTTGTGGGCGGAGGCGCCCAGGTGGATACCCGTTCCGATGAAACGGAACTCGGATTGAAATATGTCCTGTCCTGGTCCAAAGGTAAGCATCTGGTGCGCGGCGGAATGGACGTGCCGGACTGGACGCGACAGACGTACGAAGACTTTGGCAATCGCCAGGGAACGTATCAGTTCGCCAGTCTGGACGACTTCCGGGCTGGCCGGCCGTTCGCTTTTACCCAACAAGTGGGCGACGGAAGGGTTTCTTTCCGCCAGCGGACCGTCGGACTCTTTATTCAGGACACGATCAATCTACGGCCGGGACTGACGGCCGGATTGGGTCTGCGGTACGACCGTCAGAACTTCATCAGTGATACGAACAATCTGGCCCCCCGGTTGTCTCTAGCCTGGTCGCCGGGGCAACGACAGAAGACGGTGATTCGTGGGGGCTCCGGGATCTTTTACACCCGGCTCAACGGAGGAGTGATTCGGGATGCTCTACTCTTCGGTCGAGGGGATTTCCGGCGACTGATTGTGAGCAATCCCTTGTGGCCGGATCCGTCCTTTGAAGGCGGGGGAGCGGCACTGCCGCCGGCGCTGGTTCGCATGGCGGACGATCTGCGTTCGCCATACACGATCCACTACAGCCTAGGGGTGGAGCACAGACTTTCAGCGAGAACGACGGTGTCCGCAACCTGGAGAGGGTTTCGTGGCGTGAGTGCCTTCCGTTCCCGGGATGTGAATGCCCCATGGTTAGCGGATGGGCAGAGGCCTGACCCAGCGCTTGGAATTGTCCGGCAGTTTGAGTCTTCCGGTACGGTGAAGAGCCAGAGTCTGGAACTAGGGGTGTCCGGGCGGCTCAGCCGATTCTTCAATGGTTCGATCCGGTATGAACTGGGACGGGTGATGTCGCATGCGGATGGCCGGGATGCCTTGCCGCCAAACAGCTACAACCTGGAATCGGAGTGGTCGCGATCGAATCGAGACAGACGGCACAGGCTGCGGGCGCTGGGCACCGTTCCCGTCGGGAAATGGTTCAAGGCAGGATTCGTGTTCTTCGCAGCTACGGGGAATCCGTACAGCCTCATCACGGGACAGGACAACAACCAGGACGGAATCGCCAGCGACCGGCCGGCGGGTGTTCCGCGAAATAGCCTCCAGGGTCCGGGCGTGATGCGGCTCGATGTTCGGATGGCGAGGGAGTTCCGGATCCCGGCTCTGGGCGGCAGAGGTCCCACGATGGAGGCTACCGTCGATGCGTTCAATGTCTTGAATGGTGTGAACTATGCTGGGTATGTTGGAAATTTGAGTTCGCCGTTTTATGGTCTGCCCGTATCGGCGCAACCGGCGCGGCGCCTGCAGTTTGGATTGCGGCTCACGTTCTGAGGAATCTATGGCGGGTCTCACAAGGCGAGTAGTGGCGTTGTTGTTATTCGTTGCCGTGGCGGGCCAAGCGGAGGACGAAAAGAAGGGCAGGAAGCTCGAAACTCGGCGGCTGAAAATGGAAGCACGGGCGGGAATGATGAGTGCTCCATCCGCCAAAGACGAACTTTCCAACTTTCTCGCGCGGGAGACGCAGCGGCTGATTGAGCGGAGCCGAACCCTCTCCGGATCTCCGTATGAGCAGGACCGAGTGTTGGAGGCGCTCGATGACCTTCTGGATGCCCGCGATGATTTGGTCGCGGCGGGCCAGCCAAATCGCGACGGCAAGAAAACCGGTGATCCGCAGCGATCTACGGCGAAGAGCCTGGAACGGGCCTATTTTCGGATACAGCAGGGCGAATACTTCGCCAAGTTAAGCGGGGACGCTCGGGCCGGCGAATATGTAGTTCGGGCCCGCCGCCTCTACCAGATGGCGAGAGCGGCCTACGATGTGGGTGGGTTTCACCGCGCGACCAAGCTGGGCTCGGCTGGCGCCGAACTAGTGAACGTGTTGGAGAACCTGGCGCAGGCCGTAGTAAGAAGGCCGGAGCCTCCGGTGCTGGAATAGTGGGGATCCTGAGCGCGCGATCTTTCCGGATTGAGGCGGGGCTAATGGGAATCGCCTCGGTCTCCGTAGTGGCGTTGGCACTTCTGCTGGTGCAGGATGCGCTCACGCAGACGGAGAGTACGCTGAGGGCGGGGGCGGAACGGGAGTTGGCTGGTGCGGCGAACGAACTGCGGGCGCAATACGAGGAACGCGCCGAGTTCAGCGGGCGGCCGATGCAAGAGATGCCGATTGAAGCGCAGGATCTCTCTCTTCGAGGGTTGTCGCAGACCGTTCTGCGGTCCTACAACGATGTGAAGGGCGGATTCTATGATTCCGAATCGGGGGTTGAGGTTGGGGCTGCAGGCCCGCGAGACGCGATCCTTCGCGACACGATTTTGAGCGAGGAGCGGGAGGCAATAGAAGCGGCCGTGCGGCGGCCCGGATCAACAGTCGCAAGGGCGGCTGGTGGCGACTTGCTGGTAGCGACCGCGCTTGCCACTTCAGACCGGCGCTACGCTTGGGCATTGAAACGGCTGATTGGCGTCCGCGATCCGGTGCCCAATCGGCGGCGATGGCTATTGGCTACCCTCGTGCTGGCTGCGGTGGCCGGAGTCGCCGGGGTCGTCTCCATCCTGGTGCGATTGCGAAGCGGCGTGGAGGGTGTGAAGCAACAGCTCAAGGAGTTGGAGCGCGACTTCACTTTTCGGACTGCTCCGGGCTCCGGCGACTTCGGCGAGATCCATGCGGCCATTGGAAGCATGGCCGACCGGCGCATGGAGTTGGAGACTACGGTGAGGGAACAGGACCGGCTGGCGGCACTGGGTAGGGTGGTGGCCGGGGTGGCCCATGAGATCCGGAATCCCCTCAACTCGATGCGGTTGCAGTTGGAACTGGTGAAGCGGCGAATGAGCAGAGGGATTGCAACGACGCAGGAATTGGACACGGCGATGGACCAAGTGGACCGATTGAATTCCATTCTGGGGCAGTTGCTGGCTTTCGGAAAGCCAAACGGGTGTACCCTTTCGCCCGAGCGGCTGTTGCCGTTGGTGGAGCGATCCCTTATGGTGGTGCAGGACCGTGCCCGGGCGAAAGGGATTGCAGCGCGCATATTGGCGGATGAAGGTGCGGGTGCGCTTGTGTACGTGGATGGCGTAAAGATGGAACAGGTGCTGACGAACTTGCTGCTCAACGCGATAGAGGCTTCGCCGGAGAGGGCCGAAGTGAGTGTCCGGATTTCGGACTCGGACGAGTCTGTCGAGGTGGCTGTGATCGATCAGGGACCGGGCATTGCGGAGGCGGCGCGGGACCACGTCTTTGACGCCTTCTTTACAACGAGGCCTGAGGGAACGGGGCTTGGACTTTCGGTTTCGCGTGAAATTGTGGCGGCTCACAGGGGATTTTTGCGTTTTGAGACGTCGGATCGGGGAACGACTTTCATTGTTCGACTGCCAAGGGGAGGTCCGCAATGAAGCCGATCGCGTCGGTGCTGATTGCAGAAGATGAGACGACGGCCAGGGAGGCGCTTCGCCACTTACTGGAAGACGAAGGTTACCGGGTCGTTGCTGCATCAAGGGGAGATGAGGCGCTGGAGATTCTGGCGGATGGCGGGGTAGAAGCCGCGCTTCTCGACGTGAAGATGCCTGGACGGGATGGTCTGTCGGTCCTGCGAGAGTTGCAGAGTCAGCAGAATGCTCCCGCAGTGCTGGTGATGACGGCTTACGGCACGAGCACGGTGGCCATTGAAGCGATGATGCTGGGCGCCTTTGACTACCTGACAAAGCCCATCAATTTTGACGAGCTATTGATTCTGCTTCGGCGTGCTATCGATGCGCGCCGGCGGAATCAAGATTTGGAAACGCTGCGGAACGAAGGGGCCGATTCTACCGGGAACGAACTGATCGGCAACAGTCCAGCGATGCACGCGATGTATAAGTTAATCGGGCAGGTGGCACCAACCGATTGCACGGTGTTGATCCGCGGTGAGTCTGGCACGGGGAAAGAGTTGATTGCCCATGCCATCCACCAACACAGCCTGCGGAAATCGCGGCCGTTGGTGAAAGTGAATTGCGCCGCCATTCCCGACACCATGCTTGAAGCCGAGCTGTTTGGCCATGAGAAGGGTGCGTTCACCGGGGCGGTGGGGCGGCGGCTTGGCAAGTTCGAATACGCAAACGGTGGAACCATCTTTTTGGACGAGATTGGCGAGTTGTCACCGGGAACGCAGGCGAAGCTGCTGCGGGTGCTGCAGGAACACTCGATCGAGCGGCTGGGATCGAACGCCACGATTGCACTGGACATTCGGGTATTGGCGGCAACCAACCAGAACCTGGAAGCGGCAATGCAAAAGAACGCTTTTCGTGAGGACCTCTACTTTCGGTTGAAGGTGGTGGAGATTGCCGCTCCCCCGCTACGAGAGCGGCGAAGCGACATTCCGCAACTTTCCGAGCACTTGACGCTGCGAGCCGCGAGGCGGCTGCGGATGCCTTTAGCCGGGTTGTCGGATGAGGCGCTGGTCTGGCTCACCCGGCAGGAGTGGCCGGGGAACGTACGGGAGCTGGAGCATGCGCTCGAAAGGGCGATGGTGCTCAGCCGGGGTGCACGAATCCTGCCGGAACATCTTGCGCTGCCGGGGGCACCGGCAACCGGCGATGACTTTGACCAAGTGCCGCTGAACATCGGGCTTCACGAGGCGGTGCGTCGCTTGGAACGGCGACTGCTTGAGCGGGCGCTGGCTGCGTCCGGTGGGAACCGGACCGGCGCAGCCGATCTGTTGCAGATTAACCGCCGGCTGTTGTACGACCGCCTGCGGGAATTTGGAATGGAATAGGTGTGGCTGAAGCCTGCGAAGGGCGCAGGTGGCGGCCTAGGGCAATGACTGGATTGCAACAAGGGGCCTTTCCTGCCGGCTCGCAGCAGCTCTCGGCTTCTTTAGATGCGCAGCGCGATGGCGCCGTATTCTCAAGTTTCTCGGTGGTTTTCAGAATGAGAAAAAATGGGGAGATGTTCTCAGACGATGCGGAAATGTCGCTCGTTGCGCACCGCGGATGCCGCTGGGCTAATGTCACCTAAGCATGCGCTTTTCCTCGGGCGATAAATCGGGTACTGTCTTTGTGATGTCAAAACGCTGTCTGCTCCTATTGTTCCTTTCTGTGCAAGTGCTCTGTCTTGGGCAGGAATATCCGGCAGAGCCTGATTCGTATGAATATGGCGGCCGCCAGTTGACTGCACAGGAACAGCAGGGGCGGAATACCTGGTATTTCTGGACGGGAGGCGGGGAGAGATTCTGGAGGCAAGTGGCTGGAATCACGCATGGCATTACCGATCTGCTGCAATATGTGGACTCGCGGCGCCGCCCGGAACGGTTCCGGCTGATGGGGGTTTTGAACGATCCGGACTGTACTGCGGCTACCGGCCCGGATGAGCACGGGCTTTGGATGGATGTCTGCAAGACACTGGACATTCCCGGCATTCCAAGCCAATCGAGCGGCGTCGTGGGGCTGCGGAAGTTCCCGAATCCGAAGTTCGATAAGTTCGTTTGGGATGTGAAGAAGTATCTGGCGGATCCGGCATCGGTGGAGCCACCGTATCTGATCGGGATGACTTGCGGATTTTGCCACATCGGATTCAATCCGCTGAACCCACCGCCGGATCCGGAAAAACCGCGGTGGGCCCACCTGTCACCCGCAATCGGAAATCAGTATTTCAAAGAGGGCACGCTATTCGGACTGAAGTTGGCGCAGGAGGACTTCCGCTGGCATGTGGCCAATACGCAGCCGGCGGGAACGTCGGATACTTCACGATTTGCCACAGACCATATCTTCAATCCGAATGCGATTAACTCCATTGTCTATTTGCGGCACCGGCCGGTGGAAACCGAGACTATGGGAGACGGCACGAAGCGGGAGGTCCACCACATCCTGAAAGACGGGGCCGACAGCGTCGGAACCGCGGGGGCGTCGCTGCGGGTGTACGTGAACATCGGGATGTGCTCAGAGTATTGGACGACGCTGCACGACCCGATTTCCGGTACCGAATTCAAGCAGAAACCCTTTCAGGTTGCCTTGGCGCGGAAGGATTGCGCGGACTGGCGGGCGACCGAGGCGTTGATGGAAGGGGCGGAGGCATTTCTGAAAACGATCCCGCCGGCGCGGTTGCAGGGTTCGCCGGCCGGGGCGAAGTATCTGTCGCAGGACCAGGACGTGATGCGGCGGGGCGCGCTGGCGTTTGCCGACCGGTGCGCGGCCTGCCATTCGAGTAAGCAGCCTCCGGCGAGCGTGACGACGGAAGAGGCACGGAAGGCTTGGTTCCGTGAGGCGGTGGCGAAACCGGATTTTCTGGAGGATAACTTTCTGTCGAACGATCGGCGCTACTCCGTGGCCGAGTTAGGCACGAACATAGGCCGGGCGATTGCGAGTAATGCCATCGATGGACATATTTGGGCGGAGTTTTCGTCAGCGAGCTACAAAGCGTTGCCGGCCTCGGCGCCGTTGAAGGGGTTGTACAACCCCATCAAGCCGCGCAAGCCGATCCAGTTCCAGCCTCCAGGGGGAGGGCGCGGCTATTACCGGGTGCCGACGTTGGCGGGGGTGTGGGCGACGGCCCCTTTCTTCCACAACAATGCGGTGGGAGTGTACAACGCAGACCCTTCGCTGGCGGGGCGGATAGCGGCGTTCAACGATGCGATGGAGAAGTTACTGTGGCCGGAGAAGCGACCGGGGATCGCGTCTATCTGGCGCACTACGGTGGACAGCGCGGTGCCGCTCGAGAGCGGTTACCGATTGAAGATCAAACGGGGGACGCCGGTGAATCTCGTGGCCAATATTAATGCTCCTGAGCTGCAATTGCTCCGGAACGATAACTTCTTTACCCGGTTTATCGGTTGGCTGATCGGGCGGGGGGTCTTGAACAACGTACTGCTGCGGAATAATCTGTCGCCGGACTTTGTGGTGGACCGGGGACATGAGTTCGCCAAGGATTTGAACGACGCCGACAAACGGGCCTTGATTGAGTACGTCCGCACGTTTTGAGCGAAAGGAGTTCCCGCCATGGCCGATTCGATCTTTGAGCCGCTAACTTTCCGGAACTTGACGGTGAAAAACCGGTTGTTCCGGTCGAATATCTCGGGACGGTTTGACAACTACGACGGATCTGGCAATCCGGCGCGGATTAATTGGGAGACGCGATTTGCGCGCGGGGGAGTCGGAGCAATTGTGAGTTCATTCGTGCCGGTGCATGGGCGCGGGCGGATCCTGCCGAACTACGCGATGATCGATGCGGACGATAAGATTCCGTTCTGGCGGGAGGTGGGCAAGCGGGTGCATGAGCACGATTGCAAGTTCATTCTGCAATTGAGCCACGGGGGGCGGCAGCGGGATATTCAAGGCATTGAATATCCGGAGAGTTGGAGTTCGACTTCGAAGCCGGACCCGATGCACGGGTTTGAGTCTAGGGCAATGACCGAGAACGAAATTGGCCAGGTGGTGCAGCAGTTTGGGCAGGCGGCCATGCGGGCGCAAGAAGCGGGGCTGGACGGGGTGGAGTTGCATGGGGCGAACGGGTATTTGATTACGCAGTTTTTGAGTTCGGCAATCAACGACCGGACGGATGGATACGGTGGGACGCTTGAGAATCGGGCGCGGTTTCTGCTGGAGATTGTTCGTTCGATTCGGGCGCGGTGCGGGCGGGAGTTTCATTTGCAAATGAAGATCAGCGCGACGGAGAACAACAACGCGATGTCCCTGCGGGAACCGCGGGGGAACACAATCGCTGACTCCGTGCAGGTGTGCCGGTGGTTGGAGGCGGAAGGCGTGGATGCAATTCATGTCTCGGGAGGGAGCTTTTTTCCGCACCCGCGGAATCCGGCGGGGGAGCTGCCGGTGGAGGATTTTGTCAGGG
>JBBQRA010000075.1:0-23625 GCA_038215275.1 Bryobacterales bacterium | reverse complement strand
CTCATCGCCGAGGACGCGGGTGTCCCCGTCGGTTTCGCCCTGTTCTTCCATAACTACTCGACCTTTCTGGCTAAGCCCGGCATCTATCTCGAGGACCTGTTCGTCATCCCCGCCGCCCGCGGCGCTGGTCACGGCAAAGCTCTGCTGCAGGCCCTCGCAAAACTCACCGTAGAACGAGGCTGCGGCCGCCTCGAATGGTCCGTCCTTGATTGGAACGCTCCTTCGATCGCCTTCTACAGGTCTCTCGGCGCAGAGCCTCAGGACGAGTGGACTAACTTCCGCCTCACTGGCGACGCGCTGCTTCAGTGCTCGGCCGGATCGTCAAACTCAAACGTGTAGATGTCGTCAATCTTGGCGCCAGGCTGCATCCGCGCCAGTTCTTTCAGATAGCCCGTCCGCATGTCGTAAACCCATCCGTGGATCTCCGGCCGCTTGAAGTCGTGCCAGGACCTCTGCACGATCGACGTTTCAGCCAGGTTCTGGACCTGTTCAATGACGTTCAACTCGACCAATCGGTCAAACCGCGCCTCGGTGTTCGGAATCGCCTCCAACTCCCGGCTGTAGAGCCGGTAGACGTCCTTGATGTGCCGCAACCACTTGTTGATCAGCCCCAAGTCCTTCCGGTGCATGGCGTTCTTTACGCCCCCGCAGCCGAAATGTCCACAGACGATGACGTGCTTCACCTGCAGCACCTCAACGGCATACTGGAGGACACTCAACATGTTGAAGTCCGTATGGATCACCAGGTTGGCCACGTTCCGATGAACGAAGAGTTCGCCCGGTTGCGTCCCGGTTACATCCTCGGCCGGAACTCGAGAATCCGAGCAGCCAATCCACAGGAACTCAGGCCGCTGATCGAGCGCAGAATTCTTGAAGTAGTTTGGGTCGACGCCAACCTTGTCCTGGACAAACGCCTTGTTGGCGAGCAGCAGCTTCCGGTACGATTCCATATCCACCTATCTCCAGCGGTCTTCAATCCGCTTAATCTCGACCTTAATGTTCTTATACGGAGCGGCTCGCTGGAAGTCCTCAACGACTTCGTAGATATCCCGGTCGATATAGGGCGCCTTCGTCCCATCGATTACCAGCGTCGCGGACTCCGGAACGGCGTTGAGCTTAGTCCGGAGTTCGCTCTTGTTCACAAACGTCATGTCCTTGTTGAAGCGCATCAGGTACCAATCGCCCTGGCTCACCACGGAGATCGCCGCCCGGTGATTGGCCCGGATTACGAACAAAACGCCCACTACGAGACCAATCACGACGCCCTTCAGCAGGTCCGTAAACACGATCGCGATGACGGTCACGATGAAGGGCAGAAACTGCTCCCACCCCAGTTTCAGCATCGAGGCATAGATCTTCGGCTTGGTCAGTTTATAGCCGACCATGATCAATACGGCCGCCAGGCTCGCCAGTGGAGTCCAGTTTAGATATTGCGGAATGGCGACCACGGCCACTAACAAGAGAAATCCATGAAAAATGGTTGCCATCTTAGTGCGCCCACCCGATGAGACATTGGCCGACGTCCGCACAATCACGGAAGTCACCGGCAAACCGCCGATCATTCCCGAGACCATGTTCCCAACGCCCTGCGCCATTAACTCGCGGCTCGACGAAGTAATTCGGCGGAACGGGTCGATCCGGTCGGCCGCCTCTACCGAGAGCAACGTCTCGATGCTGGCTACCAGCGCAATCGTTACCGCAATCGTCCAAATGGCGGGGTCGCCAAACCTCGTGAAATCCGGAAGCGAGAACTCCAGCGCGTTCGCCATTGGCAACTGCACCATGTGAACGGGATCGGTCAGTTTCATCCACGGAGCGAAGATCCCGAACGCGTTGTTGACGGCGATCCCCAAGACTACGACGACCAGCGGGCCAGGCACCATCAAGGCGAACTTCGAACCTCGAGCCGACCAATAGTCCCAGAAAATCAACACGCCCAGACTCAGTATGGAAATGACCACGGCTCCCTCGCCGGGATTCAGGAAGCTAGTCACGACGTCGGTGAAGGTATTGGAGCCGCTAGACTCGATGAAGCTGAAGTCCCCTTCGTAGTCCTTATCCCGGCCAAGCGCGTGGGGGATCTGCTTAAGGATGATGACAAGTCCAATCGCAGCCAACATTCCCTTGATCACAGAGTTCGGGACGTAGTCCCCAATCACGCCCGCCCCGGACAAGCCAAGAATGATTTGAATCCCCCCGGCCAGAACCACGGCCGCCAGAAAAGCCTTGAACGAGCCGGCCGTTTGAATCGAGGTCAGGACGATAATCGTCAACCCCGCTGCAGGGCCGCTGACGCTGATTGCTGAGCCGGACAGCGAACCCACCACGATGCCGCCCACGATGCCAGCAATGATGCCCGCAAACAGCGGCGCGCCGGAGGCGAGCGCAATGCCGAGGCACAGCGGCATCGCCACCAGGAACACCACCAGCCCGGCGGGCGCGTCGTACTTGAGGAAGTTGTCCCAGGAGGGTTCCAGCTTCCCGCTAGAGGTAGAAACTAATCTCGTCGTCTTCTCCGACACTTAACCGGAACTCCATTGCTTGAATAACACCATTCAACTGCGCGGGCGACCGTAAGCCGACAATGGCTCCGGTTACCTCCGGCCGGCGCAACACCCATGCTAGCGCGACTTCGCCCGGAGCGACACCGTACCGTTCACCGATTTCCCGCAACTTCTCAACTAGTTCCAGGTTCTTTGTTAAAGCCGGCTCCTGAAATTGCACCCACCGCTTCCGGTGGTCGTCTTCCGGCATGGCGGCGATACGGTCGCGGGTCATGGTGCCCGTTAGCATTCCCCGGCCCATCGGCGAGTAAACCATTACACCAGCACCCGTGGCCCCGGCGTGGGGCAGCACCTCGTCTTCCACTTCCCGCGTCAGCAACGAATAGGGCGGCTGCAACGAAGTAATCGGAGCGATCTTCTGCGCCCGTTCCATTTGCGCCTTCGAGAAGTTCGAGACGCCAATCCACCGGACCTTGCCTTCGGCTTGCAGTTCGGCCATCGCCGTCCACCCCTCCTCGACATCTTCGTCGGGTTCGGGCCAGTGCATCTGATAGAGATCGATGACGTCAACGTTGAGGCGCCGGAGGCTTGCTTCGCATTCGGCGCGGACAGAATCGCGCTTCAAGCGCTTGCCGATCACACGGTTCTCATCCCACACCCGTCCGCACTTGGTGAAGACGAAGGGTTTGTTGGTGATGCCTTCGAGCGCCTTCGCGACGACCTCTTCGGAATGGCCCAGTCCGTAGACGGCCGCTGTATCGACCCAGTTCATTCCGGCATCCACTGCGGCGCGGATGGCGTCAACCGAGTCTGAGTCTTCCTGCGGACCCCATCCGAACGCCCATCCACCGCCACCGATCGCCCATGCGCCCACGCCGAGCGGGGTGATCATCAAGTCACTGTTGCCAAGTTGCCGTTTTTGCATCGATACTCAGCATAACCGACCTTGATCTTCGCAATCCTACTCGCCTCACTTCTAATCGCCCTAGCTGCTAAGCGGCTAGGGCAGCCGTATCCAATCGCGCTGGTGATCGGGGGCCTTTGTTTGGCCGCGATTCCCGGCGTTCCGGAAATTACGCTGGATCCGAACGTCGTGTTCTATATCCTGCTGCCTCCGGTACTGTTTGAGGCGGCGTACTTCACATCGTGGCGCGACTTGATGGCCCAACGGAGGCCGGTCCTCATGCTGGCGTTTGGGCTTGTCGCGGCCAGCAGCGCGGCGGTGGGGGCGGTCTGCGTCTATCTGATCCCGGGGATGAACTGGGCGACGGGCATCACGCTCGGAGCAATCATTTCGCCGCCGGACGCGGCGGCGGCGACGGCCATCACGCGGGGCCTGCGGCTGCCGCGGCGAATCGTGCAGATCATTGAGGGAGAAAGCTTGGTGAACGACGCCTCGGCGCTGACCATCTACCGGTTCGCCGTCGCGGCAATCGTGACGGGTTCGTTTTTGTGGTCCCAGGCTCTGCTGACCTTCGTTTGGATCGCGTTGGGCGGGGCGGCGATTGGCATTGGGATCGGGTACGGCTATGTCTGGGTATTCCCGAAGATCAAGGATTCTGAGGTCGAGATCCTGTCGACGTTTGCCCTAGCTTACGGATCTTATATAGCGGCGGAAGAGGTACATGCTTCGGGGGTTTTGGCGTGCGTTGCGTCGGGTTTGATTTTGGGCCGCTCGAGTTCGAACCTGTTCACGGCAGCGGGGCGAATCCGGGGCGCGGCGGTTTGGGCGACGGCGATCTTTTTGACGAACGTGGTGATTTTCGCGCTGATCGGCCTGCAATTGCCGGCGGTGCTGGCGGACCTGCGGGGGTATCCGACCGAGATGCTGATCGGGTGGTGCGCGGCGGTTTCAGCCACCGTTATCGTCGTCCGGATCGTCTGGGTGTATCTGGTGTCGCCCTGCCGGAATGGGCTCTTTGTGGTGGCGTGGACGGGATTGCGCGGGGTGGTCTCGCTCGCGGCGGCGCTGGCGCTGCCCATGGAGACCGAGACGGGGCTTCCCTTCCCCTATCGCAGCCTGCTGCTGTTGCTGACGTTTGCCGTGATCCTGGTGACGCTGTTGCTGCAGGGGCTGACGCTGCGGCCGATAATCCGCTTCCTGAAGCTGCCAGAGGATCGGTCGGGAGAAGAGGAGGCGTTGGAGGGGCGGATGCGGGCGGCCGAAGCGGCGTTGGATCGCCTTTCGGAGTTGGAGGGTTCGGCACCGGAGCACGTTGTGGAACGGGTGCGGGGATTCTTCTCCGACCGGTTGGCCGATGCGCGAGTGCAGCAGGAGTTGGCCGTTGGAGGCGATGACTTGGAACGACCAGAGGAGTTTCAGTCCCTGGCCGAGCAACGGCTTTGGTTTGAGTTGCTGCGTGTGGAGCGGACGACCATCATCGCCATGCGCCGGGAGAAGAAGATTGGGGACGAGGCCCTGCACGAAATCGAGAACGAACTCGACCTCCTCGAGGCGAGGCTCACCCCGCGATAAGCTATAGGCCATGCGCCGTTTCCTCCTGTTTGTTATCGCGAGCTCGCTGAGCGCGCAGCAGATCATGTTCCCGCCTGTGCGGGGCACTAAGGAGATGGTCGCCGCAGCGAACAATTTCGAGGTGGAAGCCGGGTTCCGGCTGCTGACCCAGGGCGGGAACGCAGTAGACGGGGGCGTGGCGAGTACCCTAACCGCGGCGGTAACGGAGCAGGCCCGGTTCGGACTGGGCGGGGAGATGCCGTTGATCATCACGATGAAGGGCAAGCCGCCGATCGTGATCTCCGGCGTTGGCACGGCGCCGAAGCTGGCCACGGTGGATTACTACTCGAAGCGGAAGCCGGAGCCTTGGGAAGACGACGAGCGGAAGGTGCCGATCCCGGGTGAGGGCATCCGCGCCGCAATCCTGCCGGGCGTGATGGACGGACTGCTGCTGGCGCTGCAGAAGTACGGAACGAAGTCCTTTGCCGAGGTGGCTCAGCCGGCGATTGAGTATGCCGAGGGGTTCCCCATTGGCGAGGAGTTTTCCACCTTCATCCGGAACGGCGAGCGGCTGCTGGTGACGTGGCCGACTTCGAAGGCGTTTTTCCTTCCCACTGGCGAGGTGCCCGAGAGCGGGACGATGATGCGGCTGCCGGCTTTGGCTAAGACGCTGCGGGAGTTGGCGGCGGCGGAGAAGAAGCAGCGGGGGAACCGGGCGAAGAAGATTCAGGCGGTGCGTGACTACTTCTATCGCGGGCCGATTGCGCAGAAGATCGCTAAGTTCTCTGAAGAGAATGGCGGGTTGATCCGCCTCGAAGATATGAAGGGGTTTGCGGCGGTGGAAGACACGCCGCGGACGACGACCTATCGCGGTTACACGATCGTAAAGCCGGGCTTCTGGACGCAGGGGCCGGTGATGCTACAGGCCCTGAACATTCTCGAGGGCTACGACCTGAAAGCGATGGGGCACAACTCTCCGGCGATGCTGCACGCCGAGGTGGAGGCCGTGAAGCTGGCCTTTGCCGACCGCGACGCGCACTACGGCGATCCGCTGTTCTCGAAGATCAATGAGAAGCTGCTGCTCTCGAAGGAGTACGCGGCGGAGCGGCGGAAGCTGATCGACCCGGACAAGGCGGACATGGGGTCGCGGCCGGGGCCGGTGGCGGCAGAGCACAACAGCGTGCAGGACACGACGTGCGTGAACGTGGTAGACCGGTTCGGAAACGCCTTTAACGCAACTCCCTCCGGCGCTTGGCTGCCGAGCGTGATTGCGGGCGATACGGGTATTCCTTTGTCGGGCCGTTTGCAGAGCTTCGTGCTGACGAAGGGCCATGCGAATGAGTTGGCGCCGGGCAAGCGGCCGCGGGTAACGTTGAGCCCAACCACCGTATTGAAGCCGGATGGCAGCCTGCACTTCGTGATGTCGACGCCGGGCGGGGACAACCAGGACCAGGCGATGCTGCAAGTCCTCATCAACCTGATCGACTTCGGGATGGGGCCGCAGCAGGCCGTAGAGGCGCCTCGGTTCCAGTCCGAGCACTTCTACTCGAGCTTTGCGCACCATGAGTTTGTTCCGGGGCGGCTGCGCGTGGAAGGCCGGATTAGCCGGTCCGTGATCGACGCGCTGCGGGCGAAGGGGCACATGGTGACGACGTCGGGCGATTGGTCAAACGGGAGCGCGCCGACGGTGATCCTGGTTAGAGATGGCATCCTGGATGGCGGGGCGGACCCGCGGCGGCTGCGGTTTATTTTTGGCCGATAGCCAGGACGGTTTCAAAGTGGGGCGCTTCGTCTTCCCGATGGACGACGCTGAGTTCGGGATGCCGGAATCGCGCGTTTTTCAAGAAGCCTAGAAGCTCGACCTCGCTGAAGCCGAGCCAGACGTCGGCATAGAGTTCACGCGCCTCTTCGAAGGCGTGGCGCTGGAGATCGAGGATGACGACGCGACCGCCGGGCTTGAGGACGCGCGCGGCTTCCTTTACGGCGTCCTGCGGATGAAGGGCGTGGTGGAGGCTTTGGCTGAAAAGGGCGAGATCGACGGACGCCGTTTCGAGGGGAAGTTCTTCCAGGTCGCCGACGCGGTATTCGATGTTAGCGACTCCAGCTTTGCGGGCAGCCTCGCGGCCGTAGTCGACCATCTTTTCGGAGTTGTCGACGGCGATGACGCGCTCGGCACGTTGGGCCAGGAGGAGCGAGAGGGTTCCTTCGCCGGCTCCGATGTCAGCAATCACCATCGGCGGGAGGAGTTTGAGCAGCATCTCGGCGACACCTTTCCAACTGCGTCCGGGGACGTAGTGGCGGCCGAAGCGGCCGGCTAGTTCGTCGAAGTAGGCGCGCATCTTGTCTTTACGCTTGGTGAGGATGAGATGGAGGGCGTCGTCGTCGGTGGCGGTTTCAGGGAGTTCATGAGCGCTTTGGCGGAGGATTTCGATAACCGTGGCGTCGCCGGTGAAGCGGTAGAGGCTCTTCTGACCCACCTTGCGAAGCTCGACGAGTTCGGCCTGTTTGAGTTGGGAGAGCGCCATGGAGATGCGGCTTTGGCCCATGCCGAGGATCTCCTGGAGTTCGGCGACGCTGAGCTCTTCGCGGGTGAGGAGGCGGAGCATGCGGAGGCGCGACTCATCGCCGAGCAGGCGGAGGGAGCGGAGGAGGTTGGCCATTGAATTAGCATTCTATCAAGGAATCATGATTCGTTGATATGTGCTATGCTTTTTTCATGACCACTACGGTAGCCACCGAATATAAAGTTGCTGACATCGGCCTTGCCGATTGGGGCCGGAAAGAGATTAACATTGCCGAGCATGAGATGCCCGGCCTGATGTCCATTCGCCGGAAGAACACGTCGACGAAGCCGCTGGCCGGCGTTCGCATCACCGGTTCGCTCCACATGACGATTCAGACCGCCGTCCTGATTGAGACGATGGTTGACTTGGGCGCGGAGGTGCGTTGGGCGAGCTGCAACATCTTCTCGACGCAGGACCATGCCGCCGCTGCGATTGCCGCCACCGGGGTTCCGGTGTTTGCTTGGAAGGGCGAGACGCTCGAAGAGTATTGGGATTGTACGCTGAAAGCTGTGATCCATGGCGACGGCTTGGGCCCGCAGTTGGTGATCGACGACGGCGGCGACGTGACGCTGTTGATCCACAAGGGCTATGAGCTTGAGAACGGTTCGGAGTGGGTGAGCTCGGCGTCGGGTTCGCATGAAGAGCAGGTGATCAAGGACCTGTTGAAGAAAGTTGCGGCAGAGATGCCGGGTGTGTGGACGAAGATTGTGGCTGAATGGAAGGGCGTTTCCGAGGAGACGACCACGGGCGTTCACCGCTTGTACAAGATGCAGCAGGAAGGCAAGCTGCTGGTGCCGGCGATCAACGTGAACGACTCAGTGACGAAGTCGAAGTTCGACAATCTGTATGGCTGCCGCGAGTCGCTGGCGGACGGCATCAAGCGGGCGACCGACGTGATGCTCGCTGGGAAAGTGGCGGTGATTTGCGGCTACGGCGACGTGGGCAAGGGTTCGGCTGGTTCGCTGCGTGGTCTGGGTGCTCGCGTGATCATCACCGAGATCGACCCGATCAATGCGCTGCAGGCCGCGATGGAAGGCTATCAGGTGACGACGATCGAGGAGACTCTCGGGACGGCGGACATCTATGTGACAACCACGGGGAACGTCGACATTATCACCGTCGAAATGATGGAGAAGATGAAAGACCAGGCGATCGTTTGCAACATTGGGCACTTCGACAACGAGATTCAGATCGATAAGCTGAATGGCCGGACGGACGTGAAGAAGCTAAACATTAAGCCGCAGGTGGATCAGTATACGTTTGCGGCCGGGAACAGCATCTTTATGCTGGCGGAGGGGCGGTTGGTGAACCTGGGTTGTGCGACGGGTCATCCGAGCTTTGTGATGTCGAATTCGTTTGCGAACCAGACGCTGGCGCAGATGGACCTGTGGCGGAACAAGGACGTGTACAAGGTGGGTGTGTATACGCTGCCGAAGAAGTTGGACGAGGAAGTGGCGCGGTTGCACCTCGAGAAGATTGGCGTGAAGCTGACGACGCTGACGCCGGCGCAGGCTGAGTATATTGGCGTGCCGGTGGAAGGTCCTTACAAGCCTGATCACTACCGTTACTAGGACTCCCGCTGTTTGTGAAGACTCATTGGCCGGACTCTTCGGGGTCCGGCCTTTTTTAATTGGCGAAGCGGGTCAATGTGGTTGGGAGATGGGGCGCTTGGGGGAGGTGGCTCTGGCGGGCGGGGGCTACGGCCTTTGGAAGAGGGGGGCGGGCTTAATCGTGGGTTTGGCGGCGATGGGGCGGGCCTCGATGGCCCGGCACAGCGCAACAGGGTGGCGTAGCGGGCGGGGGCGACGGCCTGTGAGGGGGCGAGTAGGCTTGATCGTGGATTTGGCTGCGATCGGGCGGGCCCCGATGGCCCGGCACAGCGCAACAGGGTGGCGTGAAGGGCGGGGGCGACGGCCTGTAGGCTTGATCGTGGATTTGGCGGCGATGGGGCGGGCCTCGATGGCCCGGCACAGCGCAGCGGGGGAGGCGGGCTTCGGGGCGGTGGCTCTGACCGGCGGGGGCGCTTGATGGGGAGTTCGACTGCGAGGGGGCGGGCTTGGGGAGACGGGTTCGGGTGCGTTTTTTGGTTTAGTAACATGGGTCATGCGTCTTGCCGCCTGCCTTGCCCTTACACTGTCCCTGGCCGCTGCTCCCCCGAAACTGAAGCCGGTTGCGGAGCAGTATACGAAGTTCGAATACCGGATTCCTATGCGGGACGGGGTGAAACTGTTCACGGCAGTTTATATCCCCAAAGATGCTGGGCCCGCGAAGAAATATCCGGTGCTGTTCCTGCGGACTCCTTACGCTGTTCGACCCTACGGGGCCGATCAGTACCGGGAAACCTTGGGACCTTCCGAATGGACCCAAGAGAAAGGCTATATCTTCGTCTATCAAGACGTCCGGGGACGGTTCATGTCCGAGGGTGAGTTCGAGCAAGTCCGGCCGCATAACCCGGCGAAGACGGGGAAGCAGATTGATGAGTCCTCCGATACCTATGACTCCATTGAGTGGCTCTTAAAGAACATTGGGCACCACAACGGAAACGTGGGGATGTGGGGCATCTCCTATCCCGGGTTCTACACAACGATGGGCATGGTGGACGCGCATCCGGCCTTGAAGGCCGTCTCGCCACAGGCTCCCGTCGGAGATTGGTTCATCGGGGACGACTGGCGGCATAACGGCGCCTTCTATCTGGCCCACGCGGCTCGGTGGATGTATATGAACTCGCGAGAGGGCGCGAACGATCCGAAGGTGCCGCGGACGAATCCGGAGTATGAGTCGCCAGACGGGTACAACCTGTTTCTGGGGATGGGGACGCTCGAGGAGATCAACGAACGGTTACTAAAGAACAAAGTTCCCTATTGGAAGGACCTGATGGATCACGGGACCTACGATGAGTTCTGGCGGACTCGGGACGTGCGACCTTACTTGAAAAGCGTTCGGCCGGCGGTGTTGACGGTGGGGGGATGGTTCGACGCGGAAGATTTGTTTGGGACTCTGGAGACGTATAAGCGCAACGAGAAGCAGAGCCCGAACGGGGTGAATCTGCTGGTGATGGGACCGTGGTCGCATGGACAGTGGGCCGCAGGGAAGGCGGAACGCTTGGGCGATGTTCCTTTTAATCAGCCGACGGGCGAGTATTACCGCGAACGGATTGAGCTGCCGTTCTTCGAGAAGTATCTGCGGGACGAAGGGAAGGCCGAGTTGGCCGAAGCGCACATGTTCGAGACGGGAGCAAACCAGTGGCGGACCTTCGATGCGTGGCCTCCGAAGGAGGCTGTCGAGAAGACCTTCCACCTTTCGCACGACGGGAGATTGGCGGGGAATCCTCCTTCGCGGGGCGGATATGAAGAGTACGTCTCGGACCCGGCGCGGCCGGTTCCTTTTGTCGGGTACATCGCGAATACGATGACGGTGGAGCACATGCTGGACGATCAGCGCTTCGCGGCGACACGGCCGGATGTGCTGGTGTTTCAAACGGAGCCGCTCGAGGAGGACGTGACTTTTGCGGGGCCGTTGGAGGCTACTCTGCACATCTCTTCGACGGGGACAGACGCGGACTTCGTGGTGAAGCTGATCGATGTGTATCCGAACGATTTCCCGAACCCGGATCCGAACCCGAAGGGGTTGAAGATGGGCGGATTTCAGCAGTTAGTTCGCGGCGAGCCGTTCCGGGCGAAGTTCCGGAAGAGCTTTGAGAAGCCGGAGCCGTTGGCGCCAGGACAGGTGGAGAAGATTGCCTACGCGTTGCCGGACGTGTTCCATACGTTCCGGCGGGGGCATCGGGTGATGGTGCAGGTGCAGAGCAGTTGGTTCCCGCTGGTGGACCGGAATCCGCAGAAGTTCATGGACATCGCCAAGGCGAAACGGACCGACTTCGTGAAGGCTACTCAGCGGGTTTACTTGGGGCCGGTGGCAGGGAGTTCATTGAAGGTGCGGGTGCTTTCGGCGCGGCCGGAGGCCATGCTGCGGTAACCGGCTTCGACGCAGGCGATCGTTCGCAGATACTCGCGGGCGGTGGATTCCCATTGGCGCTGGCCGCGGAGTTCGTCGACGAAGTGGCGGCAGACGGCTCGGACACTGTCGCCGCGATAGCCTTGGCCCACGGTGTTCTGCCAGACCGACTTGCGCTCGCGGCCATTCCAGAGCCAGACGTCGCCGGCGGCGTCGACTTGGAGGGAGGCTCCGATGCCGTCGACGGTGAAGTCGCCGAGGGGAGGAGAGTCGGGGCGAAGGTCGAGGAAGCGGTGGCCGTCCAGGATACCGTTGAGGCCTTGAGCGTGATTGGTTAGCAGGAGAACTTGGTCTTCGCCTTGGATGAGGGGATTGACGCGACGGGAGCGGGCGTAGACCTCTTCGATTTCGCCGAAGAGGAAGCGGGCGGTATCGAGATGGTGGACGAGGGTTTCAAAGAGCAGGAGGCGGGGGTAGGTGCGGAAGTAGGGCTGAGAGGGATAAGCTTCCGGGCCGTCGCCATCGAGTTTGCGGGTCCGGAAGGTATAGGTGACTGGGGGGCCGATGAGACCTTTCTGGAGCTCGGATTGGACGACTCGATACCACGGTTGCCAGCGCCAATTCTCGTGGATGACGAGGGGGACGTTGGCGGCTTCGGCGAGTTCGACCATCTTGACCGCGTCCTGCCAAGTGGGGGCGACGGGCTTCTGGCAGATGACGGGGATGCCGCGTTCGACAGCGATACGCACCATTTCGAGGTGCAGTTCGGGGCGGGTGGTGATGTCGAGGAAGTCCGGTTGGAGTTCGTCGAGCATCTGGTCGAGGCGCTCGTAGCTGGCCTTGGTGGGGTCAGCGTCACAGGTGCCGGCGATGGTAACGCCGTCCATTCGCCGCCAGGCTTCGAGATGGATCTGACCGAAGAAACCGCAACCGACTAAGCATCCGCGCATTTGGGTTAGGTTATCCCAAAAACACCGTGATATTCAGGAGGGAGGCGGGCGGGGCGGAGGTCCTTGCTTAAAAACAGATGGCGGGTGGAGCCTTCGCCGAGCTTCTTGCCGCCGCGCCAGAAGGTGTAGCCGAACTCGATGCCGCGGGGGGTGGCTTTGTCTACGCGGGTTTCGATTTCGATTTCGTCGTCGTATAACGCTGGGGCGAGATAGCGGCAGTTGGCTTCAATGACGGCCATGAAGAAGCCGGCGGCTTCGAGTTCCTTGTAGGGGAGGCCGGCGGCGCGAGCAAACTCGACGCGACCAACCTCCATCCAGACGACATAGTTGGCGTGATAGACGACGCCCATTTGATCCGTTTCCGCGTAACGGACGCGGATCTTCGCGCGATGGGTCATTGGGTTCGTGTTTAGCCGAGGTGCGCTTCGAGGAACCAGAGGTCCTTGTCGACGGCGCGAGAGATGCCGGTGAAGAGGTCAGACGTTCCGGCGTCACCGGCCTTGGCGCTGGTATCGATGGCGGCGCGAACGAGGGCGCCATAGGCCGAGACGCGCTCGACGAGGGCTTTGAGGTGATCCTTACTGTCTTGGATATTGGCGGGGTATTCGGCGATCTGTGAGTCTGCGGCGGCGCTGCGGATGGTGCCGGGGGCGATGCCGCCGAGTTGGACGGAGCGTTCGGCGATGTCGTCGGCTTGCTCGTCGAGGTGGTCTACGATGTCGTCGAAGAGCTCATGAAGCGCGATGAAGTTCGGCCCCTTGACGTTCCAGTGAGCGTGCTTTACTTGACTGCGGAGGTCGGTTGCGTCAGCTAGACGCGCATTGAGTACCGCGATTACTTCTTCGCGGGTGGATTTCGGAAGGTCGTTGGCTGTCGGCAGCAGGGACGCACCTTTGGACTTTTCTTTTTTTGCCATACCCACTAGGATGCTCTGGAACCGAAGAAAGATACAACCCGTCTGATACCATGACAACGTGCGCGTCCAAGTCTTATTTTTCGGCCTTTTGCGAGATATCGCTGGGCAATCGCAGACCTCGCTGGAGTTGCCGGCGGGCGCCACGGCGGGTGCCGTGTTTGATCATTTCGCGGCGAAGTTTCCGGCGTTGGGGGAACTGAAACGCAGCGTGATGCTGGCGCGGAATCAGGAGTTTGCCCCGGCGGGGACGCTGCTGGCCGATGGGGACGAGATTGCGCTGCTGCCGCCGGTGAGCGGGGGGAGCGGGCCGTGGATCCACAAAATCGTGACGGAGCCGCTGGGAAACTTCTATGGCCTGACGCGGGAGCCGATCGACGCGGCGGCGCTGGCGCGGCAGTTGCTGCAGCCGCGGGACGGCGCGTTTGTGAACTTCGAAGGCGTGGTACGCGATAACACGAAGGGCCGGGCGACGAAGTACCTGGACTATGAATGCTATGAGGCCATGGCGATCAAGCTGATGGCGCAGATTGGCGATGAGATCACAGCGGCCCACCCGATATCGCGCATTGCTTTGGTTCACCGGCTGGGGCGCATGGAAATCGGCGAGACGAGCGTCGCGGTGATTGCGTTTTCGCCTCATCGGAAGCCGGCGTTCGACGCGGCGCTGGAAGGCATCAACAAGTTGAAGAAGCTGGTTCCCATCTGGAAGAAAGAGCACTTTGTGGATGGGGAGGTTTGGGTGGAAGGCGAATGGGACGAATCGTTGACGAGCTGAGCCGGCGGGCGCTGTTGGCGATGCCGATGGCGGCGGCGGCGCAGGAGGTCATATTCAAGACGGACGTCAGCCTAGTGCGTTTGCTGGTGACCGTGAAGAACCCAGCCGGCGAGTTAGTGGGCGGCTTAGGGCAAGACGATTTCCAGGTGACTGACAATGGGGCTCCGCAGACGATTTCGCTGTTTGAACGGCGGACGGCGCAGCCGCTTTCGGTGGCGTTGACGCTGGACATCAGCGGATCTACCGCAACGAGCATTAAGTATCAAAGCGACTCGCTGCTGCGGTTTGCGAAGGCCCTGTTTGCCGATGGCAATCCCGAGGATTCGGCGGCGCTGATTACGTTTAACTGGGAGGTGGTGCGGCGGAGCGATTTTACTCGGCGGCTGAACCGCCTGAAAGGGGCGCTGAAAGGCATCAAGAGCGAAGCCGGGACGTCACTCTACGATGCGATTCTGCTGTCAACGGATGAGCTAAAGCGGCGGGAGGGACGGCGGGTTTTGGTGCTGATCACCGACGGCGGTGACACGACAAGTTCGACGGACTTTCACAAGGCGATGCAGGCGGCGCATCAGGCGGATGCTGTGATCTATAGCATTTTGATTGTGCCCATTACGAACGACGCGGGACGAAATGTGGGGGGCGAGAACGCGTTGTCGCAGTTATCAAACGGGACCGGGGGGCGGGTGTTTTTACCGACGCTAGGGCCGGAGTTGGATAAGGCGTTTGCGACGATTTTGCGGGATTTGCGGACGCAATACTTGATTGGCTACTACCCGAAAGCGGTTCCTCTTTCAAAGAACCGCTTCCATACGGTGAAGGTGGCGTTGGCCGATCCGAAGATGACGGTGCAGACGCGGACCGGCTACTACGGGGCCGCGCTTTAGACTTCGAGCTTCCAGGGGGCGCGGTACTTCGGCTTGAGATGGGGGACGACTTCCTTTTGCTTCACGGTCCAGTTCTTCTCGTCCCAATCAATACGGGTTTTAAGGCGCAGGGATAGGTTGGCGAGGATGCAGGTGGTGGAAGAGCGGACGCAGGTTTCGATTTCGCTGCGGGGCGCTTCGCGGGACTTGATGCAGGCGAGCCAGTTCTCCCAATGGGGGACGTTCGTGGGCGCCATGTCGGGATGAGACTGGCGGTCCCAGGTTTCGGCTTTGACTTTCTCGGACGTCGGGTTGTTGGGAATGAGCCAGCAGCCGCTGCGATTGACGAGGAGAGAGGCTTCCGAGCCGTGGATGAGCGTTCCGGCGCTTTGGTTGAGACCGAAGGCAGGGAGTGGGTTGGCGGTGCGGGACTCGTAGCTCGACAGGAATTTGGGGTACTGGAAGGTGGCGAGCATCGTGTCGGGGGTGTCGCGGGTGTCGGTGACGTAAAACTTCTCACCGAGGGCGACGATGGCGGTGGGCATGATCTCGTCAAAGCACTGGTGGAGGGGGTCGATGAGATGGACGCCCCAATCGGTCATGGCGCCTCCGGCGTAGTCCCAGAAGTAGCGGAAGGTGGGGAAGGTGGTGACTTTGACGCCCCACTTGATGGGGTCGAATTCGGCCTTGGGCGCGGGGCCGAGCCACATGTCCCAGTTGAGGTCGGTGGGCTGTTTTCCGGTGTCGCCGGGCTTGGGGACGAAGCCCTGCTTGCCGGTCATACCGGATTGAAAGGTGTGGACGAAAGTGACTTCGCCGAGGACGCCGGACTTTACGATTTCCTTGGCTTTCAGGAAGAAGCCGCCGGAGCGCTGCATGGTGCCGGCCTGGACGATCCGCTTATACTTTCGGGCGGCCTGGACCATTTTCTGGCCTTCTTCGACGTATACGCTGGCCGGCTTTTCGACATAGACGTCTTTGCCGGCTTTGCAGGCTTCGATCATCATGTAGGCGTGCCAATGGTCGGGGGTGGAGATGCAGACGGCGTCGAGGCTCTTGTCGGCGAGGAGTTCGCGGAAGTCGCGTTTGCCTTCGATGGTGTAGCCGCCTTTCTTGGCGGCGGCGACGGCGCGTTCGAGATGGGGCTCATAGACGTCGCAAAGAGCGGCAGGTTGGAAGCCGGGGACGCGCATGGCGAAGTTGAGGTTGCCGGAGCCCATGGCGCCGAGGCCGATGAAGCCGAGGGCGACTTTGTCGTTGGCGCCTTTGACGTTGCCGGTGAAGAGATTCGTTGTGAAGAGAGCGGTGGCGGACGCGGAGACCTGGCGGCGAGTGGAGGATTTCTGCATAGCGATTGCCTGTATTGTACGCCAGCGGGTACGATGGAGGGGCTATGGCGAAAGCAAAAACGAAAGCTCCGGATACCACCTTCAAAGAGGCCGAATATCTGCGCGACTTGATTGCGCGGCGGCAACCGGTTCGGGTGACGCTGGAGGACTTGACCGTGCATGAGGGGGAGGTCGAGTATTTCGACCAGGGGTTTATCCGGCTGACGACTCCGGATGGGCCGAACCTCTTCATCTACAAGGATGAGATCAAGTATCTTGCGGAAGTTGAACAATAGCCATGGCCGCATATCTTGAAGCCGCCATGGAGATTGCCCGTGAGGCGGGCGCTTTAGTGAGTAACTTCGCTGAACGGAAGATTCCGTTTGAGTTGAAGGGCGAGTTTGACTTAGTCACCGAGGCCGATCGAGCGAGCGAGGCGTTGATTGTGGAACGCTTGCAGACGCGGTTCCCGACGCACGCCATTTTGGGAGAAGAGGGGGGCGACCGGCTGGCGCAATCCGACTTCCGGTGGTATGTGGACCCGGTGGACGGGACGACGAACTTCGCGCACGGCTTTCCGGTTTATAACGTCACGCTCAGTTTGGAGCGGGCGGGGGAGTTGATTGCGGGGGTGATTTTTGACCCGACGCGGAACGAGATGTTCGCGGCGGAGAAGGGCGGCGGGGCCTATCTGAATGGGCACCGGATTCAGGTATCGAAGGCCGCGACGGCGGATACGGCGTTGGTGGCGACGGGGTTTCCCAGTAAGCGGCGGCATGAAAACGTCAACATCCACTTCTACTATCAGATGGCGATGGTGACGCAAGGGGTGCGGCGGGCCGGGGCAGCGGCGATTGACTTGGCTTACGTGGCTTGTGGGCGCTTGGATGGCTTTTGGGAGTTCGGGCTGAGCCCTTGGGATATGGCGGCGGGGATTCTGCTGATTGAAGAAGCGGGCGGGAAGGTTAGCGATATGAAGGGGGGTGGGCATACGCTGCAGAGTCCGCACCTGCTGGCGGATAACGGGTTGATTCACGCGGACGTGCTTGCACTTTTTAGCGAGGTATTTGCGGGGCGGGCGAAGTATCCGTTGCCGGAGATCCATGGATTGCCATGAGTTACTCTGCGTTGCTGTATGAGGTGGAAGAGCGCGTTGCGACGATTACGCTGCATCGGCCGGAGAAGTTGAACGCTTGGACGGCGGCGATGGACGCGGAGTTTCGCGCGGCGGTGGCGGCGGCAGAGGCGGACTCGGAGGTCCGGGTGATTGTGGTGACCGGCGCGGGGCGGGGCTTCTGTGCGGGTGCGGATATCAGTTTGCTCGAGTCGATTGCGGCGGCGGGGGCGGCTATGGATTTGCCGCGGCAGTTTCAGTTTTTGCAGGCGTTGGGGAAGCCGGTCATTGCGGCGATCAATGGGCCGGCGGTGGGGCTGGGGCTGATCCTGACCCTGCACTGCGACTTGCGGTTTGCGTCGCAGGAGGCGCGCTTCGGGACGGCGTTCGCCAAGCGGGGCTTGATTGCGGAGTACGGGACGGCGTGGATGCTGCCTCGGTTGATCGGGCACGCGAGCGCATTGGATCTCCTGCTTTCGGCGCGGATTTGTGACGCTGGAGAGGCGCTACGGATGGGATTGGTGAACCAGGTGTTCCCTGCCCCGACGTTCTTGTTCGATGTGTTGGCGTACGCGCGGGAGTTGGCGACGGGGGTGTCGCCGCGCTCGATGGCGGTGATGAAGCGGCAGGTCTATCAAGGTCTCACGCAGACGTTTGACGAGGCAGCGGCGGTGGCTGAGCGGGAGATGTTGCTGAGCTTGCAGTCGGAAGACTTCAAGGAAGGGGTGGCGCATTTCGTGGAGAAACGGCCCCCTTCGTTTACGGGACGCTAGCGGCGCTGTTCCTGCCAGCCGATGAGGGCGACGCGGCTGGCGTGTTTGTTGCGGACCTCTTCGATGTAGGTTTCCTCGCGGGTGGCTTTGGCTTTGAGGACGGGATCGGTGGTTCCGGTAAGGCCGAAACATTGGTTGATGACCCAGGCCCAGGGTTCGATGCCGGCGCGGCGGAGGTCCGCCTGGAGGCGGGCGGCTTCGTGGACAGGGGTGGCTTCGGGGAGGGCGACGAGAATGACGCGGGTGAATTTGGGGTCGCGGAGGCGGGGGAGGAGTTCGCGGACGGCTTCGGGAGTGTCGCCGGTGGAACGGGAAACTTCGCGGTGGTAGGCTTCGGCGGCGTCGAGGAGGAGGAGGGTATGGCCGGTGGGGGCAGTATCCAGAATGAGGAAGCCGGTGGTTCCTTCGGCGACCTTATCCGCGAAGGCGCGGAAGACGGCGATCTCCTCGGTGCAAGGGGAGCGGAGGTCTTCAGCGAGGAGGTCGCGGCCACGCTGGTCGAGACCAGCGCCGGCTTTCTCGAGGACTTCGGCGGAGTAGCGTTGAGTTTCGACAGCGGGGTCGATGCGGCTGACGGTGAGGCCAGGGATTGGCCCGCGGACGGCGTCGGCGACGTGGGAGGCGGGGTCGGTGGTGCTGAGGTGGACCCGGTGGCCGCGGACGGCGAGTTCAATGGCGAGAGCGGCGGCGACGGTGGTTTTGCCGACGCCTCCCTTGCCCATGGTCATGACGACGCCGTGGCCATGGCGTTCAAGGGCATCGATGAGGGTGGTGAGGGTTTCCTCCGGGGTCCACATGCGGCGCAGGTTGGCTAGTCCGATAAGGGGAAAGGGTTGGAGGGGAACGTCCCAACGGGGGACTGCGGCGAGTGCCGGCGGGAGGCCGGAGAGAGCGGTGGTCATGCGGGCTTCGAGGGCCATGGCCGTACGGTCAGTGCGGTCAGTCGCCACGAAGAGGCCGTTGACGGCGAGTTCGACGTGGTGCAGGCCGGCCTCGGCGAGTTCTCCGCGGGTGCGTTCGGCTTCTCGGATGGCGGAGCGTTCGGGACGGGTGACGAGGATGACGGTGGTGAGGGTAGGGCTCGAGAGCGCCGCGAGGCTGTTGCGATAGAGTTCCTCGTGGGCCTTGAGACCGGCGAGGGGGCCGAGGCAGGAGGTGCCGGTGGAGTTGGTTTCGAGAAACTCGGTCCAGGCACCGGGGAGTTGGAGGAGGCGGAGGGTGTGGCCGGTGGGGGCGGTGTCGAAGATAACGTGATCGAAGCCGGCGGTGGCGGCGGGATCGGCGAGGAGTTTGGTGAACTCGTCGAAGGCGGCAATTTCGACCGTGCAGGCACCGGACATTTGCTCTTCCATGCTGCGGAGAGCGGCTTCGGGGAGGAGGCCGCGGTAGGGTCCGACCATGCGTTCGCGGTAGGCCGCAGCGGCAGATTCCGGATCGAGGTTCACGGCGGAGAGGCCGGTCATAACAGGTTGGCGCTCACTGCTGAGTGGAGTTTCGAGGACCTCGTCGAGGTTCGAAGCCGGATCGGTGCTGACGAGGAGGACGCGTTTACCCTGGTCGGCGAGGGCCACGGCCACGCTACAGGCCAGCGAGGTCTTGCCAACGCCGCCCTTTCCCGTGAAGAGGAGAACTCGGGTGAGCGATTGCCAGTTCGGCACTAGCAACAACCTTTCGGAGCGAGCACGTTAAGTTCGACGGGGGCTTGGAGGCTGAGGCCGGCCCACTTGGCAAGGGTGAAACGGACTGGGTACTTGCCTTGGCTGCGGACCTCGCCCTCGACGAGAATCATGGGCAGACAGGCGGTGCCATCGGTGGCGAGAGCGGCCTGGACAGCGGTAGCGGCGACGAAAGCCGCAGGGGACTGCGACAGGTTGTAACGTTCGACGGAGATGCCTTGCGTCGAGAGCCAGTCGAGGTCGGCGGAGAAGCGGGCGAGGACGGGGTCGACCGTCGGGCCGCAGACGCCGGAGGAGCAGCACATGGCCGGGTCGTAGACTTGAACCTTGACGCCGGAAGGTTTGCGAGCACGGACGAACATGCTGGCGAAGAGGCAGTCGACGGCGCCGGGAGCGATTTCGCCGGCAGCGTAGATGCGGGTGGGCTCCAGTTCAATGCCGGAAAAACCGGCGGCGGCTAGCTTGGCGCGGTAGTCGTTTTCTTCGAGGGCGCCGGAGACGCAACTGGACCAGAGGTCAGAGTCTTTGCGAATTGCGTCCGGCATTTCGCCGCGGACAACAATATCGGAGATGGCCCAGCGGCCACCCGGCTTGAGGACTCGGAAGGCTTCGCGAAGGACCTGGTCCTTGTCGGCAGACAGGTTGACGACGCAATTGGAAATAATGACGTCGACGGAGGAATCAGGCAGCGGGATGTGTTCAATGTCGCCTTTGAGGAACTCGACGTTGGTGGCGCCGGCCTTGGCTTGATTTTCGCGGGCGAGGGCGAGCATTTCATCGGTCATGTCGAGTCCGTAGGCTTTGCCGGTGGGGCCGACACGACGGGCGGAGAGGAGGACGTCGATGCCGCCGCCAGAGCCGAGGTCGAGGACGACTTCGCCGGGTTTGAGTTCGGCGAGGGCGGTAGGGTTGCCGCAGCCAAGGGAGGCGAGGCGGGCGGCGAGAGGGACGGCGGAGGACTCCTCTTCCGAGTAGAGGTTGCTAGTGATGGCGTCGGCTTCCGGAAATTCGGCGGTGGCGCTGCAGCAGCCTGGTGCGCCGGATTGAACACGGAGGGCGGCGGCGGCGTAGCGTTGTTGGACAAGTTCTTTGGTTTCGTCGGCGTTCATATTTCGATTATCGCAGAATTATAGAATTAAGTCAATCGCTATTTCTGGTATTATCGAAGTGTGCCTCCTCGGAAAGTCTTGCCGGATCCGGAACGTTATGCGTCGATGTTTGCGGCGTTAGGCACAGGGGCGAGGCTGCGGATTGTGCGGCTTTTGCTGGCGGCACATCCGACGGGGATGGTGGTGAGCGAGATTCAGAGTGAGTTGGGCATTCCCGCCTCGACGTTGTCGCATCATCTGGACAAGTTGCGACAGCAAGGGCTGGTGGCCGTAGAGCGGCAGGGAACTTTTCTTTGGTACCGGGCGAACCAGGATTCGCTGCAGAAGCTGTTGGACTTTCTTTACGCCGAGTGCTGCACGAGGACTTCGGCGAGCAGGAAGGTGCAGTCGTCCTGAGGGACGTGCGCTTCGGCGAAGGAGTTAAAGGCGCGGACGATGCGATTGCGGACTTCGGGGAGTTCGTCGCGGTCGCTATCCGCGAGGAGGGCGGACAGACGGTCGTCGCCCCAAAACTCACCAGCTTGGTTTACGTGTTCGGTGACGCCGTCGGTAAATAGGCAGAAGCGGTCTCCCGCTTGCACGGGGAAGGAGCCTTGGTCGTACCGGATATTCTTGTGGACTCCGAGCGGGAGGTTGGCGCCCCCCGGCAGTTCCGGGGTGAGGAGGGTCACCCAGCCAGACGGTAGTTGGCGGAGGAGGAGGGGCGGATGGCCGGCATAGGCGTAATAGAGGTTGCCCTCCTGTTGATGGAGGCTGAGGATGGCGGCGGTGCTGATGGCTTGGAAGCCGCGGTCGACGACGAGGTTGTTGAGGCCAGCAAGGATGGCGGCTCCGTCGATGGAGTTCATGCTTTCAAGGAGGAGTGCGTACAGCCATTCGCTGATGGCGAGGACTTCACGACCATGGCCGCGAACGTCGACGATGGCGATACGGGTGAGGATGTCGTACGAACAGACGCTGAGGTAGTAGATGTCGCCGCCGCCTTCGCCTTCGGCAGAGCGGGAGTAGATGCTGGCGGTGAGGCCGCGCGTGCAGACATCCTGGACGATGGCTTGGACGCCACCCCAGATTTCAGCGCATTGGATGTGATGAGTCATTGTGCTGAGGAGGTATTCGCTGGGGGTGACGGATCTGTTACGAGGAAAAAAGAATTAAGGAAACGTTACCGGGTGGAGGGTCGCGGCGAAGTCTAGAGGCATCTAGAGGCATCCAGACTCTGGATCAGGAGTAATAGACCCATGACAAGACGTACCTTTGGAAACCGGATTAGCGCGGCGCTGGCTGGAGTCGGCGCAGCCTCGCTGATTCGCTCGTCAGCGCAGGCGGCTGACAAGAAAGATAAGCATGTCTGCAAAGGCATGAACGAGTGCAAAGGCCAAGGCGAATGCAAGAGCGGCGAGGGCGGCGCGCCGGGCAAGAACTCGTGCAAGGGCAAGGGCGGGTGCGCGACGACGGCCAAGCATGAATGCAAGGGCCACAATGAATGCAAGGGGCAGGGCGAATGCGCAAGCGGTGAGGGTGGCGCTGCGGGAAAGAACTCCTGCAAAGGAAAGGGCGGCTGCCAGGTTCCTCTGAAGGCCAAGCAGACGCTCCGGCGGCGCCGGTCCGCGGGCCAAGCAGCCTAAGACCAGGCGGTGCGAGCCGGCCGGCCTAAGAGACCTCTAGCCGGCTCGCATCAACGTGGAATTTACTATGGCGAATCGTTGGCAGTTGCCGGACTTGGGGTTTGGCGTGGGATTGCGCAGCGTTCACTGGGCGCACATTCTGCGTGAACAGCCGGCGGTGGACTGGTTTGAAATCCTGTCGGAGAACTACATGGATACCGGCGGGCGGCCTGCCTACATGCTCGACCAGATTGCGGAGCGATACCCGATTGTTATGCATGGGGTATCTCTGAACGTGGGGAGCACGGGGGAACTGGACCGGGAGTACCTGGGCAAGTTGAAGCAACTGGCGCGACGGACGCGGGCGCAGTGGGTATCGGACCATTTGTGCTGGACGGGGGTGGCGGGCATCAATACGCATGATCTGCTGCCGATGCCGTACACGGACGAATCGCTGCGGCATGTGGCGGCGCGGGTGCGGGAGATCGCGGACATTTTAGAGAGGCCGGTGGTGCTGGAGAACCCGTCGACGTATTTGGAGTTCGCGGCATCGACATGGAAAGAGTGCGACTTTCTGAAGGCGCTTTGCGAGGAGTCCGGCTGCGGGTTACTGCTGGATGTGAACAACGTCTATGTGAGTGCGTTCAACCATGGGTTTGATGCGGCGGAGTACATCGACACGTTACCGGTGGACCGGACGGTGCAGATCCATCTGGCCGGTCATACGAACTACGGGACCCATATTCTCGATACGCATAGCGATACGGTGATTGACGCGGTGTGGGAGTTGTACCGGCGGGCGACGACACGGATGGGCCGGGTGTCGACGCTGCTCGAATGGGACGAGGCGATCCCGTCGTTCGAACTGGTTCATGCCGAAGCACTGAAGGCGCGGGAGTGGTTGCCGGATGGAGACTGATTTGCGGGAATTGCAGCGGTGGATGCAGAGGAGCATTGTAGAGGGGGAGGAGGTGGAAGCGGCTGCGAAGCTGATTCTGCCTTCGGCGACCCTGGAGCCGCTGGAGCGTTTGAATATTTAT
>JBBQRA010000074.1:0-23841 GCA_038215275.1 Bryobacterales bacterium | reverse complement strand
AACTACGAGCAATTGCGGCTGCGAGCGCGGTATCGGATTTCGGACGCGTGGCAGGCGAGCGTGCGCTATGGCCGGATGGATAACGCGAACCCGACGCCGGGGGTGAATCTGAACTTCTCGGCCCAGCAGACGGGCGCTTCGTTGCAGTGGACCCGGCAGACGGTTTCCGTGGCGGCGGACTATACGCGGTCGACGCTGTGGAACGACGTGCAGTTTGTGGATCCGGAGACGTACAGGTTGTTGCGGAGTCTGTACCGGGATAACGCGCATACGGCGGCGCTGGCGGCCACGTGGAGCCTTCCGAAGAACCGGGCTTCGCTGACGCTGGGGGGGAGTCTTTTCCGTTCGGCGGGTTCGCGGCCGACGCGTTACTACCAGCCGCTGGTGCGTCTGCTGGTGCCGGTGCGGAAACACGTGCAACTGCTGGGCGAGTGGCGGCAGGTTTCGATGGGGCAGGCTTTCTATACGAACGAAGCGTTTGGGGTGCAGCAGATCACGGTGGGGCTGCGGATGAGCCGTTAGACGGTGAGGCTGTGCTTCTTCATGCGGTAGCGGAGCGTGTCGCGACTGATGCGGAGGAGGCGGGCAGCGCTGGACTGGTTGCCTCCGGTTTTGGCCAATGCTTCGGTGAGCAGACGGCGTTCCTGCTCGTCGAGGGAGCTGACCTCGGGCATGACGAGGGGTGGGCTGGCCGCAGGCTCTTTTTGGCGGAGGAAATCCGGCAGGTCGCCGACATCGATCATAGTGCCCATGACCATGATGCAGGCGTGGCCGATGACGTTTTCGAGTTCGCGGACATTCCCTGGCCATTTGTGCTGGCGCAGGAGCAACTGGGCGCGATAGGTGAGGCCGTGGATGGGCTTGTTGAACTGGGCGGAGAACTGGGCGATGAAGTGCCGAGTGAGGAGTTGGAGGTCGGCGTCGCGTTCGAGCAGGGTGGGCGCTCTCAACTCGATCATTGACAGGCGGTAGAAAAGATCTTCACGGAAGCTTTTTTCGACAATCATGGCGCGGAGGTCGTGGTGGGTCGCAGCGATGACGCGGACGTTCACTTTGCGGGGGTGCAGGGAGCCGAGGCGCTGAATCTCCTGATCCTGGAGGGCCCGCAGGAGCTTGGCTTGCGTCGCGAGGGGCATGTCGCCGATTTCGTCGAGGAGCAGGGTGCCGTTGTGGGCGTGTTCGAATAGTCCGGTCTTGTCGTGGGAGGCTCCAGTGAAGGCGCCTTTGACATGGCCGAAGAGCTCGCTTTCAAAGAGGGATTCGACGACGGCGGAGCAATTGAGGGGGACGAACGGCCCGGCCGCGGAGGGGCCGAGTTGGTGGAGCGCTTTGGCGATCAACTCTTTGCCGGTGCCTGTGGCGCCGTTGATGAGAACGGTGCGGTAGTGCGGGGCGATGCGCTGGATCTGGGAGTACAGGTGCCACATGGGCGGGCTGTTGCCGATCATTCCGGCGAAGCTGGCTTGGGCAGCGAGCGACTTTTCGAGGTCCTGGGCGCTGAGGCGGGCGCGGTGGCGGGCGAAGAGAGGCGCTAAGCGGGCGCGGAGGACGTGGGGCGGGAAGGGCTTATCGAGATAGTCGGCGGCGCCTTTTCGGATGGCCTCGACGGCGGATTCGGTGGAGTAGAAGGCAGTGGTGAGAATGACGTCGATGGAGGGATCGAACTCGACGACGCGTTCGAGGAGATCCATGCCGGAGAGACCGGGCATGACCAAATCTGTCAGGACGATTTGGGGGTGGTGACTGAAGATGAACTCGAGGCCGTCTTCGGGATCGGTGAAGCAACGGGTCTCGACGTTCTCGTTCTGCAGAGCGGTCTGCATCAACTCCAGACTGGCTGGACGATCGTCGATAATTGCAATGGAGATTGGCCGCACCCCAGACACTCTGTCATTGTACGCTGGCCCTTCGTTTGCAGCGTTTTCCCGTTACCATGTCGATGCCATTGCCCAATCCACACAGCAAAGAGGTCGCGCTGCTCGAAGCGGCGCCGGACGCAGTGATTGAAGTCGATCCGCGTGGACGGATGGTGTTGGTGAACCAGAGCTGTGAGCGGATGTTCGGCTACGAGCGGAAGGAGCTGATTGGACAGCCGATAGAGATGCTGGTGCCGGCGGGAGCGCGGCGGGGACACGAGCAGAAGCGGGAGACGTATGCGGCGACGCCGGTGACGCGGCCGATGGGATTGGGGTTGTCATTCCAAGCGCTGCGGAAGGATGGGACGCAGTTTCCGGTGGAGATTATGCTGAGTCCGCTGCGGGTGGGTGAGGAGACCCATACAGCGGCGGTGGTGCGTGATGTGACAGAACGCTTGAGCCTGTTGGCAGCAATGCGGGAGAGCGAGGCGCAGGCGCGGCTGCTGTTTGAGGAGAGCCCGGTGGCGGCGTGGGTGGAGGACCCGGCGACGGAGGCGTTCCTGGCCGTGAACCGGGAGGCGCTGCGGGCGTTGGACCTGAGCCGCGAAGAGTTCCTCGCTTTGGGAGTGAAGGGGCTGCAGCCGCGCGTGGCGGCGGACTACGAGATCCGGTCGCACGAGTTGGCGTATGAGGGGCGGCCGGCGCGGCTGATGGTGGCGCAGAACGTCTCCGAGCAGAGGCGGTATCAGGAGGCGATTGAGGAGGCGCGGCAACGGGCCGAGCGGGCGAACCAAGCCAAGAGCGATTTTCTGGCGAGCATGAGTCATGAGCTGCGGTCTCCGCTGCATACGATCATAGGATTTACCGAGCTGCTTTCGGATGAACTGGAAGGGCCGCTGAATGAGAAGCAGAAGCGTTTTGCGGCGCACATTCAGCGCGACTCGCAGCATTTGCTGACGTTGATCAACGACATTCTGGACCTGAGCAAGATTGAAGCTGGCCGGATTGAACTGCGCATGGAGACGTTTGCGGCGCGCAACTTAATTGACGAAGTGCTGGTGATGGTTCGTCCGCAGGCGGAGACGAAGGGCATTGCGCTGGCGAACCTGGCGGATCCGGAGTTGCCATTGGAGGCCGACCGGATGCGCTCGAAGCAGGTGCTGCTGAACCTGCTGACCAACGCCGTGAAGTTTACACCGGAGGGGGGGCGGGTGCACGTGGAGGCTGGTGCGGACGGGGCGTTTGGGGCGATCGCGGTCGTGGATACCGGGGTGGGAGTGCCGCCGGAGTTGCGGGAAAAAATTTTCGACGTGTTCTATCAGGGGCCGGGGTCGACGGGGACGGGCTTGGGCTTGGCGATTGCGCGGCGGTTGGTGGAGGGGCAGGGGGGCGGCATCCGGATGGAAGAGGCGCCGGGGGGCGGGAGCCGGTTTGTGTTCACGCTGCCGCTGGCGCTGGCGGCGTTGACGGCGCGGCGGAGACAGCCGCTGGTGTTGGCTTTGGAGGATGACCCTTCGGCGCTGGAGCTGTTGCGCGAGTACTTGGAGCCGGAAGGGATTTCGCTGGTGGTAGCGGGGACAGTAAGGGAGAGCCTGGTGAAGGCATTGGAACTGCGGCCGGACGCGATTGTGCTGGACCTGTACCTGCCGCAGGGGAGCGGCTGGGACGCGTTGGCGGCGTTGAAGAACCTGCAGGAGACGCGGGATATTCCGGTGCTGGTGACGTCGGTGGCGGCGGATGAATCGGCGGTGCGGCGGGGTGCGTTTGCTTCGTTGACGAAGCCGGTGGCGCGGGATCTGCTGCTGCGGAGCTTGCGCCGGGCGCTGCTGCGGACGGCGGTGTAGCCGGAATGCCGCGCGTTCTGATCGCTGACGATAGCCCGAGCAATCGCGAGTATCTGCGGACGATATTGGCGCACGACGGTTGGACGGTGGAGGAGGCGGGCGATGGCTTGTCCGCGATCGCGATGGCGACGGCAGAGCCGCCGGATTTGATTCTGCTTGATATTCAGATGCCCGGCGCCGATGGTTACGAGACGCTGCTGGCGTTGCGGGCGCAGGCCGCTTTGGCGGCGATTCCGATATTCGCGATAACGGCGTATGCGATGGAAGGGGACGAACAGCGGGGGTTGGCGGCTGGATTCACTGCGTATCTGACGAAGCCGCTGACGCGCCGCGGGCTGTTGGCGGCGCTATCCTGAGGGGTATGCGTACGCTTCCGCTGTTTCTGGCGGCCCTTCTACTTTCCGGCTGCCAGGGCCTTTACTACAAGGCACAGGAGAAGCTCGGCAATGAGAAGCGCGACATTCTGATCGACCGGGTGAAGAAAGGCCGCGAGGACCAGGAGAAGGCCAAGGAGCAGTACAAGACGACGCTGGAGGCGTTCCAGGCGGTGACCGGGTTCAAGGGTGGGAAGACGGAAGAGATTTACAAGAAGCTCAAGAAAGAGTACGACGAGGCGGCGGACCGGACGAAGAAAGTGAGCGACCGGATCACTTCGATTGAGCAGGTGAGCGGCGACATGTTCTCGGAGTGGGATAAAGAAATCGACGCGATGGGCAACCGCGACCTGAAGGCGATGAGCCGCGTGCTGATGCGGGATACGCGGGCTCGGTATACGCCGTTGATCAAGAAGATGAAAGACGTGGAGCGGCGGGCGAAGCCGGTGTTGAAGGCGTTTGAGGATCAGGTGTTGTTCATTAAACACAACCTGAACGCGGAGGCGGTGAGCTCGCTGAAGACCACCGTGATCAAGATGGACGCCGAGGTGACGAAGCTGGTGGCGGACATTGAAGCGTCGACGAAAGAGGCCGATGCGTTTCTGGCGACGCTGCCGGCGAACTAGGGCGCGAGGCGGCTGACCGTCCAGACGCCGGCTTCGGCGGTGAAGGCGAAGCGGTCGTGGAGGCGGTTCTTGCGGCCTTGCCAGAACTCCAGGCGTTGGGGCACGAGGCGGTAGCCGCCCCAGAAATCGGGGAGCGGCACTACTTCGGGGAAGCGGGCTTCGAGTTCGGCGAGGCGGGCGTCTAGTTCGGCGCGCGTCGAGAGTGGCTGGCTTTGGGGCGAGGTCCAGGCGGCGAGTTGGTGGCCGCGGGGACGGGTGCGGAAGTAGGCTTCACTTTCAGCGTTGCTGACGCGGGCGACGACGCCTTGGATGCGGATCTGCCGCTCGAGGGCGTGCCACAGGAAGACGAGGGTGGCGCGGGGATTGACGAGCAGGTGGTTGCCTTTGCGGCTTTCGTAGTTCGTGAAGAAGACGAAGCCGCGTTCGTCAAAAGAGCGGAGCAGGACAATGCGGCCGTCGGGCGTGCCGTCGGCGGAGGCGGTGCAGAGCGTCATGGCGTTCGGCTCTTCAAGTTGGGCTTCGACGGCGGCGTCCATCCACTCACGGAAGAGGTCGATGGGGTCCGGGCGTAAGTTGGCGTCTTCGAGGGTGCCGGTCTCGTAGCTCTTGCGCAGTCCTTGAATCAGGTCCGATGTCTGCATTTTGGTCTTCCCCCATAATGGATGTTTCCATGTTTGATTTCAGCGGAAAAACTGCGGTGGTGACGGGCGGGACGAGCGGGATTGGCGCGGCGATTGTAGCGGCGTTTGAGAACGCCGGCGCCAAGGCCGTGGCGGCGGGGCTGCCGGGGTTCGATGTGACGGACGACGCGGCGGTGGAAGCGCTGTTTGCGGGGCTGGAGCGGGTGGACTTTCTGGTGAACGCCGCCGGGGTGATCCGGCGGGATGCGGAGTTCGAGATTCCGGTGTTTCAGCAGGTGCTCGACATCAACCTGACGGGGGCGATGCGCTGCTGCGTGGCGGCGAAGCCGAAGCTGGCGACGGCAGGCGGGTCGATTGTGAACATCGCTTCGATGTTGACGTTTTTCGCGGGGCCGCGGGTGCCGGCATATGCGGCGAGCAAGGGGGCGATTGCGCAGTTGACGAGGTCGCTGGCCGTGGCGTGGGCGGGGGAGGGGATCCGCGTGAACGCGATTGCGCCGGGTTGGATTGCAACGCCGTTGACGCAATCGTTGCAGGACGATCCGGCGCGGGCGGCCGGGCTGTTGAACCGGACGCCGATGGGCCGTTGGGGCAAACCGGAGGAGTTGGCGCCGCTGGTATTATTCTTATGTTCCGAGTCGGCCAGCTTTATGACGGGCGCAGTGATCCCGATCGACGGCGGCTACTCGGCGGCTTAGCTCTATGTCAACTCATCCGCTTTCCCCTCCTGAAATTGTTGCGACGGCCGTGCCGGACGATGAACGCGTCTGGGTGCCGCAGGCCAAGGACGTGTGGTTCCGGCCGCTGATGTTGAATACGCTGAATGGCGGCTGGTGCAATCTGCTCCGGGTGCGGAAGGCTGGCGTCTTGAGCCGGCATCGGCATCCGGGTCCGGTGCACGGGTACGTGATCAAGGGAAGCTGGCGCTACCTGGAGCATGATTGGGTGGCGCGGGCAGGGGACTACGTGTTCGAGCCGCCGGGCGAGACGCATACGCTGACGGTGGAGTCGGCGGACGAGATGATCACGTTTTTCAATATCTCGGGCTGCATGTACTACGTTGACGCCGACGGCAGCCACACGGGCTTTGAAGACGTGTTCACCAAGATCGATATGTGCCGGAAGCACTACATCGAAGTTGGCTTGGGCGCGGAGTTCGTGGACCAGTTCATCCGGTGAAGCTTCTTTACACGGCGGCCCATGGCGGGTTCGCCGCGGAGCGGGTGCCGTTGGGGGGTGGGGCGGCGGTGTTTGAGATGCTTCGGGCGGAGTGGCCGGACGTGGAGCCGATTGTGCCGGCGGCGGTGACGGGGCGGGAGTTGGTGACGTTCTCGGAGATGGAGTACGCGGCGTTCTGCCGGCGGTTCGAGACGGAATCGACTGCGGCCATTTTGCGAAACGAACCCAATGAGTGTGTGGTGCTGGTGAACGACATCTCCGAGGGGCCTGACTTCGCGCGGCTGGCGGAGGCGGGGTACCGGGTGTTCACCATCTTTCATGTGGACGTGGTCGCCTATGTTGCGGCGATCTATGGGCGGGGTTGGGTGGCGCCGGAGACGCTGGTGCGGTGGCATCGGCGATGGGAACGGCTTTGCCCGGATGTGCTGCAGCTTGTGTTTCAGAAGCAGCGGGACTGCGTGCTGCATTCGGCGGCGTGTATTGTGCCGTCGCCGGCGATGCGGGAGGTGATCCACAGTTGCTACGGGCCGCAGGTGCGCGTGGAGGTGCTGCCGTGGGGGACGCCGCCGGCGACGCATACGAGCACGCGGGAGCCAGCGGAGAAGAAGCTGACGCTGTTGACGCTGAGCCGGATTTCGCCGGAGAAGAATCAGCATGTGTTGCTGGAGGCGCTGCTCGAGTGGGAGAAGGAGGGCCCGCTTCCGCCGATGCGATTGCGGCTTTGCGGGCAGCCGGCGTTCATGAAGGGACGGCAGTATTTCGAAAAGTTGAAGAAGTTGGCGGGACGGTTGCGGCAGGTGGAGGTGGAGTTTCCGGGGTATGTGACGGGGCAGGCGAAGGCCGATCAGTTTGCCGAGGCGGACCTGTACGTGTTTCCGTCGTGCCATGAGTCGTATGGCTTGACGCTGATGGAGGCGTTTGCGGCGGGGCTGCCGGCGTTGACGTTGGACCATGCGGGGGCGCGGAGCTTGATGCGGGCGGAGTTTGGGCGGATGGCGTCGGCTGATGGATTTTTGCCGGCGTTGCAGGAGTTGACGCGGGATAGGGCGCGGTTGCGGGAGATGGGCCGGGCGGCGCAGGCGTTTGCGTTGGCGCGGCCGTTTGCAGAGACGGCGCAACAGTTGCGGGCGCTGCTGCATCGGTAGAGCGTGCTTGCTTCCCTGCTCTTTCTTCTGGCCGCGGCGGATCCGCTGACGACAGTCGACTCCGTGGACTTGACCCGCTATGCGGGTACTTGGTTTGAAGCGGCGCGGACGCCGAACTGGTTTCAGAGGAAGTGCGTCGGCGACGTTCGGGCGACATATACGGTGGAGGGTCCAGAGAAGGTCCGCGTCGTGAACCAGTGCCGCGAGGCGAACGGCAAGACTTCGATCGCGAAGGGGTCGGCGAAGGTGGGCGGTTCGACAGCTAAGCTGAAGGTGACGTTCTTTTGGCCTTTCTATGGGGACTATTGGGTGCTGGAGTTGGACCCGGAGTATCGTTGGGCTCTGGTGGGAGAACCCAAGCGGAAGTACCTCTGGATTCTGACGCGGGAGCAGAATCCGCCGGAGGAGTTGCTACGGCGTATAACGGAGATGGCAGCGAAGAAAGGCTACGACGTTTCGAAATTGGTCCGAACGCCAAGGTAACTTTCTGCGTAGTCGTCCGTTGAGGATGACGATGGCATTTTTCTGGCAAGACCTCCGCTACGCCGCACGCTCGCTGCGCCGCAGTCCGCTGTTTACGACGATCGCGGTACTTTCGCTGGCGCTGGGGATTGGAGCCAATACGGCCATCTTCACGCTGCTGGACCAACTTCTGCTGCGTCTGCTGCCGATTCAGAACCCGGAGGAGATCGTGCAGATCGCGTCGAGCGGGTCGCATTATGGGAACAATTCGGGGCGGGACATGCTCGCCTACCCGATGTATCGCGACCTGCGGGATAAGAACGAAACGCTGACCGCTGTGCTGGCGCGCCGGGAAGATTCGGTCACGGTGATGTTCGGTAGCGGGTCGGAGCGGACGTTCGGCGAGATCGTTTCCGGCAACTACTTTCAGACGCTGGGCGTGGGGGCGGCGATTGGCCGGGTGCTGACGCCGGAGGACGACCAGAAGCCGGGTGGACATCCCGTGGCCGTGTTGGCTTATGACTACTGGCAGAGCCGGTTTCAGGGCAATCCGCAGATTGTCGGCCAAAAGATTCTCGTCAATAATTTTCCGATGACCATCATTGGGGTGAGCGCGGCGGGGTTCGCGGGTCTTTCGCCGGGGAGCCTGCCGAAAGTGCGGTATCCGATGGCGATGCGGGAACAGTTGAACCCGCGCTTTGGCAAGTTGGAGGAACGGCGTTCGCGGTGGGTGCAGGTGTTCGGCCGGCGGAAGCCGGGCGTGACGATGGAGCAGGTGACGGCGAATCTGCATACCGTGTTCCGGCAGGTGATCGAGATGGAGGTGACCCAGGAGGCTTTCGCGAAGGCGTCGAACTTCACGCGGGAGCGGTTCCTGGCGATGACCATCCGCGTGATGCCGGGGGCGCAGGGGGCTAGCAATCTGCGACGGCAGATGGAGCGGCCTCTGCAGGTGTTGATGGGAATTGTCGGCTTGGTGCTGCTGATTGCCTGCGCAAATTTGGCGAACCTGTTGATTGCCCGGGCCAGCGCGCGGGAGAAGGAGATCGCCATCCGGCTTTCGATCGGTGCGACGCGGGGGCGCATTGTTCGGCTGCTGCTGGTGGAGAGCAGCCTGCTCGCATTCGCCGGGGCGGTGGCGAGCGTGTTTCTGGCGCGTTGGGGCGTGAAGGGGTTGCTGGCGATGCTGCCTCAGCAGGGGAGCGATTCGATAAATTTGAGCGCCGATCCGGATTGGCGCATTCTGGCGTTTAACTTCGCGATCGCTTTGATTGCGGGGGTGGCGTTCGGGTTGGTTCCCGCACTGCAGGCGACGCGGCCGACGCTGGCATTGAAACCGAGCAGTTCGGTGTGGCTGCGGAAGGCGCTGGTGGTGACGCAGGTTTCGCTATCGCTGCTGTTGCTGATTGGAGCCGGCTTGTTCCTAAAGAGCCTGCAGAATCTCAAGTCGTTGAACCCTGGGTTTACGGTTTCGAACTTGGTGACGTTCATGATGGATCCGGGCTTGAGCGGCTATAAGGACGAACAGGCCGAGGCGCTATATCGGGAACTGAACCGGCGGCTGAGCGCGGCGCCGGGAGTGGAGACCGCGGCGTTGGCGGTGGTGCCGGTGCTTCGCGGTTGGGAGTGGGACTCGTCGGTGACGGTGGAAGGGTACCAGGCGAAGCAAGAGGAGGATATGAATCCACACATCAATATCGTGTCGCCGGGATACTTCTCGACTATGGGAATCAAGTTGCTGGCGGGCCGGGATTTTGACGAACGCGATTCGAAGACGTCCGGCAAGAAGGTGCTGATCAACGAGAAGATGGCGAAGAAGTACTTCCCTGGGCGCGAGGCCGTGGGGCGGCATATCGGCTGGGGCGCCGATCCGGGGACGAAGACGGAGATCGAGATTATTGGCGTGGTTTCGGACACGAAGTACGAGGGATTCCGCGAGGAGATTCCGCGGATTGTGTACCGGGGTTATTTTCAGGAGGGCTGGGCCTCCGATATGGCTGGCTATGTGCGGACGACTTTGCCGCCGGAGCAGATGTTCCGGACGGTGCGTTCGATTGTGCAGGAGTTGGATCCGAAGCTACCGCTATATGACATGCGGACGCTGGAGCAGCAGTTGGATCAGTCGTTGGCGAATGAGCGGTTGGTGGCGATGCTCTCCACCCTGTTTGGGCTGCTGGCTACGGGCTTGGCGCTGTTGGGGCTTTATGGGGTGATGGCGTACACGGTGGCGCGGCGGACGCGGGAGATTGGCATTCGGATGGCGCTGGGGGCCGAGACTGCTAATGTGCTTTGGCTCGTGATGCGGGAGGTGGTGGCGCTGGTGGGGATTGGGCTGTTGATCGCGCTGCCGCTGGCCTGGTTTGCGGCGCAGTACATTCAGAGCCAACTGTACGGCGTGGAGCCGCAGGACCCGTTGACGACTGGCGCGGCGACCGCGGCCTTGGCTTTGGTGGCTTTGCTGGCCGGGTATATTCCCGCGGCGAGGGCGGCGCGCATCGACCCCATGACGGCGCTTCGGTATGAGTAGGGGGAGCTTAGCCGGGCCGCCTCGGCTCCTCCAGATGGTGCATCTCGCCGAGTTCCGGCTGGGAGCGCGTGAGCCAGCCTTTTACCATTTCATAGACAATCACCGGTTTGGACTTGTTCACCTCGAGGTATTCGGCGGCGTGGATCTGCACCCCGATCAGCACGAGGCGTGGGTCATCGGGCGTTCCGTGCCGCGGGTCCCCTTCGTCAGGAAACCACATTTTCCAATCCTCGGCGTATAACTCGCCGATCGTCTGCCGATCGCGCGAAATGACAACCAACCCGGAGACTGAGATCCACTCCATGCTGCTGGGCTTGAGGTAGGCGAGATTCACATGCGGATCATGCTGGATATCCCGAAGCTTGGCGGTCTTGTCCGACGTGACGAACCAAAGGTCTGCGCCGGCTGCCTGCTTCTGATTGGCCATGGCCCGGGAGCGCAGATGCCCGTCATGCTGGCGCGTGGTCATCATGGCGAGTTCAAGATCTTCAATGAGTTCGTAGAAGTATTCGAGTTCTGTTTTCATCCATTCCTCCAAGACGTGGAGCGTCACGCTCCCGTGGGAGGGATGCTCTGGACCGGCAAAGCATTACATCAAAAGGTACTGCCCTTCGGATCGAGTAAGGAATACAATAGCAATAGGCAATGCTGTGCGAATTTTAACCTTTCTCTTGTTGGCTTGCAGTGCTGTTTGCGCGCAGGTTGATGACCGCGCGACCGCGGAATGGGCGCTGCGTTTTGGGGGCAGGGTTCGCGTGGCGGACTCGCCCTGGATCGTAGAGGCGCAAAAGCTTCCGCCGGGGGCCATACGGCTTGAAGGCGTGGACCTGGCGGGGACAATTATTGACCATAAGGATTTGAAGCTGCTGACGGGCTCCACGGAGCTGCGGGAGCTGATCCTGCCGGGGACCATCTTCAATCCGGGCGCGGGTTCGAAGCTGGACGCGAATAATGAACTGGCGGCATTGAAGACGCTAACGAAGCTCGAGAAGTTCGGGCTGTCGCTGCATTTTCTTGTGAATATCAACGTGCAGGATAAGGGGCTGAAGGAGTTCGCCAACCTGACGCAGATTCGCGAGATGCGGTTGGCGATGGCCAATATTCGCGGCGCGGGGCTGGAGTCGTTCGTGAACCTGGAGCGGCTGGACCTGAACAATACGCGGATGAACGATGAGGGGATGAAGCACATTGCAGGGATGAAGAAGTTGCGCTACCTGAGCCTGCGCGATACGTTCGTCACCGATGAGGGCTTGCAGCACCTGGCTGAGTTGAAGGATTTGGAGACGCTCGATTTGTTCGGGCTTCGGCTGACGGATCGGGGCATCGGGTACCTGCGGGGCTTGACAAAGCTGAAGCGGTTGAACATTCTGGGCTCTTCGTTGACGGATGCGGGGATTGCAGCGCTGGAGCCGTTGCAGGAGTTGACCGAGCTGAATCTGTACCGGACGCAGATTACGAACTCGGGGTTGGCTCGGCTGCGGGGATTGAAGAATTTGACGTCGCTGGACCTGCGCTATACGCGGGTGACGCGGGGTGGCGTGGACGATCTGCTGGCGGCGAATCCGCGGGTGCGCGTTGAGTTTCAGGATGCGGCGCCGCAGGCTGCCGATCCGGCGCTGCGGACGGCGAAGCCCGCGGCGATGACGGACGCGGGGATTGCCGGATGGATTGAGAAGTTGGGGGGACGCAGTTCGCTGGAGGGCGGAAAGATTCGATCGGTGGATCTTTCGCGGACGCCGGTTTCCGATGCGCAGTTGGCGCATCTGGGTAGCTTGACGGCGCTGACGAAGCTGCGGCTGGCCACGACGGAAATCGGCGATGCGGGCATGACGCATATCGCTAAGCTGAAGGCGCTTGAAGATCTCGATCTGACGAACACGATGGTTTCCGATACGGGATTGGCGAATCTCGGCGGATTGGCGAAGCTGCAGCGGTTGACGCTGAACCATACGCTGAGCAAGGGCATGTTGCCCGCGACGCTGCCGATTGAAGAGTTGGAGATTTCGAACACCACGTTCGACGACCGCAGCGCGGCGGCCTTGGCGAAGATGCCGACACTGCGCGGGCTGCGCCTTTCCTATACCGACATCACGGCCGAGGGCTTGCAGGCGCTGAGCGCGCTGCCGTTGCGGAAACTCGACATTTCGTCGAACGACATTGGCGATGAGGCGATGGTCCACGTCGGTAAGATGACGACGCTTGAGGAGCTCTACTTGAGCTACGGCCGGCATACGAACAAGGGCTTGGCGGATTTGAAGCCGCTTGTGAATTTGCGTGTGTTTGAGTCGGTACGGTCGCGGCTGGACGATGCTGCGGTTCCGCACTTGAACAATTTCCCGAAGCTGCGCCGCTTGAATCTGGACTACACGGGCTTGTCGGACGCCGGGCTGGCGGCGCTGCAGTTGCCGGAGCTCGAAGAGCTGCTGCTCGATACGGCGAACCTGACGGACGCGGCGGTGGAGACGCTGGTGAAGATGCCGAAGCTGCGCACGTTGGGCATTTACCATACGCTGATCACGGAGCCCGCCTATAACAAGCTGAAGGCCGCCAAGCCGGAGCTGCATATCCTTTTCGATCGCGATTCTTCCATTCCCGTCCGGAGGAAAAGCTGATGTGGGCAACACTGTTCTTGCTGGCCGTACTGGGGCCGATGGATTGGGTGAAGGAAGTTGGCGGCACGGCGACGACGGATGCGCAGGGGCGCATCGTGACGCTGGATCTGAGCCGGACATGGGTGAACGATTCGGACCTGCAGCGCGTGGGTACGTTTACGGAGCTGCGGTCGCTGGACCTTTCACACACGCGGGTGACGGACCTGGGCTTCGTCCATTTGAAGAAGCTGCGGAACGTCACTTCATTGAATTTGTACTATGCCGAGTTGGTGGGCGATGGCGCTTGCGCGGTGATGAAGCTGTGGCCGAAGCTGCAGACGCTGAACATGCGCGGGACGAAGGTGACCGATACGGGCGTGAGCCATCTGGCCGGGCATCCGGAGCTGGCGTCGATTGATGTTGGGTTTGCTCTGTTCACGGACAATGGCGTGGAGTACTTCGCGTCGATGCCGAAGCTGCGGCACATTGCTTTTGGCGGGAACAAGATGACGGACGTGGGGCTGAGCCCGCTGAAGCTGATTCCGACGCTGCGGGAGCTGGACCTGGGCGGACTGCAGCGGACGGACTCAGGATTGTGGCAGGTGACGATTACGGATCGCGGGCTGGAACTGCTGGGGACGATGAAGGATCTGGAGGTGCTGAATCTGGGGAACGCGAAGATTACCGATGCGGGCATCGCCAAGATCTTTGGCCTACAGAAGTTGAAGCACTTGAACGTCGTGAACACGCTACTGACCGAGGCGGGCGTGGCGAGGCTGAAGGCGGCGCTGCCGAATACGCGGATCGAATCGGGGCAGATTGAATTGGTCCAGCGTTAAGGCCGGGGCGCGGCGAAATCGTAAAGCTGGGTGGCGGTGCGGACCCAGATGTGGCCATCGACGATGGCCGGTGTAGCGAAGACCTCTTCGCCCAAGTCGCTCGACGCGGCGACGCCCCATTGGCTGCCGGCTTCGAGCACCGTGACGTTGCCGTTGCGGCTGATGCAATAGACTTTGCCATCGCCGGCGACGGGCGAGGCGTAGTATTCGTCGAGAGCTTGGGGCAGGCGGCCTTGCTTCTGCACCTTGCCGGTGGTGGGGTCGAGAGTTTGCAAAATGCCGCCATTGCGGACGAGATAGAGCGTTCCGCGATAGAGCAGCACGGCGGGGACGTCCGGCAGGGACTTGTCGTAGCGCCAGAGCACGTGGGTCTCGGTGATGTCGCCGGAGCCTCCGAGGCGGACGGCCATGGTGGCGTTCGAGGAGGTGCGGCGCATCGAGTAATACTGCCAGTCGCGTTGGTCGAGGAGGCCGTCTTTGTCGAGATCCTGCATGTCCCAGTTGCCGGGCAGCCAGTTCCTGGGGACCTCGTCTTTTGAGAGCTTGCCGTCGCCATTCTTGTCGAACCGTTGGCGCATGTCGGGGAAGGCGGGCAGTTCCAGGCGTTCGCTGGCTTCGCCGCCGGGAGCCCAACCGTTGAAGTAGAGGACGCCGTTGTCGATGACAGGGACGGACTTTACTTGATAGGTGAGGCCGCGGACCTTCCAGAGGGGCTTGCCGGTGGCGAGTTCGTAGCTATCGAGTTGATAGGAGCCGGGCACGATGAGCTCGCGGCCGTGGGCCAAGGGCGTCGAGAAGCTATGGACGTTCTCCGGCCGGTCGACCTTCCAGACGGTGCGGCCGGTGCGTTGGTCGACGGCGAGGAGAAACGCTCCCTGGTCCTGATCGCAGATCATGTAGAGCTTGCCGTCGGCGAGGACGGGGGAGGCGCCCATGCCGTGAAAGTTGGTGAAGGGGCCGAGGGGGTGGCGCCAGCGTTCGTCGCCATCGGCGGTGTAGGAGAGCAGGCCGTAGCCGGCGAAGAAGACGTAGACGTTGGTTCCGTCGGAGACGGGGCTGGGGGAAGCGGGGTCGTTGAGCGTGTGGCGTTTTTCGTCCTGATTGCCGGGGGTTTCGCGGCGCCAGAGGAGTTTGCCGGTTTGGCGGTCGAGGGCGAACGTCAGCAGTTTGCCGTTTTCGTGACCGGTGAGGAAGATGCGCGTGGCGGTGACGATGGGCGAGGATTTGCCGCGGGGAATTGCAGCCTTCCAGACGACGTTCTTGTCGACGCCGATCTCGCGGGGTAGCGGCTTCCCGTCGTTGACACCGGCACCGTTGGGTCCGCGGAAGCGGAGCCAGTCAGCGGCCAGGAGGCTGGGGACGAGGAGGAGCAGGAGCGCCGGGTACACGCCTTGGATGATACATCTATTTCACAGGGGCGATTTCGCGGCGGCCGCCTTCTTTGGCGTACCGGTCGAGGACGGCCTGGAGGCGGATGCGCACGGCGGCGTTTTCGACGGGCTTGGTTTCTTTTGGATCCTGAGGCCAGTTGTAAAGCTTGCCGGTGTCGTAGAGCTTCCACTGCTTATCGAAGACGTAGCGCTGCGTGCGGGTCCAACGTTCTTTATCCCAACCGGGCCGGGGGTCGTACCAGGAGTAGATCCATGGGCGCGGCACGCCGATGCGGCCTTGGAGTTGAGGCAGGAAGCTGACGCCGTCCATCTTGCCCATGCTTTTGGTGGCTACGCCAGCGGCGGCGCAGATGGTAGGCAGGAAGTCGCAGGAGTCGATGAGGTCTTCGTTGACTTTGCCGGGCGGGGTGACGCCTTTCCAGCGGGCGATCATCGGCACGCGAATGCCGGCTTCGGTGGGGAAGCCTTTGTTGCCTTGGTAGGGCTTTCCGTTCAACTGGCTGGTGATGCTTTGATGGGTGCCGTTGTCGCTGAAGAAGAGGATGAGGGTGTCGGGCGGGAGTTGATCGACAACACGGCCGACCACCTTGTCCATGTACTCGACCATGTCTTTGAAGAAGCGCTTGTCGGCCTTCAGCCGGTCGGGACCAGCGAACTCAGGACTGTCGGGGGTGGGGACGAAGGGATCGTGGGTGAGGGCCAGCGGCCAATAGACGAACCACGGCTTGGGGTCGGGCTTCTTCGTGAACTTCAGGAGGAAGTCGGCGAAGAGGTCCTCGCCGTATTGGCCTTCGAGATTCTTTTTCACCGTGCTGTCGGAGTAGACGGTGGGATTGCCGTAGCGGGAGCCTTTGTCTTCGGTGTGGCCGGCGTGCCAGACGTAGTGTTCGTCGAAACCGGCGTCTTCCACACGCTTGCCCCTAGCGCGCCATTCGGGCTCGAATCCGGGCGGGTTATAGCTCCAGAACTGCCACTTGCCGGCGATGGCTGTGCGGTAGCCGCCATCCTGGAACAAGTGGCCGAAGGTGCGCTCCTTCGGGTCCATGATGCCGAACGCCTGCCAGTTGCGGAAGTTGTACTTGCCAGTCATGAGCTGCATGCGCGTGGGCGAACACAGCGGCTGGGCGAAGGCGTAGCGGAACAGCATGCCTTCGGCGGCCATGCGGTCGAGGTTGGGGGTTTTGTAGCTCTGGCTGCCGTAGCAGCTCAGGCATTCGTAGCCGAGGTCGTCGGCCAGGATGAGGAGGATATTCGGGCGCTTTGGCTGGGCTCCCAGCGCGGCCGCGGACATGCCGGCTAGGAACTCGCGCCGATTCATCCAAAGATCTCCGGGATTTCGCGGGAGCCACTGGGGAATTTGCTGAGGCCAACTCCCATCGCCTTGTTGGCGGTAGCCATGTAGAGGTCAGCGACGGTACCCGTGGTGCGGGTGTGGAGGCCGGTGCGGAGGCCGCCGGCGTGCCCGGCGACGATGGCGGAAAGCCCGTTGTTCTTGTGGTCGTTGGCTTCGGCGTGCTCGTGGACGTAGAGGAGAGTGGTCCGGTCGAGCAGCGTGGCGTCGCCTTCCTTGACAGACTTCAGGCGGCCCAGGAGCCAGGCGAACTCTTCGGCGTGCCAGCGGCAGATGTCGCGCTGGATGCGGAGGCCTTCGAGGCCGTTGTTGGCGGCGGACTTGCCGACGTTGTGCGTGTAGTCATGATGGCGGCCGTTGGTATGGCCGAGCCATGGGAAGCGGGAGAGGCCCTGGCACTTGGTCAGCATGTAGGAGGCGACCTTCGTCTGGCCGCTGGCGAAGGCATGGACGAGGAGTTCGCTTTGCAGCTTGGCGATGCGCGGCCAATCCTTCATGTCGCCTTCGGCTTCCGGAGGATCGACGCGGCGGTAGTTGGGCGGGAGGCTGGCGATGGCGCGTTCGACGTCGCGGATGGAGGAGAGGTGCTCGTCGATGCGGGTCGCGTCTTCCTTGCCGAGGGCTTTGCGGAGGCCGGAAGCATCTTCCTGCACGGTGTCGAGAACGCTTTTCTTGCGGTTGATCCAGGTGAGCTCGCGGGCGCCGAAGAGACGGTCGAATAGCTTGTTCGGGAGCATTTCGGGGGGCAGGGCGCGGTCGTAACCGGCCCAGCTCATGTTGCGCTGGATGCTTTCGCCGAAGGACTCCTGCGAAACGCCGATCTGGAGTGAACGGAAGCGGCTATCGGAGCCGACTTTGGCCGCGATGACCTGGTCGATTGAAGGGCCGCCGGCGCCACGGCCGGTGAACTGCGTGCCGGTCATCAACGAGGCCATCGAACGATGATGGTCGTTGCCGGGGCCGGGCAGGCGGGCGGAGGGGTTATCGAGGCCGGTGACGATGTGGATGTCGTTGCGGAATGGCGCCAGCGGCGACAGGCACGGCGTCATCATGTAATCCGCGCCGGTTTCCGTGGGGATCCAGTACTTCTCGGGGATGCCATTGCCGTTGAACCAAACTACGAACCGGTTGGGCGGCGTGCCTTGGGTGGGCGCGGCGTAGGCCGTGCCGTTTGCGTTGAACATGGCCGCTAATGGCGGCAGGCCGATGGCTACGCCGGACAAGCTGCGCAGGAGGGTTCGGCGCGAGAGAGAGAGATCTTTGGTGTGAACGGCTGGCATCGGTTTATGACTCCGGGGGGAAAACGCTCCACTTGAGCAAGCTGACCATCAACTCCCGGAAGTGGAACCCGGAGCTGCGGAAATCGGCGAAGGCCCGATCGATGACAACGGCGTCACGCGCATTCTCGTGACGGCCCGTATAGTAGCGAAAAAGCTGCTTGGCCACGCACTGCTGGCACTGCGGAGCAGCCGACAAAATTTTACCAAGCTCACGCGGGCTGTTGAAGCTGGAGTTCGAGATTCCTGCCACGTAGCCGCTGGTGTCGATATCAAGTTCGACCTTGACGACTTCGCCATCTTCTTTGCGAGCAGGGCGGAAAGTGAGTTTCTGTTTGTCGCGGAACTGGCCAATGGCATCGTACTTCTCGAAGCCAAAGCCGATGGGGTCGACCAAGGTGTGGCAACTGGAACAGCTCTCATTATTTAGATGCATGGCGAGCCGTTCCCGATTCGTCATGGGCTTGCCCTTGTCGAGGTTCGGCAGGTTGGCGTTCACGCCGGGCGGTGGCTGGGGGACTTCCTGACAGAGGAAGTGTTCGCGGACGAAGAGGCCGCGCTGGGTGACGCTGGTATCGGCCGGTTTGGAGGTGGCGGACAAAAACATGGCCTGGCCAAGGATGCCGGCGCGGCCGGTTTCGGGCGGCAGGGCGACACGGTCGTACTCGTTTTTCGGGGCGGGGACTTTATAGAGTTGGGCCAAGGCGGTGTTCACGAAGCTGTGTTCAGCGGAGAATAGCTGCATGAAGTCCTGATCGCGCCAGACGAGATCGGCTACCATGCGGCGGGTTTCTTCCGTCATTGCGACGGTTAGTTCGGCCGAGTACATGGGGAACTGGTCGCGTTCTTTGACGGCGTCGAGCAACTGGTCGAAACGAAGCCATTCGGCGACGAACTCGTCGAGGGTGGCCTTAGCACGCGGGTCAGCGAGGAGGCGGCGCGCGTGTTTCTCGACGGCTTCGCGGGTGTTGAGTTCGCCCTGAGCCGCGGCGCGGGAGAGTTCGGCGTCGGGCATGGAGTTCAGGAGCGCGTAGGATAGGCGGCTGGCGGTTTCATAGGGCCGCCAGGAGGGCTCGGCGCCGTTTTCGGTGCGCATCAGGAAATTGGGCGACTGCAGCATCGCTTCGAGAGTTAGCTGGGCGCCGACGAGGAAGTTCTTTTCAGAGAGGAACAGCTTTTCGTAGCGGGCTACTTCGGCTTCAAGCAGCGGCCGCCGGAAGGCTTTGCCGCCGAACGTCCGGAGGAATTTCTGTCGGCAGGTGGCGTCCTGCGTCTTGCAAGGGATGAGGCCATGCGTATCGCCGCCGCGGAAGGCGGAGCGGGCGAGTTTTTCAGCGGCCGCGCCGTAGGCTTCGGCGAGGAGGGGCGAGATGGACTGCGATTGAAACTGGTTTCGATAGCCGCCGACGAAATCTTCAGCGGGGAACTGGTCGGCCACGCGGCTGTCGTCGCCGAGGAGGTCGCGCACAGTGTTGTTGTACTGGGCGTGGGTGAGGCGCCGGAGCACGGGGCGGGCTTCGAATTTGCGCTGGCCGAGGAGGAAGCGGTCGTCCGGCTTCGTGTTGCTGGCGAGGTATTCGATCCAGGTGCGGAGGGTGGCTTCTCCGGCGGAGCCGGGCGTGATCTTCACGCCGCCAGCGTGGGCGACGCGGCGGGTGGGTTTGTTGAGCAGCAGCGATTTCGACAGGTCGGCGCGATTGATGAGGACGTGGAGCGACTTGCCGAAGAGTTGCAACTCCTCCGCGCTGGCGCCTTCGTCGGGCAGACGGAAGCGGGTACCGCCGGCCACGCCGTTCGAACCATGGCAGTTTTGGCAGCCGCCTTTTTCAAGTGCGGGCATCACTTTCGAGGTGAAATAGGCCTCGCCGAGCGCACTAAGATTCTTCTGGCTCAGGAGCAAGGGCAAAGCGGCGCAGAGAATGAGGCAGCGGCGTATCACTGCCCCCATATTAGTGCCTTTTAACCAAGAGTGCCAGCCCCTAGGCCAGCTTGGCTTCAATCACCCAAATAGGGGATTGGGTGGGCGTAAGCGCCACGATCGAAAAGCCGTGCGCGTTTAGCAAGGTGTGCCATTCGACAGCGGTGCGCTCTTTACCTCCGGTCATCACCATCATGTTTACGTCCATGATCCGGGCCGGGCCGGCGTCGGCGTCGGAATCGGGCACGACATTTTCGAGGATGAGCAGGGTGCTATCGGGCTTGGCGGCGGCGCGGATGGTGTTGAGGATGCGGCCGGAGTCGTAATCATTCCAATCGTGGAGGATAAACTTCATCATGTAAGTGTCGGCCCCGGCAGGAACGGCAGAGAAGAAGTCCGCTGCCACGGCTCTGGCCCGGTCCGTCATGCCGTGGGCGGCTAGGTAGGCTTCGGCAGCGGGGATGGTGAAGAGCAGGTCGGTGACGATGCCGGTCAGGCCGGGTTGCTGATTCAATACGGCGGTCAGTAATGTTCCGTTGCCTCCCGCTACATCGACGATGGTGCCGCTGGCGGGGAACTGGTGGCCGGAGAGGATGGCCGGGATGAGGGCCGCGCTGAAGTCGCTCATGGCCTGGTTGAAGACCTCGCCTTCGGCTGGGTTGGTTTTGGTGAAGTAGGCCCAGACATCCTCGCCGTGGGCGTCGTCAAATGCCGTGACGCCACGTTCGACGGAGGCCCGCAGATTGGACCATGCCTTGAGATGACCTCCGCCGAAGATGGAGGTGACCATCCCGCGCAGGGAACCGGGGACGTCGGTGCGGAGGGTCTCGCCGAGAGGGGTCAATTGGAAGGTCCCGCCAGGTTGCGTCGTGACGAGGCCGATGGTGGCGCAGGCGCGGAGGTAGCGGTCGAGCGAAGGCGCGTGGGTATTGGGGACGAGCTGTTGCGCGGCGAGGTAGTCGGCGATCTGAAGTTCAGCGAAGACCTGAAGGAGCCGGGCGCGCATGAGGCCGAAACCCATGTCGAAGATTTGCTCTTGGGGAGAAGGGGTATGCATGTGGGGTGTCTGACACTATACGCGAAACCGGTCCGCCCGGAAGGGTCATCCGATGTGGTATTGATTGTTTAGTCTTACTCGATGCTTATCCTGCACGCCGGCGTTCACGACGGCTTCTTTTCGATATGGCTGGAGGCATCGGCAGATCATAAACAGGCGAAGGCGGCCCCTACCGTGGGGCGTCCGCAGCGAAGCGGACCGCCGGATTATCCTTACGGAGCCCCGCCCGCACTGTTGCGCGAAATACTTTCCTCCCTCCCCTACTGCGGGGAGTTGGCAAAGGCCCAGATGCAACGAGTTGTTCTCTGGGCGCCTGCCGCGCCCGAAGGGCCGGTGGCATCGAGCGCGTTGATCGCCGAGCACCCCGTTTATGAGAGCTTAACGCTCTCCCCGTTCTCTATTGCGTCCATGCAGTTGGGGCCGAAAGAGACCGTGGACTTCCTGGCGGCTACGTTCGGCCAACGGATCATACGGCCCGGACTGATGGTGGCGCCAGATGTCCAATTCTGGGTGGCTGCCCTTCGGTTTGCGGGAGGACTGGTTGCCCGGCAGCAGTTCTTGCCCGACCTTGACGAAGTGGAGGGCGATTTCGCCGCGAGTTGGACGCCTGTTTACCCCGGTATCGAAGGGCATCGTTTGGCCGCGTTGGCTGCTGCGATGCCGGCTTCGGCGCGGGCAATTACGTTTGAAGATAAGGCCGCGCCGGCCACTCCCGCGCGGATTGTGCTGGACGCGTTTGTCTCCTGGATGCTCGACGATCTGATTCGCGGCAGCTACAACGGCGGCAAGCCCCCGCGCGGGAAGAGCCCGCACGAACGGTGGCTGTATGCGCTGGCTTCCGAGGACGGGTTAGTGGAAGGCTACCCGGACATCCTCGAACGGATTTCGAAGCAGGTTCGCCAATGGCGGCGGCCGGTGGCGCTGACGGCCGATGCGCCGTTCCGGCTCTGCTTCCGGTTGGAAGAGCCGACGGAGTCGGCGTCCGCCTGGACCGTTCGTTACCTGGTGCAGAGTGTGGACAACCCCGACAACGTGCTGCGGGCCGAACAGATTGGCACCGGGGAACGGCTGGTGGGCGTAACGCGGCAGCCGACGCTTGAATTTCTGCTGACGTCGTTGACGCAGGCGACTTCGATTGTGCCGCGCATTGAAAGCTCGCTGCGGGCGAGCGTTCCGACTGGCTTCGATGTCGATACCACCGGCGCTTATGAGTTCCTGAACCAGAAGGCGGTTGCGCTGGAACAGGGCGGATTCGCGGTGGAGCTGCCGAAATGGTGGAGCCGCGACGGTACGCGGGCGCGCCTGAGCGTCAAAGCGATTGTCGATAGTCCGGAGAAGCCGCCGAAGGGCGGGCTGTCGCTAAACTGGATTTTGAATTTCGATTGGCGGATTGCCGTGGCCGGGGAACTGGCGACGCGCGATGAGCTGCTGGAACTGCAGCGGCTGCGGTCACCGCTCGTGAAAGTACATGGCCAATGGGCCCATGTGACGCCGGACGAGATCGACTATTCGCTCGAATTCTGGCGGCGCAATGCCAGTGGCACGGCCACGGTTCGCGAGATCATTCAGATGTCGCTGGGTAACTACCACTCGAACCACGAACTGCCGATTGAAGGCGTGGTGGCGACGGGTTGGGTCCGCGATCTTCTCGACCAGTTGGAAGGCCGCAAGGTGTTTGAAGAGCTGAAGCCGCCCAAGGGCTTCAAGGGAACGCTGCGTCCGTATCAGGTGCGGGGGTATTCGTGGCTGAAGTTCCTGCGCAAGTGGGGACTGGGCGCGTGTCTGGCCGATGACATGGGTCTTGGCAAGACGATTCAAACGCTGGCGCTGTTGCAGTTGGACAAGGAAGAGGGCACGACGATGCCCACCTTGCTGATCTGCCCCACGTCGGTGGCTGGCAATTGGCAGAAGGAAGCGGCTCGCTTTACGCCGCAGTTGAAGGTGCTGGTGCATCACGGCGTGAATCGGCTGAAGGGCGACGAGTTCACCCGGCAGATGCTCAAGTATCATCTGGTGATTACGAGCTACGGCATTCTGCAGCGCGATCTCGAGTACTTCAAGCAAGTGACCTGGAGCGGGGCGATTCTGGACGAAGCGCAGAACATTAAGAACCCGGATACGCGGCAGGCGAAGTCCGTGCGGGCGCTGGTTAGCGACTACCGGATTGCGCTGACCGGCACGCCGGTGGAGAACAATGTCGGCGAGTTGTGGAGCGTGATGGAGTTCCTGAACCCGGGCTTCCTGGGGACGCGGGAACAGTTCCGCCGCAACTACTTCCTACCGATTCAAACCAATCGCGACAACGACGCGGCAAACCAGTTGAAACGGCTGACGTCTCCGTTCCTGCTGCGCCGGTTGAAGACGGATACGAAGATCATCGCGGACCTGCCGGAGAAGTTCGAGAACAAGGTATACTGCACGCTGACGCGCGAGCAGGTGGAGATGTATCAGCAGGTGCTGAAAGACGCGCATTCGAAGATCGAGTTTGCCGATGGCATGGCGCGGCGAGGCGCGATTCTGGCGACCTTGTCGAAGCTGAAGCAGGTCTGCAACCATCCTGCTCATTTCCTGGGCGACGGGTCTCCGGTGGTGGATCGGTCGGGCAAGCTGACGCGTCTGACAGAGATGATCGAAAGCAAGAAGAGCATCGTCAACGAAGTGATCGGGACGGGCGAGGGCTGGATTACCGAGCTTTCGAACGAAGAGCTGAAGAACGTATTCGCGTTGAGTGCGGAGGCGCTGGATGAATAAACGGCCAAGCGG
>JBBQRA010000073.1:0-24130 GCA_038215275.1 Bryobacterales bacterium | reverse complement strand
CCAAACATAAAATTCGGGTAAACCGCATACGCATAAGACGTCCTTCTATCACGAATTTTGAGAGGCGCGCCACGCCTTGTACCACTTCGGGTGGTGAAACCGGCCCCATTCCGGAACAACGTAGCCGCGGAGCATGGCGCGCATCGATTGCGGCACCGCGGCCGTGCCCATGTAAATGTGCACGAGAATACTGGTGATCGAGCCAATTGCCGCGAGCGGGTGCAGGGCGATTGAAGCCAGACGGAGCGACCGCGGCATCCACTCCGGAAACCACAGCACGACACCCGTCGCAAACAGCGCTAAGGTCGCTCCCACCTGAGTCCAGAACAGCATCTTCTGCCCGGCATTGAACTGTCCCGACGGCGGCAGCGAGCCGTGATCATGCATCGCATACTTATGCATCCTTGTCAGCCACACTCGGTCATCGGCATCCAGCATCATGCCCGCCGCCCAACGCCGGAACATGACACCGATCATCACCGCGAACACCACGCCAGACCACGGGTGGGTCCCACGAATATGGAACCCGCCGCCAAGCACGGCCGCCACCCAATACAGCTTCGGTGACCAGATGGCGAGGCCCGTCAGCGTCGCATAGCCAAAGCTCAGCGCCGCCATCCAATGCATCACCCGCTCATAGACGTCAAACCGCGGAATTCGAATCTCTTCAGGACTTGTCACTGGGTTCGTCCTCCTCTTCCGGGTGCCCGTGCTTGGCCGGGTCCTGCGGCCCGTAGATCACGAAATGGAAAAATGCTCCCAAAATCGTACCCCAGAACATGAGCGAGCCTAACCACTTCATCGGCCCCTTCCACAGGGTCACGGCCCATGGGATCTGCGGATCCTTGGGCAACCCGTACTGCTCCGGTTCACTCGCGTGCTTCAGCACATAGAGCACGTTGGTTCCGCCCACTCCTTGCGGGTTGTACACACCGGCGTCAGCAAATCCATCCGCCTTCAGCTCTTCACTGCGCGCCTCGGCGATCCGCACCAATTCTTCGCGCTCGCCAAACGTCAGGCAGTTGGTCGGGCACGTCTTAATGCAAGCGGGCTCCAAGCCCACGGCCGTACGATCAGAACACAACGAGCATTTATAAACCTTCTTCGTCGTCGGGCTCAGCCGCGGAACATCGAACGGACAGCCGGTGATGCAGTACCCGCATCCAATGCAGTTCTCGTGAACGAAATCGATGGTTCCATTCGAGCGCGGTACAATGGCCCCCGGCACCGGACATGCCGCCAAGCAACCCGCATCGGCGCAGTGCATGCACTGATACTTCGACATCAGCCAGGATGTCCCGCCGTCCCGCTCCATTTCGTTGAACTTGATCAAATTCCAGAAGTTGTGCTCGAGATCGGGCATCGTCTGGTAGGTCCCGCCGAACGTCCCCAGCGTGTACTCCTGGTCGTTCCACTCCTGGCACGCGACTTCGCAAGCCTTGCAGCCAATACATAACGTCGTATCGATGAGCTTGGCGACAATCATCCGATCTTCTCCAAATTCACGAGAAACCCCTTGTATTCCGGCGTGCCGCAGTTCGGATCATACGCGCTCGGCGTCAACTTGTTGATCAGCGGACCATGCACCTTCCCGACGAATCCCCAATGAATCGGCAGGCCGATCTGATACACCTTGCGCCCGCTCACCTTCAACGTTCGCAACCGTTTGGTTACCAGCGCCGGGCCTTCCAGGTCGCCACGCGCTGAAGATACGCGCACCTTCGTCCCGCTGACTATGCCCTTCTCTGTCGCCAACTCCTCGGGCACCTCGACGAAAAAGTTCGACTGCAACTCCGAGCTCGAATTCGTGTGTTTCGTCCAGTAATGGAAGTGCTCCGTCAGCCGGAAGGTGATCGCAACAAACGGGAAATCCTTCGCCGTGCCGAAGGCATCCATGTCGCTCTTGTACGTCTTTAGCATCGGATTGGCGTTCACGTTCGGATGCAGCGCATTGTCCACCGGGCTCTCGGCCGGCTCGTAGTGTTCCGGGAAGGGCCCCTCCACCAAGTCCGGTGCAAAAAGTCGCGCCACGCCTTCGGGCAGCATGATAAACGACGCCATCGAATCCGGCTTCGCATCCACTTTGTAGTCCGGCGTATCGCCAGCCCACCGCTTGCCGTTCCAACGGATCGGCGCTCGCGTCTCATCCCAAGGCTTGCCCGCATCGTCCGAAGACGCCCGGTTATAGAGGATCCTCCGGTTCGCCGGCCAACTCCACGCCCACTCCGGATACAGCCCGAGACCGGTCGGGTCCACCTGTCCGCGCCGCGCCATCTGGTTCCCCAACTCCGTCCACGAACCCGAGTACACCCAGTTCCCGCACGACGTCGAGCCGTCGTCTTTCAACTCGCCAAACCCGTTCAACTGCTTGCCTGTTTCAAGGTCGACGCCATTCACCTCGCGCGCCACGTCCCGCAACGCCGGGGCATGCGGTTTGGCGTAATTCCACTGCATCTTAAGCACAGGTTCGGGCGACTTGCCGCCTTCTTTCTCGTACAACTCACGAATCGCCAAAAACAGGTCGGCAATGATATCCTGATCCCGCCGCGCCTCGCCCGGTGGATCCACTGCCGCTTCCTTCCACTGCAGCCACCGAGACGAGTTCACAAACGCACCGTCTTTTTCGGCAAAACAGGCCGCCGGCAGCAGGAAGACTTCAGTCTGAATTTCCTCCGCCTTCATCGACTGCGGATATTCCTTGTCTGCCAGCTCCTTAGCCCGCCAGAATGCCGCCGTCTCCGTCTCAAAGTTCTCGGCCACGATCAACCATTTCAGCTTCGATAGCGCCCGGATCATCTTCGGCGTATTCGGCCCATTCGCCACCGGATTCATTCCAAAGCTGATCAACCCTTCCATCTTCCCGGCGTGCATCTCGTCGAAGAAAGTGCCCCAGGAATGGTCGGCCCCCTCGGCCACCTTCGGAATCCAATCGTACCCGTAACCGTTCGCCGCCGTCGCGTCGGGCCCGTAGTAGGCCTTCAGCAGACTGGTCATGAACTTCGGCGTGTTTCCCCAATAGTTCAAACTATTCGGCCGCAGCGCCTTCGGCGTATTGGCTTTCAAATACTCGGCCAGCGTGGACTGATTGGCACGCGGAATCTTAAGATACCCAGGCAGATTATTCCACGAGCCCATATCGGTAGAGCCCTGAATATTCGCATGGCCCCGCTGCGCGTTCACGCCCCCGCCCGGCATGCCGATATTGCCCATCAGCAGTTGCACCATCGCCGCCGCATGAATCAGTTGCACTGCAAAGCTATGGTGCGTCCAACCCAGTGCATAGAGCACCGTCCCGCTCTTGTCTTCCGACGCAGCGATCGTAATCATCGCCGCAGCTTTCAGAAACTCCTCCGCCGTGCAGCCGCAAATGTTAGCCACCACGTCGGGCGTGTATCGCGAATAGTGCGCCTTCATCAGCTGAAACACGCAACGCGGATGCTCCAACTTCGGGTCCACCTTTGCGTAGCCCTGCCCGTCAAGTTCATACTGCCACGTGGTCTTGTCGTACTTGCCGTCTTTCCAGCCCGAAAAATGCCCCTCGCTGAAGCCGAACCCTTCCGCAATCAGGAAGGACGCGTTCGTATGCTGCTCCACGTACTTCCGTTGATACTTGTTCTCCGTCAGCGCATAGTGGATCAGCCCACCCAGAAACGCGATATCGGTTCCCGAGCGAATCGGCACATAGAGATCGCTAACCGCCGCAGTCCGCGTAAACCGCGGGTCGACGCACACGATCTTCGCCTTCCGCAGCCGCTTGGCTTCCATGACGAACCGGAAGCCAACGGGATGGTTCTCGGCCGGGTTGCCACCCATCACCAGCACCACATCGGCATTCGAGACGTCGGTCCAGCCGTTCGTCATCGCGCCCCTTCCAAATGTGGCAGCCAAACTGGCTACCGTGGGGCCGTGTCAAAGCCGGCTTTGGTTCTCGTAAGAGAGCAGCCCCAGCCCAAACCGGAACTTGCTCAGCAGGTAGTTGATCTCGTTCGTATCGGTGCATCCGCCGATCATCGCGACGTTGTCCAGCCGGTTCACCGTGCGCCCTTGCGCATCGGTCGCCTCGAAGCCCTTATCCCGGGAGTCCTTGATCCGCCGGGCCATCTTCGTCATCGCCTCGGCCCAAGTGATCCGCGTCCACTCCCGGCTTCCCGGGGCGCGGTATTGCACCGTCGTCAGCCGCCGGTCGCTCTGCACGAACTCTTCAAGCGACGCGCCTTTCGGGCACAGCGTACCCCGGTTGATCGGGCTGTCCGGATCGCCCTCGATATGCACGATCGCCGGCTTCACATTCCGGGACCGGTCGCCCAATGTATGCACCACCACACTACAACCCACCGCACAGTACGGGCAGATGGAAGTCGACTGGTGTGTATGCGCCGTTTTCAGCGGTTTTGGCGCACTTTCCGCGGCAGCGGCCGGCACCGTGGCCGCCGTTACACCGCCCACCGCGGCCCCCTTAGTCGAGCGCTTGATAAATTCTCGGCGCGAACTTTCCTTCGGCATAAGTGTTCATGATTTATATCACACGCCGTTGCATATACTGGGTTCTCATCTCTCAATGAACTTGACGGCTCGCATCCTCGCTGCCCTCTTCCTCGGCCTCGCCAGCGGCTTCGTCCTGGCGGCCGTTCAACCTGCCGCCGTCCCCGCTGTCACCGCCACCACTGACGTCATCGGCACGCTCTGGCTCAACGGCATCCGGATGACCGTCATCCCCCTCGTCATCGCCCTGCTCCTCTCCTCTGTCACCTCGGTCGCCGACCCCGCCACGCTCCAGCGCGTCGGAACTCGAACCGGCCGTGTCTTCCTCCTCCTCATCGTCGGCATTGTCGCCTTCACGATGACCCTCGCCCTCGCCGCCCTCCAGTTCTGGCCCCCGGCCCTCCGCCCGCTCGAAACCGCCGGCCCTGCTCTTGCTCCGCCCCCACCCTTCTCCCAATGGCTCGTCAGTCTCATCCCCGCCAACCCCATCAAGGCAGCCACCGATGGCGCCATGCTCCCCCTCATCATCTTCACGCTCCTCGTCGCCTTCGCCCTCCTTCGGCTACCCTTTCCCCAGCGTCAACCCGTCGTCCAACTCTTCCAAACCCTGGCCGACGTCATGCTCGTCATCCTCCGCTGGGTCCTCTGGGTCGCCCCCGCCGGTGTCTTCGCCGTCAGCCTCTCGCTCGCTGCCCGCCAAGGCCTCGCCGCCCTCGGCGCGCTAGCCTTCTACGTCGGCATGTTGATCTCCATCGTGATCCTCATCACTCTAGCCCTCTATGCCGTGGCTGTCCTCTGGTCCGGCATTCCCCTCCGCCGCTTTGCCGCCGCGCTCGCCCCGGCCCAGTCCGTGGCTGGCCCCACACTCTCTTCGCTCGCAGCCCTACCGCTGCTCGTCGATGGCGCCGAGCGCCTCCTCGGTTATCCCCGCGCCACGGCAGGCCTCGTCCTTCCCCTCACGGTCTCCATCCTCCGCCCCGCCGCACCCGTCGCCCAGATCGTCGCCGCCCTCTTCACCGCCCAATGGAACGGCATCACCCTCGCCCCCATCGACCTGCTCACGCTCGCCGTCGTCGTCACCCTGATGAGCTTTGCCACCCCCGGTGTCCCCAACGCCAGCTTCCTCGTCATGGTCCCCGTCTTTCAATCGATCGGCCTACCCATCGAAGGCATCGGTCTGATGCTCGCCGTCGACGTCCTTCCCGACTTCGCCAAAACCATCCTGAACGTCACCGGTCATCTTACGGCCCTCACTCTCATCCACCATGCGCCTTCTACTCCTCACCCTGCTGCTGAACCTGCCCCTCTCGGCTGAGTTCCGCGCCTCCGCCGCAAAGGTCGACATCACCCCCGCCACCCCCAAGTGGCTCCTCGGCTATGCCGACCGCCAGTCCACCGGCGTCCACGATCCCATCCACCACCGAATCGTCGCCCTCGACGACGGCCAATCAAAGTTCGTCCTCGTCTCCACCGACCTCTGCCTCTTTTCCCCCTCCCTTTACGACGAAGCCGCCCGCCGCCTCCAAGCCGCCACCGGCGTCCCGGCCCTCAACTTCTGGTGGACCGTCACCCACACGCACTCCGCCCCGGAGATAGGCCCCCCCGGCGTCTACGCCGTTCTCCTCAAAGGCCGCTCGCGGCATCCCGTCGACACCGAATACACGGAATACATCATCCAGACTCTCGTCTCCGGCGCGCAGAAAGCGCTCGCCCAACTCGCCCCCGCCCGCCTCTCCACCGGCACCGGCATGTCCCTCGCCAACATCAACCGCCGCGCCCGTGATGTCGACGGCCGCATCTCGCTCGGCCTCAATCCCGACGGGCCCGCCGACCGGCAGATCGGCCTCATCCGCCTCGATAAACCCGACGGCTCCCCACTCGCCCTCATCGCAAACTACGCCATGCACGGCACCGTTCTCAACGGCCAATTCCTGCAAATCTCCGGCGACGCCCCCGGCATCGTCGCCGCCTACGTCGAACAAAAGCTCGGCGCCACAATGCTATATATCAATGGCGCGGCCGGCGATCTCGCCCCCATCTACAGCGTCTACCCCGATCCCCGCAGCGGCCACCTCACGCAGTTCAACGTCCTCCTCGGCGACCGCATCCTTGCTGCGAACAACCGCCTTCCCGCCGCCTCTCCCAATGTGAAACTCGCCGCCTACGAGCACTGGATCGAGAGCCCCCGCAAGCCCTCGCTCGAATGGACGCCAGAACTCCCCACCTACCAGCGCGGCGATCTCGTCCGGCTCCCCATCCGCTTGCTCACCATCAACGACACCGCCATCTGGAGCGCTCCCGTCGAGCTATTCTGCGCCATCGCCCTAGAGGTCCGCCGCCAATCGCCCTTCCGGCAGACCTTCTATTTCGGCTACACCAACGGCTGGATCGGCTACCTCCCCACCAAGGCAGGCTTCGCCGAAGGTGGCTATGAGCCCACCACCTCCGTCTTCAACGATCAGATCGAGGCCAACCTCACGGCCGGCCTCGTGACGTTCCTACAGGGGTTGCCCCGGCCTTAAGCCTGGATCCCCGCCAGGACCCCACGCATATACGCGAAGCTCTTGATCATTCCCGGCAGCGGATCCTTCAAGTTGATCTCGTACTCTAGATTCACGTTGCCCTTGTACTTCACCTGCCGCAGCAGTTTGAACATCGCCGGCACCGGAATTTTCCCGTCGCCCACGTCGCACTGGCTCGCCTTATCGGAGAGGTCCCGCAGGTCTTTCATGTGGAAGTCGTGCAGCCGCTTTCCAGCCGATTTGATCGACTCCAATACGTCCGCGCCCGTACGCACCGTGTGGCCCACGTCGATGCAGCAGCCCATCCGTTCGTCCATGTTCTTCACTGCATCCAACACGGACTGCGGCGTCGGGAAGTGCTTATCCTCCGGTCCATGGTTGTGAATCATCGCCTTGATGTTGTACTTCTTGACGAACTTCTCGATCCGCGGCAGCACCACATGCGTCGGCGCCATCACGATGCCCTCCGCTCCCAGCGCCTGCGCGTATTTGAAGTTGAGTTCAATCTCTTCGTCGCTGTCGACGGTCATGCTGATGTTGCCCACCGAGACAATCCGCAGCCCAGCCGCTTCGCAGTCCTTCCGCGCCTTGGCCCACTCCGTCGGATCGCTCTTGATTTTGGCGTGGAACTCCTTCAGCGAAATGGTGTCGACATCCAACACCTTCAACATGTCGATCGCTTGCGGGCGCAAAAACCCGCGCAGCGAATACGTAGCCACGCCCAGCCGGAAACCGGCCGACGAGTCAATTTTCGGAGCCGCCCCGGCGGGCAGCGAGCCCGCAGCCACCGCCGCGGGCAACATCTGGAGAAGGTTGCGTCGATTCATATTGCGTTCCATCCTATCGCACTAAACAAAGTCCCAACCCTTACGGAAAGTCGGCCGCAGATGCCGATTCGCTTCTTTATTGTTCGAGAACTGCATCTTCGCCGCGTCCCATTCCAATTTCCCTTCGAACTTCATCGCGATCACGCCCAGCAGCATCCACTGCACAAACGGCCCGGCCACACTGAAGTTCGAACACGCCGCCTCGCCACCCTTCGCCGCCCGGATCCAATCCCGGTAGTGGCCCGGAGACCGCGTCAGCGATTGCGCCGGCAGCGTGTAATCCTTCATCCGCGCATCCGGCATCAACCGCGTCCGTTCCCCATAACATCCCGTCGTCAACATCCCCTTCTCCCCGATAAACAGGCTCCCGTTCACATCTTTGTCCCCGATCAGTTCGCCCTTCGGGATCCCGTCAAACGGCGGAAACTCACTCAGCCCGTCATGCCAGAACACCTTCACCGGACCCATCGCCCCCCGCGCCGGAAAGTCAAACCGGATCACCGCCTGCTGCGGGAACGTATGCGGCCCTTTGCCCACTTGCTTGATGCACTCCACGCTCTCCGGCGCGCCCAACCGCAGCGCCATATTCGGCGTACCCATAATGTGGCAAGCCATATCCCCAATCGCTCCGCAGCCGAAGTCTGGAAACCCGCGCCACGTCCGCGGCGCGTATGCCGGGCTGAAGGGCCGCTCGGCCGCCGGACCCAGCCACAAGTTCCAATCGAGCGTCGACGGTACCGGACCCGGCTTCGGATCCACGTCCGGGCCTTGCGGCCAATACTTCATCGGCCGGTTCGTCCAGGCGTGAACCTCCTTCACCTGCCCGATCTCCCCGCTCCAAATGATCTCGGCGCACTGCCGCGCCCCTTCGTTCGAATACCCTTGATTCCCCATCTGCGTGGCCACGCCATACTTCGCCGCGCCCTTAGCCAGTTCCCCCGCCTCCCATACCGTCCGGGTCAATGGCTTCTGGCAGTACACATGCTTCCCCCGCGACATCGCCCACATCGCCGCCATCCCGTGTACATGGTCTGGGGTCGACACCGTTACGGCGTCAATGCTGTTCAACTCCTTGTCCAACATCTGCCGGAAATCCTTGTACCGCGTCGCCCTCGGGAACTCTTTGAATCCCCGCGCCCCCCGCTCTTCGTCCGGGTCAGCCAGCGCCACAATGTTTTCGCTCTTGCAACCCACTAAGTCCGAGAAGCCCTTCCCCCCGGCCCCAATCCCCGCAATATTCAGTTTTTCATTGGGCGACTTGTAGCCCAACGCTCGCAGTGAAGCCACGCTGCCGAACCCTCCCAGGGGCACCGCGCCCGCCAATAGAGATCCCTGAAAAAAGTACCGCCGTGAAACGCCGTTCTTGGACATATGCCCGTATCGTACCGGAATTCCGGAGAGGATTCCCCCCAGTGCCGCACTACGGGTTAACGAAAGCCATGGTTGCAAACTGGTTCATCGACAATGTAACGCGCTGGCAGCTTAACTCCCGGAAATGGGATCTGCTCCATCTGTTGGGAACTCCCCTTCGCCGCCATCACTTCGCCGCGGAGCGCCGGCGCCTCCTCTCGCCCCCCACCGACACGGGCAACGTCGAAGTCCTCCAGGACCCCGCTTATCAGGCCTCCATCGCGCAGGTCAAGTTCCATACACTCCTTGATCATGGCAGGCTGGCCAACCTCTGGACCTACGCGAACCTCGTCGGCCCCGGCACATTCCTTGAAATCGGTTCCATGCGGGGCGGCAGCGCCCAACATCTCTGCAACGCAATATTGGCTGGCTCCCAACCCCGGGACTTTCATTGCTTCGATCCCTTTGAAACTGGCGGATTCGAACATCTCACGCCCGACGACGATCTGTTTCGGGTAGACGATTTCCTCGATACGTCGTACGAGCGCGTCAGCAATCTGCTTTCCCCTTTTCCGTTCGCCCAGGTGCATCGCGGCTTCTTTCCTGCAGTCGCCGAGGCACTGGAGCTAGGCCCCATCGCCCTCTGCCATCTCGACGTCGACGTCTATCTCGCCACCTGCGAGTCTCTCGCCTGGCTCCGCACCCGCCTCGCCCCCCGCAGCGCCATCGTCCTTGACGACGTTAACCGCCGATGCCGCGGCGTCGACCGCGCCATCGCCGAGTTCACGGCCGCCTTCCCTGAATTCACCATCCTCCCCCTCTTCCCCAGCCAAGGCCTTCTGATCAATCGCAATCTCTGGTAACTTCCCCATGACCTCCATCTGCGCAGCTCTCACCGAAGGCCCGTCTCCTCTCCCCGCCATGCTCTACGCCATGGCGCCCCCCGGCACCCCCAACGGCCAGCACATCGGCGCCGATGGCGTCTCCCTCGGCTTTGTCCAGCCGGCCGGTGGCCGCAACTCCCGCCTGTTCTCCGATGCCGCCAGCGGATGGACCTGGGTCGGCAATGCCCGCCTCGACTACCGCGACGAACTCCTCCTCGCTCTCCATCTCCCCGCCACCATCTCTGACTCCTCCCTCGCCTTCCAAGCCTTCCTCCGCCTCGAACTGAACTGCCTCACCCGACTCCACGGCGACTGGCAGTTCGCCGCCTGGAACCATCGCACCCGCCGTCTGATCGTCGCCCGCGATCCCTTCGGCAGCGCCGGACTCTACTACTACAACACGCCAGGCCGCTTCGCCTGCGCCGGTCACATCGACGGCGTCCTCGCCGTCCCCGCGGTTCCCCGCGAAGTCAACTGGGATCATCTCGCCCTCTCCATCAGCATCCTCGCCAACCGGACCACCGACACCGGCTATCGCGGCATCCAGCGGCTCATCGCCGGTCACGCCCTCGAAGTCACTACCGAATCCTGCCGCAGTATCTGTTACTGGAAGGTCGACGAACCGGTCGAACCGCTGCGCGGCTCCACCGAAGACCTGCAACGCCAGTTCGAAGAGACTTTCCTGCGCGCCGTCAAATCCCGCGTCCGCTCCGTTCTTAAGCCCGCCACCACGCTGAGCGGCGGCCTCGACTCCGGCTCCGTAACCGCCACTGCCGCCCGCCTCCTCGCGGGTTCCGGACAACGCCTCCGCGCCTTCACCTCCGTGCCAGCCTTCCTCCCTGCGGGGAAGTCCGATCCCTTCCGTTTTCTGGATGAAGGTCCCGCCGCCGCCGCCGTCGCCCAGTGGCATCCCAACATCGATCACCATCTCATCTCCGCCGCCGACCGCTGTCTCGTCGCCTCCATCGAAAAATCCGTCACACTTTCCGGAACCCCCCGCGCCAACGCCAACTCCCTCTGGCTGCTCGCCATCATGACCGAGGCGCAGGCCCACGGCCATCACGCCCTCTTCAACGGACAAGGCGGCAACGCTACTCTCTCCTGGCACGGCCCGCCCTCCTTCCGCAACCTCCTCAAATCGAAACTACAGAACCTCACCGGCCGGAACTTCCGCCGCCGCGGAGCTTGGCAGAAGTTCTGCCTCCTCCGCCCCTCGGCAATTGCCGCCCATAACCTGTCGCCGCTTCTGTTCGACGCTGAGAACCAATACCGGGCAAACGGCGACTTCCGCCACTTCTCCCTGCGAGCCGCCAGCAATAGTTCCGGATTCGCCTGGACGGCTCTCGCTGGCGCGTATGGTCTCGAGCCGCTCGATCCCACCGTCGACCCCAGATTCCTCCGCCTCTGCTTCTCCCTTCCCCCTCACTTTTTCGACGGACGGCAACCGGTCCGTCGCGCGATGGAGGGCCTCCTCCCCGACGTCGTCCGCCTGAACCGCCGTCGCGGTTTACAGTCTGCCGACTTTGTCCAGCGCCTCCAAGCCAGTCTCCCCGCTGCGCTCGAAGCGCTCGAACGCTTTGCCAATCAACCCGCCATCGCAGACTCCCTCGACTTTCCGCGCATGCGGCAGACCATCCAGGAGGTTGCCACCGCATCCGATCCGTCCAGACGACAGACGTTGTCTGCGCAGATCTGCTCCGGCCTCGCCGCCGGATTCTTCATGGAGCGCGTCGCCGCGTCACCGCAAAATCTGGTGAGCAAATTCGCCGCCTGATCCCACATCTACTCTGTCCGTCCAATAAACAACTAGGAAATCCTTACCATGAACAATCCTGAAATAGGGCTCATCGAAAAAGATGAAGCTACCCAGGCATCGCCGCTCGAGACCTGGACCTCGCCCGAACTCCAGAATCTCCCTGTCGCGGGAACCGCCACAACCTTTGGAAACGTGACTCCGGACGGACCTACCACCTCCTAGCCACCCCATGCGCTACCAAGGCCTCATGGTGCCCGCCCCATCGGAAAGCTAAATCAATGACCATTCCAGAAAGCCCAAACACTTCCAAAGAAACACTTCCTGATTCCGACGCGAATCGGGAAACCTGGACCCCGCCCGAGCTCCAAAAACTCCCCGTTACCGAAACCGCAGGCATCGGTGGGATTCAATCTCCTGACGGATTCAGTACCTCCTGAACCTTGTATGCGCTGCCGAGCCTTCAGACCTCGCTAGCCATTGCTTCGTGGCATCCAATCCAGCTTCACCCCAAAGCATCCATGACCATTCCAGAAAGCCAATCAATCGAAACACCCCCTGATTCCGAAGCCAATCGGGAAGTCTGGACCCCGCTCAAACTCCGGAAACTCCAGTCCCCGCTTCAATTTTGATCGAGACTCATTTTTCATAACGATCTCATGCGCTACCAGGCCTTCGGACTCTCCATCCGCTCCACCCTTGACCTCGGCGCTCTCCCAGCCGCCGCTGTCTCCAGCCCCAGCGATGTCCAGGTTCTGGCAGGCCCCACCCCCAACCAACTCGACGATGTCCGCCAGTCCGGCCTCTGCTATCAGGCCGGGCCCCAGGGCTACCTCTTCCATCTCGATTCCGTCGGCCGCTTCTTCGTCAGCGGCGGCCGGCGGATCGTCGTCGAACCGGCCGCCGGAGCCGATCCCCAATCCCTCCGGCTCTTCCTCTTCGGCTCCGTCTTCGGCGCGCTCCTTCACCAGCGCGGGACCCTCGTCCTCCACGCCAGCGCCGTAGCCACTCCGTCGGGCGCCATCCTCGTCGCCGGTCCTTCCGGCGCTGGTAAGTCCACCCTCTGCGCCGAACTCCGCCGCCGCGGCTGCCCCGTCATCGCCGACGATGTCTGCGCCCTCGCCCCCGGCGAATCCGGCCCCATCACTGTCTATCCCGGCTATCCCCGCCTCAAACTTTGGGCCGATGCCGCCGCTCAACTCGCCATCGCCACCGATACTCTCTTAGCCGTCCGCCCCAATCTCCCCAAGTACGAGGTGCCCGTTGCCGATGCCCACCCCACTCCCCTCCCCGTCCGTGCCGTCATCCTCCTAAATCCTGACTCTCCCGGCGAACTCTCCTTAACCGCGGTCACCGGATTCGCCAAACTCGGCGCACTCGCCGGACAGGTCTACCGCGCCAACCTCATCTCCGCCCTCCGTGGCGATGGCGCTTCGGTTCCCCACCTCGCACCCCTCGCGCAGCAGGTCCGCGTCCTCCGAGTCTCTCGACCGAAAGGCGCCTTCCCCGTCGGCCAACTCGCCGAAGCCGTCCTCAGCCAACTCCCATGAGACGCCGCATCACGTGGATCGCCTCCTACCCCAAATCCGGCAATACCTGGGTACGCGCTCTGCTCCTAAACTACCTCGCGCCGACCGGCGCAACTGTCGCCATCAACGAGATTAAGGCCATCCCCATCGCCTCCTCTCGCCAACTATTCGACCAGGCCCTCGGTTGCGATAGCGATCTCCTTCAAGCCCACGAAGTTCGCGCCCTCCGGTCTGCCTGGTACGACACGGTCGCACATCGCCAGCCCGGACAATTCTTCAAAGTTCACGATCAGTACGACCCACACCTCCACACGCCCGCCAACTCAAGCCTCGTCCTCTACATCGTTCGCGATCCCCGGGACGTCGCCGTCTCCTACGCCGCACATCGCGGCAAGCCCGTCTCCGACACCATCGCCCTGCTCAATGACGAGAACTACGTCGCCTCCCGCTCGCTCCACGAGCGCAAGCCCCAACTCGCCCAGTTCTACGGTTCCTGGTCCACCCACGCCGCTTCCTGGCTCGATCAGTCCGCCATCCCGGTCCACATTACTCGATACGAGGACCTTCTCGCCAACCCCTGCTCCACCTTCGCCGCCCTCCTCCAGGCCTGCGGCTACTCTATCGACGAAGACCGCCTCCACGCCGCTATCGAAGCCTGCTCCTTCAAAAACCTCCGCGAGCAGGAAGACGTCTCCGGCTTCCATGAAAAACCGGCCACCGCCCAGAAGTTCTTCCGCCAGGGCCGCTCCGGAGGTTGGCGGGACGTCCTCACCCCGGAACAGTCCGACAGCATCGCCCGCCACCACGCGGAGACCATCGCCCGCTTCGGCTACCAAACCCACTGAGAAGTTCCGGCCCCTCCGCCCACTCCGCTCATAGGGCCGCTTCGCGGCCAATCTAAGCAAGGAGCTACCCCTCATGAATCATTCCCAAGAAATCGAAGTCAATCTCCCGATAGACGACCAGCGCGAAAGCTGGACGGCACCGGAGTTACAGAAACTGCCTGTCGCCGAGACCGCCAATCCGGCCATATCTTCGAACTTCGACGGATTCTCTTTCTCCTAACCGGTCCCTTCCTCCGCACCATCCATGAACCCCCTCTTCGCCGTTCTCGGGTTCGCCGTTGCCGCGGGCGGGCTTTTCCACCCCGCCCGCCAAGCGGCACTCTTGCTCGTGTGGCTGCCCTTCTCCAACTTCGTTCCCCCTCTCCTCTACGCGCAGTTCGCCGTCGGCGTCGAAACCGTACGCGGGCTCATCGTCATCAAGGACGGCCTGCTGGGCATGAGTCTCGCTGGAAACGCCCTCCGCCAGCGCACCCGCCTCGGCCACTGGCAGGTCGCTGATCTCCTCCTCCTCACTTACACCGTCCTGTTAACTGTCTATCTCGCCCTCGGCATCGGCGACGGCGAAACCCAGATCTCCGCCGAGACCCAACTTAGCGCTTTCCGCAATCTGATCACCCCGGCGCTCGCCTACTTTGCGGGCCGGTTACTCCAGGTGGATGCCACTCCTTCGCTGCTTCGCGTCTTCCTCTTCACCCATGGCCTCGTCTGTGCGTTCGGCTTCTTCGAACTCTTCTTTTTACCCCTCGAGTTCTGGAGCCTCGTCGTCCAGATCGGCGGTTTCCTGGTCGATGTAAAGGGTCTCCAGCCCGATCAAAACAGTAACCACCTCGGCCTATGGGCCAACCACATCATGCACGGCATGCGCCGCATGGTTTCCTTCTATGGTGACCCCCATTCCCTGGGACAAGCGAGCGTCGTCCCCGTCGTCTATGTCGCTGCCCTTGTAGCTTCCGGCCGCCGCAACTGGCTGCCCCTCCTCGCTCTCTTCATGGGTACCCTCGCCCTCTCCGTCCATCGCGAATCGATCTTCGCCACACTCCTCGCCCTCGGTCTGCTGGCGTGGCTTCGCCGGGATCATCACGCCCGCATCGGGTCTCTCGCACTTTGGATCCTGTTTGGAGGCTTGGTGCTTAGTACTCTGGGTTTCGAACTACTAACAAATACTGTAACTGGCCAGGAGAGTTCCGCCTCCGTGCGCACACAATTCATGCAGGAGGCCATCGAGAACTTGGACCAATACTGGCTAGGGCGCGGCATCGGACGGGCAGGCGGCTTCGCTAATCTCGAAGGCGTCTCTGCGGAGGGTGTCGGCGAAAACAGCTACATGGCTTTGATGGGTCAGGCCGGCCTGCTTTCCGTCCTCTTGTTCCTCGGCTTTCTCGGCTCGGCCGTCGTTACGCTGGCCCGGGGCGCCGCCGCCCTGCAGAACGTCTTCGTGGCGGCCATCGCCGCCGCTCTGTTCGGCCGATGCTGCGGCGCCTTGTTCTCAGAAAGCATCTTCGGTTTCACTGGCACCGCTCCGTTGTTTCTTTTTGCCGGCCTCGCCATGCGAGCCATCTCGATTCCTTCTCAGGAGCCCCATGCGGATCGCCCTGGTAACCAGTAGCTTCTTTCCCTTGCGCGGGGGCCTCGAGCAGCATGTCGGCAACCTTGCCCGCGAACTCCGCGCCTATGGCGACGACCTTCTTATTCTCACCCTCACCCCCGGGCCGGACCTGTGGAATGAGGTCCCGGTCCATCGCCTCTCTTCCTCCCTCGCCCTCCCGTACGCCCTCCGCCGCTTCGCGCCGGATGTCATTCACGCTCACGGCGCCCGCCGTCCCTTTGCCGCCTGCGGCCTCCTCGCCGCGCGCCAGCTTCGCGTCCCATCCGTTTTTACGGCCCACTGCTACTACCCCGCCCACTCCTGGGCCTCCGCCCTTAAGAAGGGCCTTTTCGACTCCACCCTCGGCTGGCTCGGCCTCCATTCGGCGGACACCCTGATCGCCCTCACCGAAAACGACAAGCGCGATGCCATCCTCCTCGGCGCCCCCGCCGCCAATTTCCACGTCGTCCCCAACGCGCTCCGTCTCCCGGCAGCGCCTCCCTCGCCCCTCCCCGGCTCTCCCCGCTCCCTCCTCTTCGTTGGCCGCCTCGACCCCGTCAAGCGCGTGGATTTCCTTCTCGCGGCCCTCGCTGAACTCCCTGGCTTTGACCTCACTTTGATCGGTCCCGACGGCGGCCACCGCGCCACTCTCGAAGCGCAAACCCTCTCTCTCGGCCTCTCCGGCCGCGTCCACTTCCTCGGCGAAGTCGACGACGAAACCCTAGCCGCCGCCTATACCCGTTGCGGCCTCTTCGTCCTTCCGTCCGCCTACGAAGGTCTGCCCACCGTCGCGCTCGAAGCCATGGCCGCCGGCCGGCCCGTTCTGGCCGCCTCCTCCGGCGGCACCCGCTATCTCATTCGCCCCGGCGAAAACGGATTCCTCTTCGACCCCCACAATCTGCCCGAACTCATCTCCCTGATCCGCCGTTGCTCCTCGGCCGATCTCTCCCGCCTCGGCGCCGTTGCCCGCCAGACCATTCTCGAGAACTTCACGTGGGAGGTGAACGGTGCGCGTATCCGTTCGATCTATCACCACTTCCAATCCGGCGCGATCGGAAGCGGCACTGGCCGCACGGCTACTTGCTCCAGCAGTTGAACTCTTCGGCCTGCCCGTGGCGGCCATTTCGCTGAACGAAGCACTCACTTACCTCGCCGGAGCCCTGCGCCGGCCTTTCTCGACGTTCGTCTGCACCCTGAACGCCGACCACATCACCCGCACCCGTCAAGACGCCGAATTTGCCGGCGCTTACGCCGCCGCCGACCTCATCGTCGCGGACGGCCAGTCCGTCGTCCTCGCTGCCCGGGCCCTCGGCAAGCCCTTGCCGGGACGCGTCACCGGGATCGATCTTACCTGGGCCCTCCTCGCCCACTGCGCCGCCCACGGCCATCGCGTCTTCCTTCTCGGCAGTACCGAATCTACTGTCGGGCGCTGCGCCGCCGAGTTGAAGAAGCACAACCCCACCCTGCAGATCGTTGGGACCCACCACGGCTACTTCGCTGACCCTCTGTTCATCCGGGCTGCCATCGCCGCCTCCGGCGCTGAACTCCTTATTGCCGGCCTGGGCTCCCCCCGCCAGGAACTCTTCCTCGCCGAGCACCTTCCCGCCACCGGCTGCCGCGTCGGCATCGGCGTCGGCGGCGCAATGGACGTGTGGGCCGGCAACGTCGACCGTGCCCCCGTCTGGATGCAACGCGCCGGACTCGAATGGTCCTGGCGTCTGATCCAGGAACCCCGCCGGCTCCTCGGGCGTTACTTCATTAGCAACAGCGCCTTCCTTCTCCTCCTCTGCCGAGAACTCCTCCGCGGAGCCCGCCGCGCATGATCGCTTCTGCCGGCATTTTCTGGCTCGCCGTCCGCTATGGCGGAGCCATGCTGGTGAACTTCCTCGGGGGCGTCATTCTCCTCCGCCTCCTCACTCCGGAAGAATGGGGCCAGTTCGCCGTCCCGCTCCTGCTCTATGTCAGTTCTTCAGAACTGGCCACCCGGGGGTTCGCCACCTGGCTAGTCCGGGAGCCCGACGAATGGGACCTCGAAAGCCTCTTCGCCCTCCAACACGCCACCGCCACGGTCCTCGCCCTCCTACTCCTCGCCCTTTCACCAGGCAGCTTCGACTTGCGCCTCTCCGCCGCGGCCGGTGTCTACTTCCTCGGCTGGCGCGCCGTTCCCATCGCCCTCCTTGAGCGCGATCTCGCCTTCCAACGCGTCATGCTGGTCGAACTCTTCGAGACCATCCTGTTTACCCTCATCGCCGTCGGCGGAACTTGGGCAGGAGAGGCCCGGGTGGCCGTCGCCTCCGCTTTGGTACTTCGCGGTGCCTTGCCCAGCGCTCTCGCCATCCTCTTACGCCCCGTCCCGGTCAGCCTGATCTTCCGGCACGCAACCTGGCGGCGGGTTCGTGGGTTCGCTTTTGCCACCATCGGCAACAGTCTTCTCGGAGCGCTATCCGGCGCCATCGCCTCCGTCATCGGCGCCCGGTTCACCACGCCCGTCCATCTCGCCTTTGTCGAACTGGCCTTCCGCCTCTATCGTCAAGCGCTCTTCCTCACCGCCGCCATTCCCCGCCTCGGACTTCCCCTCTACGGCCGCCAGCGCCAGGTCGATCCCGACCTCCTTCCCATCACCCTGACGCACGTCGAACAGCTCACTCTAATCACCGGCTTCCCGTTGGCGCTCTTTGCCGGCTGGAGTCCCCTCTGGCTCCCCCTTCTCTTCGGCGAAGTCTGGAAGGACGCGTCGTGGACCATCATTCTCTTCCTCCCCGGCTTCCTCCTCTCCTCCTGCTGCTGGGGCATTATCTCGTCGGCTATGCTGGCCGCCCATCGCCATCGCGCGGTCTTCGGCTGGAAGCTTGCCTTCACGGTGCTCTACGCCGCCGCCACGCCGTTCCTCGGCGTCGCGGGCGCTTGGTCCTTGGCCAATGTCGTCCTCTTCCCGTGGCTCCTGCAACTCTGGTTCACGCGCATTCCCGTCGCGCTGACCATGCGCCTGCTCGCCTCCTGGGTCATCGGCGCTGGCGTCTACGAACTGGTTCACCGCGGCTGGCTTCCCGCTGCCCTCGGCAGCAGCATCGTCGTTGGGTTCGTTTGGTTCTGGCGCCCTCAACTGTGGAGAAAGGCTTACTAATTCTATGTGTGGATTCGTTACTGTCAGCAGCGCCTGCCCGCTCGGCCGCGCCGACTACGCCCGCCTTGAGCGAGCCACCAACCTCCTGCGCCATCGTGGTCCGGACGACGAGGGCTATCTCGCCCTCTCCACCACGGCCTCCCGCTTCCGTGGCCGCGACACCATCGGCTCCCTCGGCCATCTCCCCTTCGTCGCCACCGCTGACGAACCGGCCGTGGCCGCCATGGGCTTCCGCCGCCTTTCCATCCTCGATCTCTCCGCCGCCGGCCATCAGCCCATGGTCGAACCCGCCTCCGGCCACGCTCTGGTCTTCAATGGCGAAATCTATAACTACCAGGAGCTCCGCGAAACCCTCCCCGGCCCCTTCCTCTCCGGCTCCGACACCGAAGTGCTCCTCCACGCCGGCGCCCGATGGGGCGAGGACGCGCTCCCCCGGCTGAACGGCATGTTCGGGTTCGCCCTCTGGGACCCCGCTTCCCAGTCGATGCTCCTCGCCCGAGACCGCTTCGGCGAAAAGCAGGTCTACCTCCGCAGTCTGCCCAACGGCCAGCTTTGGGCCGCCTCCGAAATCCGTCCCCTCCTCTCCCTCAGCCCGCTGCCCGACGGCGATACCGACGCCCTCACCTGGGACTTTCTCCTGTTCGGGCTTGCCGACCATACCGAAGAAACGTTCTACCCCGGCATCCGCCAACTCCTCCCGGGCCACTGTGCCCGCGTCCAGGCCGGCAAGCTTCAAACACTCCGCCGCTGGTACCGCATCCCCCGCCTCGCCGAGGCCGACCGCACCCAACTCGGCCACCACCTCGCCGAATCCGTCCGCCTTCGGCTCCGCAGCGATGTCCCCGTCGCTAGTTTCCTCAGCGGAGGTTTGGACTCATCAGCCATCGTCTCTTATGCCGACGAAATGCTCGGCGCCCAAGGCCAGCGCCTCGGAACTTATTCGAGCGTCTACCCCGCGGGCCACCGCTACGACGAGACGCCCCGCATCAAGGCCATCCTGGCCAACCTCCGCCATACCGACCCGCAACTCATCCCCGCTAACCGCAACCAGTTCGAGTCCGGTCTCGCTGAACTCGTTCGCTGCCAGGAGCAGCCCTTCCACAATTCCTCCATCTTCGCCTCGTTCTCCCTGCTCGCCCACATCCGCCAACGTGACGGCATCAAGGTGATCCTGACCGGCGAAGGCAGCGACGAACTCCTGGGCGGATATATCCGCGTCCATCTCCCCGTCCTGCTCCGCAGCGCCGGACCCGCGGCGCTATGGAATAACGCCCGCGCTCTCGGCCTCTCCTCTACGGTCCACCACCTCGTCAAAGGCGCCGCGGCCTGGCTCCCTGCCCCTTTCCGCTTCGGCCTCCTCCGCCGCCTCCGCCCCGTCGCCGGACTCCTCCGGCCCGACTTCTTCCACGCCTATCGCGATCGGGCCGCAGCTTGGCACGAGCAGTGGACTGGCGGCTCCCTCCGCGATCGCCTCGAAGCCGACCTAACCCGCTTCAACCTCCCGCAGCTCCTCCGCCATCTGGACCGCAACTCCATGCGTGTCTCGATGGAAGCCCGCGTCCCCTTCCTCGATCATCGCCTCGTCGAGTATGCTCTCAACCTGCCCGACCAGGACCGCTTTCGCAACGGCTACAGCAAATACGCCCTCCGCGCCGCCATGGCCGGACGTCTGCCCGATGAAGTCGTCTGGAACCCCATCAAGCTCGGCTTCGGGATGGCGGAACAGACATGGTTCGCCGCCGCCGCCCGTCAAGTCGAAGGGAACTCTCTTCTCAACCGCTACCTACAGCCCGAACCTTGGCGCGCTGTCCTCGCCGCGCCAGTCACCGAACAGAGCTACTGGCTACCCGTATCGTTGGCCCTCTGGCAGCAGCAACTCAGCCATTACAAGGAACAAGCCGCATGACTTCCCGCTGGCAACCCATCCTCGAATCCACCGGCTGCAACGCCTGCGGTTCGCGCAAAGGCCGCACCCTCTTCTCGCAGGATCGCCACGGGCTCGGGCTCTCTACCGAGCTCTGCCTCCGCTGCGGTCTCCTCTACCTCAACCCCCGCCCCACCGCTGCCGCTTACGCCGACTTCTACGAACACGCTTACGAAACCTACTTCCCTTCGCGCGCCCGTCTGATCTCCCAACAGCGCATTCCCACGGACACCGCGGCCCGCCGCATCGACGCCTACCGCGAACTCCTCCCCCCGGGCTCTCGCGTCCTCGAGCTCGGCGCCGGCGACGGCTCCTTTCTCCGGGCCCTCTCGTCGCTGCCTCAGGTCGAGGCCGCCGGCATAGAACCCTCGACCCTATGCAAGAGCGTCTGCGAGAAACTAGGCGGCCACATTATCGCCAACTCACTAGAAGAAATGAGGGAACCAGCCGTCCCCTACACCCACGCCGCCGCGTTCCACGTCCTCGAACACTGCGTCAACCCCGTCGAAACCCTCCGTGCGCTCGGCTCGCAACTCGCCGACGGCGGAACCCTCTTCGTTGAAGTTCCCAATCTCCGCGGCCATTGGCGCGGTCTCGGCATGATCCATCTGGCTCATCCCATGATGTTTCTCCCGGACTCCCTCCGCTACGTGGTCGAGCGCGCCGGCTTCGTCGTTCAAAAGCTCGAAGAACTCGAAACGCCGCTGCTTGAATGCAGCCTCCGAGTCGTGGCCCGCAAGCAACCCGGCCACTCCGCCGCGCCCACAGCGCCCGACCTCGCGGGACTCGAATCCCTTTTCCGCCAGCGCTTGCGCTGGTGGCGGCTCGAACGCTGCCGCTACCAAGTCCAGGAATGGCTCATCGCCCTGAAGGAGCATTATGCGAATCATGATTACCGGGGGGGCCGGCTTCGTCGGCGCCCATCTGACCAACCTTCTAGCCGCAGCCGGGCACGAAGTGCTGGTCTATGACAATCTCTCCACCGGCCGCCCCGGCCCCTTCTGCGCGGTCGGAGACCTCCTCGACGCCCCGGCACTGAACGCCGCGATGCGTGGCTTCCGCCCGGATGCCGTCGTGCATCTCGCCGCCCTTCACTTCATCCCGGATTGTGAACGCGAACCCTCGCGGACCCTCCGTATCAACGTCGAAGGAACCCAGAACGTTTTGGCCGCCGCCGCTCTGTGCGAAACGAAGCCAAACTTCGTTTTCGCCTCCACCGCCGCCGTCTATGACACTTCGGACCGTTATCACCACGAAGAAGATATCCCGGCCCCCAGCGAAATATACGGCATCACCAAGCTGTTCGGGGAACAACTCGTCAAGGCCTCCGGCCTCTGCTACTCCATCGCCCGGCTCTTTAACGTCTACGGACCTGGCGAAACGAACCCACACCTGATTCCCGTCCTCTGCGAGCAGCTCCGCGCGGGCGCCGACCGAATTCAACTCGGCAACACCTCCACCTTTCGCAGCTACGTCTATGTCACCGACGTCGCCGAAGCGCTCGCCCGCATGGCGCTTTCGCCCGTCCCCGCGCGCATCTGCAACGTGCCCGGTCCGGGCGAGTGGACCGCGGCCGATATCGTCCGCAGCCTGGCACGGCTTACCGGCCGCGACATCACGGTCACGGTCGATCCGGCCCGCCTCCGCATCTCCGACCGTCCCCACCTCCGGGGCGATCTCACATCCGCCCACCGCCTCCTCGGCTGGCGCCCGTCAGTCTCACTCGAAGAAGGTCTCGCCCGGCTCCTCGCCGTCGAACCGGTCAATTCCAACACCGAGGTTCTCCATGCCACCGCTGCCATGGCAGCAAGCTAACGCCATCTTCGCCCCGTTCCGCGGCAGCGCGCTGTACTCCATCCGCCTGCCGCTCTTCTATCTTTGGAACAAGGGCCAAACCCGGCCACTGCACGCGGCGCTCCACCCGTTCGCCTTGGCCGGCCGCGGCCTGTCGCTCTCCCGCTGCCCCCCCGTCCCGAAGAACGTTCGCTACCTCTTCGTCACCGACTATGCCGCGGAGGGTGGCTACGGTACTCTCCGCCCCCTCCTTCAATCCTGCCCCGAGCCAGCGCTGCTTGCCGGCCCCGAGCCCGTCGGCACTCTCCACGACGGACCGTTTCTCAACGTCGATCACCTGGCCCTCCGCCTGCTTTCGCCCCAAGACTTCTCCCGGGCCCGGGCTGACTGGTCCCGGCTCCGCGCCCAAACGCCCGACGCCCTCCGCTCCGGCCTCCTCCGTCTCTCTCCTTCCATCTGTGCACTCCTCTGCCGCGCCTACGCCTACGAGCGTCTGGCGCAAACCATCCGTAGCCAATGCTCTGGCCCACTAACGGTGGTTACGCCAAACGACTTCTCCGGCCTCTGTCTCAACTTCGGGCAAGCGGCCGATCGTTGGATTACGCTCCAGCATGGACTTCCCAGCCTGGAATACTTCCCGACCAGCGCCACCGAGTACCTCCTCTGGGGAGAGGCGTTCCGGGAACGCTACGTCAGCGAAGGCGCCTCCTCTGCCACGCTCCGTGTCGTCGGAGCTCCGAGGCTCGATCGCTACGCGCTTCCTGCACCGCCGCCGCCTTCCGGCCGGACTCTCCTCTTCCTTTCCCAAACGCACGCCGCCACGCTTTCCCCCGCCCAACACCGTCAGGTCGTCGGCCTTCTGCACACCGCGGTGCGGTCGACAGGTCTCCCGCTTCGCATCCGGCTCCATCCGCTTGAAGACCGTTCGTACTTCGCCGAGTTCGGCCCTGACGTCACGTTCTCGCAGCGGGGCGTTTCGCTAGCCGAGGATCTCGCCGGCGCCAGCTTAGTGGCTTCGTTCGGTTCGACAGCGATGCTGGAGGCCATGCTGGCGCATCGCCCGGTTCTGCAGCTGCTCCCTCCCGGCTTCGACCCACCCGGCGGCTTCTACGCCCGCTGGACCCCACAAACCGCCGAGGAACTAGCCGAACTCTGGCGGAGCCTCGACCCCAATGAAGCTCTCGCTGAACAAAAGCCTTGGCTCGAACGTTACCTCGCCAATCCCGGTCACGGCACCGCCGCCGCGTGGCGGCAAATCCGATTCCCGATGGCTATCGCCGGAGCGGCCTGATAACTTCAGGCCGCCGCCGCCATTGCCACCTGAGCTACTGCGGGCGAGTTCTCCAACGACACTGGCCGGCGCCGCAGCAGTCCCGCGGCCCCACCGAGCACAGCGCCACTCACCAGTCCCAGCATCGTGATGATCATCCGCTGCGGACCCGACTTCAAATCCGGAGGAGTCGCCGGATCCACTACCTGCAGCACCGGCGCTTGCTTGGCCTCGTCCACCT
>JBBQRA010000072.1:0-24290 GCA_038215275.1 Bryobacterales bacterium | reverse complement strand
CGAAAATATTCCTCGTAACCAAGCCACCCGCGTCATCGAAGCCTATGGTCTCTATGTGGTGCCCGGCCTCATCGACATGCACACCCATGTCTACACCGGCTCCAGCGGCCGGATGCTCGCCGGCGGCGACCAGTCCGTCCCCGCCGACATGCACAGCTTCCGCGCCGGAGTCACCACCGTCGTTGACGCTGGCAGCGCTGGTTGGCGCAACTTTCCGGACTTCCGTGACCGTCTCATCCGCCCCGCCTCCACCCGCATTCTCGCGTTCCTCAATATCGCCGCCGGGGGCATGGGCGGAATGAATGAGCAGGACCCTGCGGACTACGATCCCGCAGCCACCGCCCGCATGGCCGCGGCCAACAAGGATCTCATCGTGGGCATTAAGACCGCCCACTGGGCGTCCCCGGACTGGCACGCCGTCGATCGCGCTGTGAAAGCCGCCGACACGGCGAATGTCCCGGTGATGGTCGACTTCGGCATCATCCACATCGAGCGGCCGCACCGCGATCTCTTCCTCGATAAGCTCCGACCCGGCGATATCTACACCCACATGTACCGGCCCTTTGATCCGGTGCTCGATGCCGATGGAAACCTCCGCCCTTATTACCGCACGGCCCGTGAACGCGGCATCCTTTTCGACGTCGGCCACGGGTCCGGCTCCCTGCTCTTGAAATGGGCCGTGCCCGCCATGCGCCAAGGTTTCGCGCCCGATACCATCTCCACCGATCTCCACACGGGCAGCGCCAACGGCGGCATGAAGAACATGCTCGCGACCATGTCGAAGTTCCTCAACATGAACATGCCACTCGCCGATGTCATTCGCGCTTCCACGTGGGCCCCGGCGCAGGCCATTCGCCGCCCGGCCCTTGGCCATCTGACGGTCGGCGCCGAAGCCGATGTCGCTGTGCTCCGCCTCGACAAGGGCCAGTATGGCTTCCTTGATGTGGGTGGCTCCAAGATCAGCGGAACCCAGCTTCTACAATGCGAACTCACCCTCCGCGCCGGGCGCGTCGCCTGGGATCAGAATGGTCTCGCCGCCGACCCTTGGGAGAAACAGAGCGCCCAGACGTTCGAATACAAGCCCGGTCTACTGCTGACGATGGTTGGCAGCCGCGGCCCCGCCCCTAAGCCCGCCGTGCTCTGGATTCATGGTGGCGGCTGGACCGGCGGCCGCCCGGAGATGTTTCTCCCCGCGGCCGAATACGGCGCCGCTCAGGGAGCCCTCGGCTTCACCGTCCAGTACCGTTTAGGCTCCGTTGCCCCGGCGGTGGAGGACGTCGAGGCTGCCCTCGTCTGGCTCCGCAAGAATGCTGTCGAGCTCGGTGTCGACCCGCAACGCATCATCGCCGCTGGCGATAGCGCCGGTGGCCACTTGGCGCTCGCCCTGGGCACCGTCACCAGCGAGCGGGTCAACGCCATCGTGGCCTACAATCCCATCCCCGACATCACCGGCAAGTGGGCCGACCGCGCCGCTTCCCCCGCCGAAGCCCACCGTCTCTCGCCCCTCTTCCACATCGACGCGAACACGCCGCCCGTCCTGCTCCTGCACGGCCGCCAGGATACCGTCGTGCCCTTCACCGAGTCAGAACGCTTCCAGAAAGCCCACGCGAAATCGAAGGTGATTTTGTACCCCGACTCCCAACATGCCTTCGTCGTGCCCGGCTATAGCGCCAGCCCGGCCGAGGTCGACCGCGCCCTCCGCGACAGCTTCACTTGGCTGCGCGAAACCGGCCTGCTACCACTGCAGCGCTAAGTTGAATCGGAACGCCCGGCCATCGTTCAGGGTGTTCGTGATGAACCCGAACTCCGGGGTCCCCAGCATGCTGCCGGGCTCGGCGAACTGCGGCGTATTGAGTAGATTGATCGACTCCGCTCGCAGCAGCAGTTTCATCTCCCGGGGCAGTGACCAACTTTTGGCGAGCGCCGCGTTCACGTTGCGGATCGCCCCCTTCCGGAACACGTTCGCTCCCAAGTTGCCAGCCTCCGCGCCCGTGGCAATGAAGCCAAAAGCCGACCGCGGCAGCCGCTCCACCGACGTATCTGGATTGCCATAGCTCCGGCCCAGAATCGCCGTATCGAGCAAATTCGGCCGGTCGCCGCCGTTGCCGTCCACGTTGCCGAAGCCGGGCCCGTCCAGCGTCGTCAGGTTGAATGGCGTCCCCTGCTTCAGCAGCGCCACCGTGCTCAGCGTCCAACCCTTTGGTAAGTCATAACTCACCCTCGCCAGGAACGCGTGCGGCTGGTCAAACTGGCTTCGCGCCTTGCGATCGCTATGCGTCTCGTACTCGCTCTGGCTGCGGGACAGGCGCGAATCGGCATCGTAGGCCGTGTTCGTATAGTCGGCCCCCAGGTCCATCGCTTTGCTGAACCAGTAGGCGGCATCCACCGTGAACCGCTTCACTCGCGGCGCCACCACCGTCAGCCGTCCGGCGTCAAAGTATCCGCGCGATCCGTTCAACATGATGCGAACGTCGGCAAGGTCAATGTTTGACCGCCGCTCGTTGATCGTCGCCGTCGTCAGCGGAATGCCCGGTACCGGATGCGCCCGATTCGTATACCACATGATCGCCAGCTTATGCGCCCGGCTACCGACATAGCCCGCCTGCAACCGCCACCCGGCGCCCAAGCCCCGCTCCCAGCTGAAGTTGTACTGGTAGTGGTACGGTGTCGCCAGTTCGCGGTCAATGAGGTACAGGTTGCCCTTTGGGTTCTCGCTGCTGCTTCCCAGCGGATCCAACAGGGTGGGCGCCAGAATCACCAGCTTCACGCTCAGCGGCGGCGAAAAACGAACCTGCGAATACGACACCGGCATGATCTCGCCGAAATGCACTCCCATGGCCGCCCGTAGAACCCCCGCGCTTTTCGGCAGGCGATACGCCAATCCCATTCGTGGCGCGAAGTTATTGCGGTCCGCGTCATAGGGTACTTCGTTTAAACGATGCTCCTCATAAGGCCGGCCGATCAACTCCCAGCGCAAGCCCAACTGCAGCGTCAGGTTGGAGTTCGCCTTCCAGGAGTCCTGCGCATACAGCACCCCCATCGTCTGCCGAAAGCCCCTATGAATCTCGCCAACGGCCACCAAATATTGCGACGGCGTCCCCAGCCGCATGTTCTCAATCCCCGCCCGGCCAAAGTCGTTCGAGAACGAAAGGAACCCACGGTGGGAGTCCGTCTCTTTGCCGTTGAACTGGCGCCTCGTCAGCCCCGCACCTAAACTCACGGTGTGTCGCCCGAAGGTCGACGCATACTGCGCCTCCTGCCGGTAGATGTTCTGTGCCCGGTTGATTGGAATTGCCGCCAACGGCCCCAGCGTCGTCAACCCCGCCGTTGAAATCATGGGACCGACCGCGTTAGGCTCCGGCACCAGCACCGAACCGATGCGGTCGAATCCACTCGTCAACTGCAGCTTCCCGCCCCGGCTCCACGTCAGCCGTGCCCGATGCGACCGCGTCGTTGTATCCGGGTTCTGCCCGGCAATCAACTGGAAAGCGTCCACGGTCTGCCCAGTGAACTGGTAGTTGGCGAAGAGCCGGTCTTTCGTCGTAACGTCCTGCTCCAGGCGAACGCCGCCGTCGTTACTGTCAATCCGCTGCAGTGCGTTCGTGTTCAACTGTCGCGTCCCGTTCGCCCGGTTGGGTAACTCGGGGCCGAAGGCGTCGAGATACCGCTGTACCAGTGCCCGCACCGCCGGGTCGGTGGCCAAGGCGGTTCGCTCGTTGGCGTAAGGCGCCAACACGTTCCCGTTCACCTGTCCCCGCAATTTTTCTTGCGAACCCTGCAACGAAACGAACCCATTGCGCCACGGGCTCCAGCCGGTTTGAAAACCGTAGCGGTTCTCTCGGGCCGGCTTGACGTCTCCTACCTGGAAGAAGGCGCGCGCTGAAAAGACACTGTTCTGGTGGTTTGCGAAAGCGTTGCCGTGCCAATCCGCCCGCCGCTGCGCCGCCAATACCAGTGGCCCGGGGGCGACGACGCCGAACTCGGCCCCGAAGTACCCGCGATCGGCCCGGAACTCTTCGACGAGCGTCGCCGTCGCTCCCAGCCTGACGTTCAACTCCTTCAACGCGTTGTTGTCCACCAGGTTGAACTGGATATTCTCATTGCGCCGGCTCTCGCCTTTGGTTGCGTCTTCTTTGCCAAGGAGATTCAGTTCTACGCGCTTCTGCGCATCCCCCGCTTCGGGCTTCTGCGCTAAGAGGACGCAGGGAATCAACAACGCTGGGAGATATTTCAAAAGTCGATCGCTTCCAAAATTTCGGACGGTTTCTTGTCAAAGGCTTTTGAAATAGAAAGCAGGCTTTCCATACTCGGCAGATGCGTCCCGCGCTCAATCGCACTGATCTGCGAGACGCTCAGCTTCGTGGTCGCGGCCAAGTCTTTGAGGGACCAATCTCGCTCCACCCGTAGCATCTTGATCCGGTGTCCCAGCCGCTCCCGCAGCCTGTCCTGAGGCGTCTTGCCGAGGCCGAAAGTCTCGATTGCGTTCTTCAGTGTCTGCCGCAACTGCGCCAGTGAAAACGGCTTCGACAGGTAGTCAAAGACGTTCATCTTGAACGTCAGGCGCATGTCTTCAAGGGAGGGGTAACCCGTCACCATGATCACGCACAGCCCCGGCCAGCGGGTCTGCAGCTGTTCCAGCACTTGGTCGCCCTTGAAGTCGCCCATCTTCATATCGAGCAGCACGATGTCCGGAAGATTCTGCTCATTAGAGGCAAATAGATCGTCCGGGTGGGCGAAAAGCCGGACGTTGTAGATGCCTTCGTCCGTCAGGAAGTCTTCCATGTAGTTGCGAAAGTCGAGGTCGTCATCGAGAATGGCGATCTCAATCTTGAGGTCCGCGTTCGGGGCCTCAGCGGGCATAGACATTGCCTCCTTCTGCCGGGCTGGGGTCAATGGTTACTGGCGCTTCCGGCAAACGAATTTCCAGGCGCGCCCCGCCGCCCGGCCGGTTACTGGCGCCAATCGTGCCGCCGTGCTGCTGCACAATGCCTTCCGACACCGTCAGCCCCAATCCGGTACCCTTTGAATCCAGTTTCGTCGAGATGAACGCCTCGAAGATGTCCGGCAAAACATCCGGTGGAATTCCAGGTCCATTGTCTTCGATGCCAATTATCCACCACCGCTCGGCGTTCTCCATCTGCAGCGTCGTTTGCGCGACGATCTCCCCGTCTTTCGGGGGCACCGCCTGGAGTGCATTCCGAAGCAGGTTGACGAAGACCTGCATCAGCCGGTCGGCATTCCCATAGACGCGGCACTCCGGCGCAATGCGATTGTCGAAGGCCGTCTGTGCCGCCTTCTCATCCAGGGAAACCAGTTGCCACGCTTCGTCGATGAGATCGTGCACTGGTACTTCGTGCTTCTCCTGGCGCCGGACTCTCGAAAAATCGAGCAGGCCCTCGCTGATGGTCTTAAGACGCGCCGCCACTCGTTGCATTCGCCGGAGCCGGTCCTGGGATGCCGCGTCCGGCACCGTTTCGAGCAGTTTCTCAATGGAACCCTGCAGAACAGCCAATGGCGTGTTCAACTCGTGCGCCACGCCCGCGCTCAACATTCCCAGGCTGACCAGGCGGTCGTGGTCCGCCATGGTTCGCTTCGCCGCCTCCAGGCGATCCAGCGCCCGCTCGAGTTCCTCTTCCTGGCGCCGCAACTCGGCCACCGTCTCGTTGCGGGAACGCATGATCTGCCCGATCTCATCTCCGGGGATGTACTCCCCAGGGATAATCTCATGCGCCCTGTCACCGGTCTGCGAGGCGTGGTCTGCATTCAACATCGCATTCAGCGGCCGATAAACATAAAGAGGCATGATCACCGATTCGAGCAACACCACGGCCAGGATGTAGATGATGCCCAGTACGGTAAACAGCGCAATGCGGACCAGATCGAGCGAGCGTTCGTAATACGCATAGGGCATCCGAATTTTCCGATATATTTCTCGGGTAGCTAAACGCCGATAGATAGTTGTTCCCGCAAGGGATCCGGGATTTCCGGGGTCGACTACATTCGTTCCGGGGTTTTCGTTGAGCCGCTGCCGAATCTCCGATGAGATTTTCAGGGCTTGGGCGCTACCTTCCTCGAAGGAGTATCGAAGCTGCAGGGATGCAGCTGTCTTCTCCGCCCATGGAGTTTCCGCCTCGAACAGTACCAGACAAAGCGCGATCTCGCGAGCCATATCGTCTTGTACCCGTTGCTCCAATAAGGGGAAGACAGTAAAATAAACCGCAACTGAGAGGATCAGAAAGAATAAATTATGGAGAATGATGAGTTTCAGACGCAGTTGTAAATTGCCGAAACGCCGGCCGAGGTATCCCGGAGTGCGGACCTCGGGAAGCCGAACTTTCCAGCCGGAACTCATCCTTAACACCTTAATGCATTTTTCTTCGTGGAATCGCCATCTAGTTTGTTTGCCAGGAGAAATTCTTGTGAAACCGGAATTTTTGTCGGTATTGCAGAATCAGTGTAGCTATGGTAGACGTAGAGAGGGAGAGTTGTGACGCGTTTTAACCCCTTCCGCAATCCCGGCTGCGATATGACCAGGAACCTGCCTTGGGTCTTCCCAAAAGACCATCCGGCCCCTCAGGAGTTGCTATAACGACCATGGGACTCAAGTTTTCCAAGAAATCAGATCGCATTTTGCGAACTGTTTTGGTGATGGTTGGTCTCGGGGTGATCGGTGGCGCCAGTACGCTGTACTATGCGACGCTGCCTATCACTCTGGAACCGGGATACCAGCCCAAACAGCCCGTACCATACAGTCATAAATTACATGCCGGAAACATGGGAATGGATTGTACATACTGCCATACTTCGGTTTTAAAAGCGGCCTATGCGTCGATTCCCCCGACTCAAACCTGCATGAACTGCCACTCCAAAGTTAAGGAGAAGAGCGTCGTGCTTGAGCCGGTTCGGGCCAGTTGGGCTTCTGGCGAGTCGGTACCCTGGGTCAAGGTGCACCGTCTGCCTGACTACGTATACTTTAATCACAGTTCGCACACGAACGCGGGTGTGAGCTGTGTCAGTTGCCACGGCCGGGTAGACCAGATGGTGGAGGTGAAGCAGGTTCAGACTCTGGCGATGAGCTGGTGTTTGGACTGTCACCGCAACCCCGCACCGAACTTGCGGCCCGCGCAATTTGTGACGAAACTCGACTGGAAGCCGGAGGGCGACGCCGCGGCGCTCGGACGAGAAATCATTGCACAGAAGGGCATTAATCCGCCCGTGAACTGCTCAGGGTGTCATCGATGATCCAAATCGAAGGTATTGGAAACCAAACCGGGAAGAAGTTTTGGCGTAGTTTGAATGAACTCGCCGCTACGCCTAAGTTTAGGGAGTGGATGGTCCAGGAGTTCCCAGAAGGCGCCAACGACCTGCTGGACACTGGGTCCCGGCGTCGCTTCATGCAGATTATGGCGGCCTCGATGGGATTGGCAGGTTTGACAGCTTGCCGCCGTCCTGTGGAGAAGATCCTGCCTTACGCTAAGGGCGTCGAAGGCTTAGTCCACGGCGTTCCGCAGCACTATGCGACGGTGATGAATGTGGCGGGGCAAGCCCAGCCCTTGGTGATCGAAGCAATCGACGGCCGCCCCGTCAAGATCGAAGGCAACCGGAAGCATCCGCTTTCGAATGGCGCCGCCAATGCGTGGGCCCAAGCGTCGATCCTGAGCCTTTATGACCCGGATCGTTCGCAAAAAGTTCTTGAGAAGGGCAAAGCCAGCACTTGGGAGGCTTTCGAGGTCGCTGCAAAGGGCACGTTTGCCGGCGATGGTGAGGGTATCCGGATTCTCTCCGGCACCGTAATCTCGCCCACCATTGCCGGTCTCCGTTCCAGTCTTGCCGCAAAACATCCGAAGGCTAAGTGGGTAGAGTACGAGCCCATTAATGAAGATTTCGCCCTCGCCGGAGCCGAGTTGGCTTTTGGGGATCGGTTACGGCCGCACTACAGCCTGTCGAAGGCCGACGTTGTCGTGTCCCTCGATTGCGACTTCCTCCATCTCGACAATCCTGGGCTGAACGTGATTCGCGACTTCGCCAAGCGTCGTAAGGCCGTTGACTCCGCCGTCCCGGCCGGGCATGCTGCCGATCACAAGCCTGCTGATCACAAGGCCGGAGAAATCGCAGCCGGAGTGCACAAAGTAGATGAGCACCCAATGGCGCCGCCGGCTGGGCACGAGCTTGCGGTTGCCGCCGCACCGGCCGCAGACGCCGCTGCGCCAGCTTCACCGTTTGCTGACGCCTCCACTATCAATCGTCTGTACATGGTGGAAAACCACTTTACCCTCACCGGCGCTCAGGCTGATCATCGCCTGCGCCTGCGGGCGGCCGATGTCCAAGCCTTTGCGGCAGACTTGGCACGGGAAGTTGCGGCTCTACCCCAAGGACTAAAAATCCTCGGTCAATCGGACAAGTTTATCGCTGCCCTCGCGAAGGATCTGCTCGCGCACAAAGGCCGCTCACTTGTACTCGCCGGACCCCGGCAACCAGCCATCGTTCATGCGTTGGCTGCCGCGATCAATCACACGTTGGGGAATATCGGCGAGACGGTGTCGTATACGCGTCCGGGCCGCGAGTCCGCCGCCGTCGGGATCACAGAACTAGCCAAAGAGATCGGCGCGGGCCAAGTGAAGACATTGGTTGTTCTGGGCGCGAATCCTCTTTATACGGCACCGGCTGATCTGGAGTTCGCTGCGAAGTACAAGTCGGTTGCCACCACGATTCACCTTGGATTCGAAGTGGATGAGACTGCCGCCGCTTCCACATGGCACCTGCCTGAATCCCATGGCCTCGAAAGCTGGGGTGACGCCGTAACCTCTGACGGTACACTCTCCTTGCAGCAGCCGCTCATCGAGCCGATCTTCAAGACGAAGTCCGCGATCGAAGTGATCTCGCTGGGCCTGGGCCTCACAACAAGCGCCTACGAACTCGTCAAAGCACAATCAAAGCTGGCCGATCCTGCCTGGCGCCAGGCCCTGCACGATGGGCTGGTGGCTGGATCGCAGGTGACGCCTTCCAAGCCCGCGGCAAATCCGAAAGCTGTCGAAGCCGCACTCTCTGCAGCTCCGAAAGCCGCCGCTGGCCTCGAAGTGGTCTTTTTCCCCTCCGCCTCCCTCTTTGATGGCCGTTACGCCAACAATGCCTGGTTGCAGGAAGCGCCCGAACCCATGACGAAGATCGTTTGGGATAACCCGGCGATCGTCAGTCCGAAGACCGCCAAGGAACTCAAGCTCGAAGAGGGCTCGGTTATTGTCATCGAGCGCGGCGGCCGTAAGGTTGAAGCGCCGGTTCTGGTGCAGCCGGGTCACGCAGACAATTCCGTCACGCTCTCCCTCGGGTATGGCCGCACCTCCGTTGGACGGGTCGGCACGGGAGTTGGCTATAACGCCTACCTCCTCCGCACAACCGACGCGATGGGCTTTGGTACTGGAGTCACGATATCCAGGTCGCCGCGCACCTACGCCTTGGTGACGACCCAGGAGCATCACGACCAAGCCGGCCGTCCGGTTGTCCGCGAAGCGTCGGTCGAGAAATATAAGGAAGAGTCCCACTTCGCTTCCCACGAAGACGCCCATGTCGAACTGATCCAGTTGTTCGACAGCTTCGATTATTCGAAAGGCAACCAGTGGGGAATGGTCGTCGACCTCCAGTCCTGTATCGGGTGCAATGCCTGTCTGGTGGCCTGCCAGTCGGAAAACAATATTCCTGTGGTCGGCCGCGATCAAGTCTCGAAGGGCCGCGAAATGCACTGGATCCGTCTGGACCGGTATTTCACGGGAACCGAAGACGATCCCGAAGTTGTTCACCAGCCGATGGCTTGCCAGCAGTGCGAGAACGCTCCCTGCGAATCGGTGTGTCCGGTTGCCGCGACCGTTCACAGTCCCGAAGGCTTAAACGACATGGCCTACAACCGTTGTGTCGGTACCCGGTATTGCGCGAACAACTGTCCCTACAAGGTTCGGCGCTTCAACTACTTCAACTGGCACGAGGACCTCGAAGAGGTTGGCAAGATGGTCTTCAACCCGGACGTCACGGTGCGTATGCGTGGCGTTATGGAGAAGTGCACCTACTGTGTGCAGCGAATCCAGGAAGTAAAGATCGCTCACAAGATCGATGGCCGCAAGCCAATTCAGGACGGTGACGTTCTTACGGCCTGCCAACAGACGTGCCCGGCGGAAGCCATCTCGTTCGGCAATATCAACGACCCCGAAAGCGCCGTCTCCAAGATGAAGAAGAACAACCGCAACTACACCCTTCTTCACGAACTGAACGTCAGGCCGCGTACCACCTATCTCGCCAAGGTGCGCAATCCCAATCCGGAGCTTGCCTAATGGCCGATCTAGCATTCGATCCTAAGGCTGTCGAGCAATTAAGTCCTCCGCTGGTGACAGGCCAGCCATCGCTTCACGATGTCACGGAGGCGGTGAGCATTCACACCGAAATCGAGACCCATAGGAATTGGTACATCGCCCTCGCCATCAGTGGCAGCGTGACTCTCCTGCTCGGTGCGATGTTGGCCTACCTCATAGCGACCGGCATCGGCGTTTGGGGTAATAACAACCCGGTAGGCTGGGGTTGGGACATCACCAACTTCGTTTTCTGGATCGGTATCGGTCACGCCGGCACGCTGATCTCGGCCATCCTGTTTCTATTTCGGCAGAAGTGGCGGACATCAATTAATCGTTTCGCGGAAGCAATGACACTGTTCGCCGTCGCCTGTGCCGGGATTTATCCGTTGGTCCACGTTGGCCGTCCGTGGCGCGCTTACTGGTTGTTTCCCATCCCTAACGCGGATCTCGCGATGTGGCAGAACTTCCGCAGCCCTCTGCTGTGGGACGTTTTCGCCGTCTCGACGTACGCTACCGTCTCCGCAATGTTCTGGTACGTCGGCCTGATCCCTGACATCGCCATCATTCGGGATCGGGCCAAGACCAAACTCCGCCACACCATCTACGGCATCGCCTCTCTCGGTTGGCGCGGTTCCGCCACCCATTGGAAAAACTACGAAAAGGCTTACATGATCCTCGCGGGTCTTTCGACGCCTCTAGTACTCTCCGTGCACACCATCGTCTCGTTCGACTTCGCGGTCTCCATCATCCCCGGGTGGCATACGACGATCTTTCCCCCCTACTTCGTAGCGGGCGCAATTTTCTCGGGCTTCGCCATGGTCATCACCCTGATGGTCATCGCTCGTTGGGTCTTCGGGGTTGAGCATCTCGTCACCATGACCCACCTTGAGAACATGAACAAGGTGATTCTGGCCACCGGCACCATCGTCGGGTACGCATATGCCACCGAGTTCTTTATCGCTTGGTACTCCGGGAACGAATACGAACGGTTCACCTTTATCAACCGAGCGATGGGTCCGTATGCCTGGGCCTACTGGACGATGGTCTCGTGCAACGTAATCTCGCCTCAGTTCTTCTGGTTTAAGAAGCTCCGCACCAGCATCCCGTTCATGTTCGTTCTCTCAATTTTCGTGAACATCGGCATGTGGTTTGAACGCTTCGTGATTATCGCGACGAGTCTTCACCGCGATTACCTGCCCTCCTCCTGGGGCTACTTCCGGCCGACCATTGTCGACATTCTAACCTTCTTCGGCACCTTCGGCTTGTTCATCACGCTGTTCGTTTTCTTCACCCGCTTCTTACCGATCATCGCGGTTAGCGAAGTGAAGGGCATGATGATTCAGACCGAACACGAAAAGCATTATCTCCCGGCTACGACCTCAGGTTCGACGGAACCGGTCAAGGCCCACTAAGGAACGCCATGGCTGATCACTCCTCCATACACGGCGTCGTTGCCGACTTCGACTCCCCGGACACGCTCCTCGATGCTGTCAGGGCCGCACGAGCCAAGGGCTATACCAAGATGGAAGCCTATACCCCGTTTCCGATTCACGGGATCGACGAGGCCATGGGCGCCAAACAGTCCATCCTTGGGTACATTGTTCTCTGCGGAAGCGCGACGGGTCTGATTACTGCAGTACTGCTGCAGTGGTGGACTGGTGCCATCGTCTATCCGTTGGTCATTAGCGGTAAGCCCCTATTTGCTTTCGAATTCGCCTTCCCGATCATGTTTGAACTCACGGTTCTCCTCTCTGCCTTCGCAGCCGTGTTTGGGATGCTCGGTCTGAACGGCCTGCCGCGGCTGAACCATCCCATCTTTAACTACTCCGGCGTCGCCGGTTCGTCCGACGACCGTTTCCTACTGGTCATCGAAGCCTCTGACAAGAAATTCGATGCCAACGAGACTAAGGATTTTCTCGCGTCCCTTGGGGCCGAAAAGTTGGAGGTCGTCGAGGCATGAAACTCCTTAGCCTTAAAACCTTGCTGCTCACCAGCGGAATTATGGTTCTGACTGGATGCCTGGGCCCCAGTCGCGACACACCGCCCCTTCAGATATGGGACGACATGAAGGCCCAGCCCAAATACAAGTCCCAACAGCGAAGCCCTTTGTTTGAAGACAAGCGCACCAGCCGCCGCCCGCCAGAAGGCACTGTGGCTATTGGACAATTGAGTGGTGACGATGCCTACCGTTGGGGAGTCGTCAATTCCCAATACGTGGGTAAGAATCAGGCACCCGTCAATCCGGAGTTGCTCGCTCACGGCCAACTGAAATACAACACGTACTGCGCCCCGTGCCACTCGCGCGTAGGTGATGGGAAAGGTATAGTCGGCATCCGCGCCGGCGCGGCCTTTCAGCCTGCCAACCTGCTGGAGCCAAGAGTTCAGCAGATGAACGACGGAGAGCTCTACTCCATAGCCAGCGAGGGTCGGCGCACGATGATGGGCTACCGTACGCAGACTGACGACCATGACCGCTGGGCAATTGTCGCCTATCTCCGCGCCCTGCACCGGTCGAATAGCGGAACCAAGGACGACGTGCCGGAAAATCTGCAGGCGCAACTGAACTAAGCGAGGACTACGAGTCGCAACATGAGTAAACATCACCATCACGACGTCCCGAAGGACAGTTACGAAATTCCAACATCCACGTGGGAAAAGGGCCGGAACATCATTCTCGGCGTTTTCATCCTCAGTTGGGTGGCCGCTTTAGTTGGGTACAGCCTCGATCATAAGCAGTTCTTCCCGTCTTACCTGGTCGCTTTCTTTTTCGGCACGGGTATCGCGATCGGTGCGGCCCTCTTCACGATGATCCAACACCTCACAGGATCGGCTTGGAGCGTACCGCTTCGTCGAATGATGGAAAACGTCATGATGTCGATGCCGATCCTGGCCCTCCTTTTCCTGCCGGTAGCCTTCGGACTTCACGAACTCTATGAATGGGCGCATCCGGGGATCATGAAGACCGATGCGCTCCTGGCGAAGAAGGAAGCCTACCTCAATCCCACCGCTTTCTACATCCGCGCCGTCGTCTACTTTGCCATCTGGTCTTTCTGGGCTTGGCGTCTGTCGAGTTGGTCTCGCGAGCAGGACAAGTCGAAAGACCTGAACCTTACCTTTAAGAGCGAACGCATTTCTGCTCCCGGCATGCTCCTCTTTTTCCTGTCGGCCTCGCTTGCCAGCGTCGATTGGGTCATGTCCCTCCAACCACATTGGTATTCCACGATCTTCGGGGTCTATTGTCTTGCCGGCGGCATGTGGGCGTTCTTCGCGATCCTCACCTTTACGCTCCTTCGCTTCCGAGCCAACGGTATTCTGGCAAACTCGGTGACCGTTGAGCACTACCACGATATGGGAAAATGGATGTTTGCCCTCACTGTCTTTTGGGCCTACATTGCCTTCTCGCAGTACATGCTGATCTGGTACGCCAACCTTCCGGAAGAAACCAGTTTCTTCCTGGTGCGCCGGGCTGGCTCCTGGGATACCGTGAACGGGATTCTGCTCTTCGGGCACTTTGCCGCCACGTTCCTCTTCCTTCTGGCCCGCGCCAGCAAACGCAACCTAAACGTTCTTGGGTTTGTGACCGTGTGGATCCTCTGCATGCACTACATCGATATTTACTGGCTGGTCATGCCGAACTTCTCGAAGGCTGGCGTCGCCCCGCATTGGATGGATGCCGCCTGCTTTGTGGCGGTCATGAGCACTCTCGCTCTCGGCTTCTGGTGGCGGCTGAAATCGGCCCCGATCGTAGCGGTGGGCGATCCCCGACTCGAGAAAGGATTGGAGTTCCAGAATGTCTAACAATCCTAAGAACCTAACGCAGGAAGAAATCGCTGACCTTGGTTTTGACCGGACAGAAGTTCAGACGATTCCGGTGATTGTCGTCTCGGTGGTCATTATCGGTTTTATTGTAGCGGTCTGTGTCGGCTGCGCCATCTACTACAATAGCTTCCGCGATGCCGAGGTGGAGAGGCTCCAGTTGGAGCCGGTTTCCCAGGATTACGTCGATTTGCAAGCGCGCGAGGCGAAACAGCTGAACACCTACGGCACGATCGACAAATCTGCCGGCACTGTTAGGCTGCCGATCGACAAAGCGATGTCCTTAATCGTGTCTGAATCCGCTCCGGGCGGAAAATGGCGGTTCCCGGTGAATTCGTATCCAGTGAAAAAGCCCGAAGATGCTGCCGCGGCAGTTCCAGCCCCGGCCGCAGATCCGGTAAAGCAGTAATAGTTTTCCTAAAGGCCATGTCTCTTCGCGTCCTCAGCTCCGCGCTCTTGTTCCTTTGCTCTCTGCAAGGTAACTCCTCCGTTCCTCAGGAATTGGGCGGAGTGGGCGTGGGGGAGCGTCTCGGGACGGTACTCGATAGCAAATTAGAGTTTGTGGCAGAGAACGGTCGCCCGGTGCCGCTCTCGAAGTTCCTCAATCAGGGACGTCCGGTAGTCCTCAACTTTGTCTACTATTCCTGCCCGATGCTTTGTAGCTTGGTCATGAATGGTCTCACTTCGAGTATTCGCGATCTGCAGTGGACCCCGGGAAACGAATACGAGATCGTTACCATCTCCATCGATCCCCGGGAGATGTACCCCCTCGCCGCCAGCAAAAAGCAGGCCCAACTCATCAGTTTCGACCGGCCCGCCCCAGGCTGGCACTTCTTGTCGGACTACAACGACAATGCGAAGAAGTTGGCCGAACAAGCCGGTTTTCATTATCGATGGGATAAAGATCGGCAACAGTACGCGCACAGTGCCGCCCTGATTTTACTGACTCCGGATGGGAAAATTGCCCGGTATCTTTACGGCATTAAGTACAAATCCTTTGATTTGCGAATGGGGCTAACCGAAGCCCGGGACGGGAAAATGCGGTCCACCGGCGAACATCTGTTGCTCTATTGTTTTCAGTACGATCCCCTCTCGAAAAGCTACGTCATGACGGCCAGGAACATCATGCGCGGAGGCGGTGCATTAACGGTGTTCATCCTGGGCGCTTCTCTCATGCGGTTCTGGCGTAAAGAGCGCGAAAACTTTAAGCAGTCGCCCCCCCCGGGGCCGGTTTCATCATAAGGAAGGCAATATGGATTCCCTCAAGCATTGGATGCTTGGCCCTCAGGGCAGTGCGTACGCTAATGATGTCGACGTACTCTACATGTTTCTTGTGTGGCTCAGCGTTTTCTTCTTCGCATTAATCGTCTTTCTAACTGTATATTTCGCCTGGAAGTATCGTCGGCGCAAAGAGGGTGTTCTCACGCCGAATATCTCCCATAATTTGGCGCTTGAGCTCCTGTGGAGCATCATTCCTCTCATCATCGTGATGGGCATTTTCTTCTGGGGCTTCAATGACTATGTCCGGGCGAGCGTCCCGCCCAACGATGCAATCGAAATCCACGTCACCGGCAAAAAGTGGCTGTGGGCCTTCGAATATCCGGATGGCACCCGCACGATTGGCAATCTTCACGTTCCGGTGAACCGGCCCGTGAAATTGATCCTTACGAGCGAGGATGTTCTCCACGATTTCTACATCCCGTCGATGCGGCAGAAGACGGACGTAATCCCGGGTCGGTTCGTCGATCTGACATTTACGCCGACTGCAGCGGGTCGGCACCAAGTGTTCTGCGCCGAGTATTGCGGCAAGTCGCACTCGGACATGATGGCGAATCTTTTCGTCGACTCTCCTGAAGTCTACGAAAAGTGGCTAATCGAGGGCGATCCGGAACTGCAAACCATGCCCCCTGTCGAAGTTGGAAAGATGGTTTACGAAAACAAAGGCTGCAACTCGTGCCACAGCATCGATGGGAGCAAGAACACTGGCCCGTCCTTCAAGGGACTTTACGGGCGTGTCGAGAAATTCACCGATGGCACTTCCATCACAGTGGATGACAACTACATTGTCGAATCGATCAACAATCCGCAGGCCAAAATCGTTGTTGGCTACGAGCCGGTGATGCCGACCTTCCAGGGACTGCTCAGAATCCCGGAGATGCGGGGTATCATTGCGTATATCAAGGAATTGAAATAAAAGAAGGGGGTTTCACATGGCTGACATCATCACTACACCACACATCAGCGGCCACGCCGATCACCATGATGTGGATTATTTACACGACGGCAAAGGCCTGAGATCCTGGCTGACGACGGTAGACCATAAACGCATTGGCGTTATGTACCTCTGGTCGATTCTTTTCATGTTCTTCCTTGGCGGAGTCTTCGCCATGTTGATCCGGCTGGAACTGCTAACGCCGAAAGAAACCATCATGAGTGCGGAGACCTACAACAAGGTATTCACGCTTCACGGCGCAATCATGGTTTTCCTGTTCATTATCCCCTCGGTACCTGCTGCCTTGGCGAACTTCGTAATGCCCCTCATGCTTGGGGCAAAAGATGTGGCGTTCCCCAAACTCAACCTGTTCAGTTGGTACATCTACATGGCCGGCGCTTTCATCGCCGTTGCGGCCATGGTCACTGGCGGCGTTGATACTGGTTGGACCTTCTACACCCCTTATTCGACCACGACCGATGGAAGCGTCGCCCTGATGACGTTTGCGGTGTTCGTCCTGGGATTCAGTTCCATTCTCACGGGCGTTAACTTCATCGCGACCATCCACAAATTGCGCGCGCCCGGCATGGGGTGGTTCGATATGCCGTTGTTCTGCTGGGGGATTTATGCAACCGCTCTGATTCAGGTGCTGGCCACTCCGGTGCTTGCCATCACCCTTCTCCTCCTTCTGATGGAGCGCTCATTCGGTATCGGTATCTTCGATCCCAAGCTTGGGGGCGACCCGGTCCTGTTCCAGCACTTCTTCTGGTTTTATTCCCACCCGGCTGTTTACATTATGATTCTCCCGGGGATGGCCATCATTTCGGAGATCATCCCGACCTTCTCGCAGAAGACCATCTTCGGCTACCGGGCCATTGCCTTCTCCTCGGTTGCCATTGCGCTGGTGTCCTTCATCGTGTGGGGCCACCACATGTTCACCTCGGGCCAGTCGCAGCTTGCCTCGGCGATCTTTTCCTTCATCACTTTTTTCGTGGCCATACCGTCCGCCATCAAGACCTTCAACTGGATCGTGACGATGTATAAAGGTTCGGTCGCCTTCAACGCTCCGATGCTCTATGCCCTGAGTTTCCTGCTGCTGTTTGGCATCGGCGGACTCACCGGCATCTTCCTCGGCGCCGTTTCGGTAGACATCCACCTCCATGACACGTACTTTGTCGTGGCCCATTTCCACTACGTCATGATGGGGTCGACTGTGATCGCCTTCCTCGGTGGTCTCCACTATTGGTGGCCGAAGATGTTCGGACGCATGTACAGTGAGCCGGCGGCCCGCGTCGCCTGCGCGTTGGTCTTCATCGGCTTTAACGCGACCTTCCTGCCTCAGTTTGTGCTCGGCAGCCGCGGTATGCCGCGCCGCTACTACAACTACTTGCCCGAATTCCAAGCCCTGCATCAGGCCTCCACGGTGGGTTCCTGGATTCTCGGTCTGGGCTTCCTGATCATGGCGGGTTACCTTTTTGCTTCTCTGCGCAAGAAAATGGACGCGCCTGCCAACCCGTGGCATAGCCGTACCCTCGAATGGCAGACGTCCTCCCCCCCGATCACGCACAATTTTCATGAAATTCCATCCGTTGGCGGCGGACCGTACGACTACTACCGCCCGATGGGGAAGGGGAGGAACGCTTGAGCAACACTACGCATGATGTGGCGGAACATCGGTTCCGCCAACATCACTTCGCAACCGCCGAACAACAACTGGACACCTCCAAGATCGGGATGTGGCTATTTCTAGCCACGGAAATCCTGATGTTTGGCGGCCTATTCGTCGGCTTTGGTCTGATGCAGGGCGTCTACCCCGAAGCTTGGGTGGCTGGCCATCACCACCTGGATCGCGTACTGGGAGCCGTCAATACCGTCTTCCTGCTCTGCTCCTCTTTCACCATGGTGATGGCAGTACATTACGCGTCGACCGACCAAAAATCGAAGACGGTCCTTAACCTGGGCCTGACCCTCGGTTTTGCCTTCGCATTCCTTGTGATCAAGTACTTTGAGTATTCCCACAAGTTTCACGATGGGCTACTTCCCGGGCGCTACTTCAACTTGGCGGGGGTCGGCGGTCCTCCGCAGCAAGCCATGTTCTTCGGCTTCTACTTCGCTATGACGGGAATTCACGGTTTCCATGTCCTTATCGGGATCATCTTGATCTCTTGGATTATGGTCCGTGCAAGCCGTGGCGATTTCTCGAGCGCTTACTACACGCCGGTGGATTTGATCGGTCTTTACTGGCATTTGGTCGACTTGATCTGGATCTATCTTTTCCCCCTTCTCTATCTCGTCAGCTAGGAATCCAATGAGCGAACAAGCGCACCACACTTCCCATTCTCCACTGCCCTACCTTCTCACGCTGATCGCGTTACTCTTTCTGACGGGTGTCACTGTTGGAGCCGCTTATGTGGACTTCGGTTCCTCCACCGTCAACCTGATTATCGCCATGTTGATCGCGACGCTCAAGGCTTCGTTGGTGGCATTGATCTTTATGCATCTGCGTCACGACAAGCCCATCAACGCGATTATCTTTTTGAGTTCGCTCATCTTTTTGGGAATCTTGCTTGGCTTCTGCATGATCGACCTTGATTCCCGCGAGCGGGTTTACCCTACCGGCTTGCGGCAAGTGGATGTTCCGGCCGCGGCCGCCCCAGCGGCAGCTCCTCCGGCCGCGGCGCCCGCCCAGCACTAACAGTCACCTCCCAGTATTCGAACGTTCTACGGCCCTTTCCGCTCAGGAATGGGCCGTAGCTTTTCACTCCTATGCAAAGAAGACTCTTCCTGGCCAGCGCGGTCGCCACGGCCGTCGCGCAGAACCCACCTCGCCGAATCGCGGCCATCGTGACAGAGTACCGCCCCATGTCGCACGCCGACGTGATCCTGGGCAAGTACCTCGAGGGCTTCAACCAGGACGAGCGTCCGCCCTACCCGAAGTCCCGCCTCGTCTCTCTATTCACCGAACAAGTGCCGGATAAAGACATGAGCCGCGAGCGCGCCAAGAAGTTCAACGTCCCCCTTTATCGCACGGTCGCCGACGCCCTAACTCTCGGCGGCAGTCGACTCGCCGTCGACGGCGTGATCCTCATCGGCGAACACGGCGACTACCCCTTTAACGATAAAGAGCAAAGGCTCTATCCTCGTTTCGAAATGTTCCTAAAGATCACGGACGTCTTTCGCCAAACCGGCCGGGCCGTACCCGTTTTCAACGACAAGCACCTCTCCTGGAGCTTCCGCCAGGCCAAGCGGATGGTCGACATCTCGAAAGAGCTGAAGTTCCCCATGCTCGCCGGTTCCTCCGTTCCGGTGGCCTTCCGGAAGCCCGGCATCGACGCCCCCTGGGGCGAAAAGCAGCACCACGCCGTCGCGATCTCTTATAGCGGGCTCGATATCTACGGCTTCCACGTTCTCGAGGCTCTGCAATCGATGACCGAACGCCGTGCTGGCGGCGAAACCGGCGTCAGAAGCGTACACTGCCTCGAAGGTGAGGCGTGCTGGAATTTCCTCGCCTCCACCCCCTGGGCCCAGAAACTCTTCGACCGCGCACTCTCGCTGAGTGAAACTCGCAAGCCCGGCGACGTCAAGAAGATCGTTCCGTCCCCCTCCGTCTTCATCATTGAGTATTCCGACGGCCTCCTGGGCGCGGCCTTCCTGCTTACCGGGGCCGTCGAGGACTTTACTGTCGCTATCGACGTCGCCGGACGAAACGAACCCATTGCCACCCTGATGAAGCTCCAGGATGGCCGCCCGCACCACCACTTTGGCTGCCTCGTCGAAAAGATCGAGGAACTGTTCGTCACAGGCCGCTCTCCGTATCCTGTCGAACGGTCGCTCCTCACGAGCGGCATTCTCGACTTTGCCCTCGAATCCCGGATTCAAGGCCATCGCAAGCTCGCAACGCCCGAACTCCAACAGGTCCGCTACCAAGCCCCCCGCACCTCCAACTTCTGCGTCAGCGGCTGGGGCGCCGACGGCAAGCGGCTGTGAGCCGCCTGATATTCTAGTTTCCGTGACCAAGGCCTGTCTCTTCCTTGCCGTTCTGGTCGCCCCTTTGGCGGCTCAACCGGTGAGTTACCGTAGATCCATCGCGCCCCTGCTCAATCAGCGCTGCGTCGCCTGCCACCAATCGGGCAATCCGTCGGGCGGCTTTATCGCCGAAACCATCACTGGCCTTGCCGAGGCCGCCCGCTCCGGTCTCCTCCTCGATACGCTCACCGGCGAGCGGCCGCGCATGCCCAAAGCCGGAAAGCCGCTGACGGCGCAACAGGTCACTCTCATCCGTCAATGGATCGAACAGGGCGCCAAAGACGATTCCGACGGCGAACCTAACGCTTGGTGGTCCCTCCGTCCATTGCCCGCTGCAAAGCCCGGCGCCGTCGACAACTTCATCCATGCCAAGCTCAAAGACTCCGGCCTCTCCCCCTCCGCCGAAGCGGACCGCCGCGTCCTCATCCGCCGCCTCACATTCGATCTGCACGGCCTGCCCCCCACCCCTGAGGAAATCGATTCGTTCATCGCCGATCCCAATCCCAGTGCTTATGAGCGTCTCGTCGATCGCCTGCTGGCCTCACCCCGCTACGGCGAACGATGGGCCCGCCACTGGCTCGACGTGGTCCACTACGGCGACTCCCACGGCTACGACAAGGATAAGCCCCGCCCAAACGCCTGGCCTTATCGCGATGCCGTCATCCGCGCCTTCAACGAAGACATGCCTTACGCTCGCTTCGTCCAGGCGCAGGTTGCTGGCGACGTCCTCTTCTCCGGCGACCCGCACGCCTTCGGACTCACGGGCTTCCTCGCGGCCGGCCCCTGGGATTTCGTCGGCCACCAGGAACTTCGCGAGGGCAGCACGGACAAGAACCTCACCCGGCTCCTCGACCGCGACGACATGGTTGCCACCACAATGTCCACCTTTGTCAGCCTCACCGCTCATTGCGCCCGTTGTCACGACCACAAGTTCGATCCCATCCCGCAGGCCGAATACTACAATCTTCAAGCCGTCTTCGCTGGCATCGATCGCGCCGACCGGCCCTTCGACACCGACCCTGCCATCTCCCAAACTCGCCGCGCTCTTCTCGCCGAAAAACTTGCCTCCCAGCGTAAGGTCCAGCCCTTGCTCGACCGCGTCGAGTTCGCCACCAGCCCGGCAATCACTGCCCTCGATATCCGGATCCAGGATGCGAGCCTCTTGATTGCTCACCTCGGCGCCCCCAAGACCCCCGCCGAAACCGAAGAAAAACAACGCCTCGAACTCCGCCGCACCGCTGACCGCGCCACCCGCCAAAAGTTCGTAGACGCCCTCGTCGGCCCCGAGACCTTCGCCGCGATCGCGGTCGGGCAAAACGAACTCGCCGCCCTGGACGCCCGCCTCGCCGCACTCCCCCCGCCACAACTCGTCTACTCCGGCGCCGGCTATTTCAATCGCGCTGGCGCGTTCCGCCCGTCCCTTACGCCCCGCCCCGTCCACATCCTGGACCGTGGCAGCCTCAGCGCTCCTGGAAAACTTGCCACCCCCGGCGCCGTCCGCTGTGTCCCTGGCCTTGATGCCGCCTTTCCGGATACGACCGAGGAGGGCGAACGCCGAGCCGCCCTCGCCCAATGGATCGCCGACGACCGCAACATGCTCACTTGGCGCTCCATTGTCAATCGCGTCTGGCACTATCACTTCGGCGCCGGCCTCGTCGATACTCCCAGCGACTTCGGTCGCATGGGAAGCCCACCCTCCCATCCTGAACTCCTCGACTGGCTCGCCGTCTGGTTTCGCGATGAAGCCAAAGGTTCGCTTAAGCAGTTGCACCGCCTGCTGGTCCTTAGCGCCACTTACCGCCAAAGCTCCGCCCATCGCAGCGAACCGGCCAAGCTCGACGCCGACAACCGACTTCTCTGGCGCATGAACCGCATCCGTCTTGACGCCGAAAGTGTCCGCGACTCGACCCTTCTCGTCGGCGGCAAACTCGACCTCACCATGGGCGGCCCCTCCGTCCGTCAGTTCGGCTTTAAGGACGATCATTCGCCCGTCTACGACTACGCAGCGTTCGATCCCGATGCTCCGGGCGCGTACCGACGCAGTGTCTACCGCTTCCTCGTCCGCAGCGCGCCGGACCCCTTCATGGAGCGGCTTGACTGTCCGGACCCCTCACTTCTGACCCCGAAACGCACCACCACACTCACCGCCATTCAAGCTCTGGCGATGTGGAACAACCGGTTCATGGTCCGCATGGCGGAACACCTCGCGGCCCGGGCCACCGGCGACGGGAACCGCCTTGGCCGCCTGGTTCTCGGCCGCAACCTCTCGAAAGCAGAAGCGGACTACGGCGCCCGTCACGGCCTCGCCAATCTGGCCCGCGTCCTGTTAAACACGAATGAGTTTCTGTTTGTCGACTAAGGAACACCATGCGGCGTAGAGATCTATTGGGTTCATTCGGTGGATTGGCCTTGGCCCAGATGATCGGTCAGGAAAACGGTGGCCTCCATCATGCCCCCCGCGCCAAGCGTGTCATTCAAATCTTCCTCTCCGGCGCCGCCAGCCAATGCGACAGCTTCGACTATAAGCCCCGCCTCATCGAAAAGGCCGGCCAGCCATGGGACCCGGGCGAAAAAGTCGAACTCTTCCAAAGCAACCCCGGCGTCGTCATGCCCAGTCCGTGGGCCTGGAAGCAGTACGGCCAATCCGGCAAATGGGTCAGCGACCTGTTTCCGGAAATCGCGCAGTGCGTCGACGACATAACGTTCGTCCACTCCCTCCAATCGAAGTCGAATATCCACGGCCCGGCGACCTTCATGCAGAACACCGGCTTCATCCTGCCGGGCTTCCCCAGCGCCGGATCCTGGCTCTCCTATGCCCTAGGCACGCTGAACGACAATTTGCCGAAGTTCATCGTTCTGCCGGACCATCGCGGCGTCCCGCCCAACGGCCCCGGCAACTGGTCCTCCGGCTTCTTGCCCGCAGCCCATCAAGCCACCACGGTGCGCGTCGGCACGCCGCACCCCATCTACGATCTCGAAGCGCCGTCGAACTCGGGCTACATCACCCGGGACAGTGAGCGCGAAGGGCTCGCGTTGCTGGACCAAGTGAATCAGCAGCATCTCCAGAGCCACACCGGCGACTCCCGTCTCGAAGCCCGCATCGCGTCCTACAAAATGGCCGCCCGCCTCCAACTCAGCGCACCTGAGGTGCTCGCCATTCAAGGGGAGTCCCCCGCCACCCGGAAACTCTACGGTCTGGACGAAGCCGCCACGGCCGAAATGGGGGAACGCTGCCTCGTCGCGCGGCGCCTAGTGGAACGGGGCGTCCGGTTCGTACAGATATGGAGCGGCGCCGACAACGGCTTCCCCCGCCGCAATTGGGACAGCCACGAGAACCTCGCCAAGGATCACGGAGAACTCGGCAAATCTCTCGATAAACCCGTCGCCGGCCTTCTCCGCGACCTCAAGTCCCGCGGCCTGCTCGAAGACACCATCGTCCACTGGACCACGGAGTTCGGCCGCATGCCCTGCAGCCAGGGGAGCCTCGGCCGCGATCATAACCCCGCCGGGTTTACCTCCTGGCTCGCTGGCGGCGGCTTCCGCGGCGGCCTGAGCTACGGCTCCACGGACGAATGGTCGTACAAGGCCATCGAAAAGCCCGTCTACTGTTACGACCTCCATGCCACGATGCTCCATCTGCTCGGCATCGATCATCAGCGCCTTACCTATCGCAACAATGGGATCGACCGCCGGCTCACCGATGTCCATGGGGCCGTTCTCCGGGAATTGATCGCGTAGCGCAAGTGCTCCGTCAGCGGGTCGAATCGCGGCGGTCATCAAACTCATCTTTAACACCAAATCTGGCAGAGCTATTTATTATCAATGGTTTACGGCCTCAATAAAAGTGTAGTGACACGCCTCTGCTTTCTTCTGGGCGTGACAGGAGCTAAATTGAACAG
>JBBQRA010000071.1:0-24757 GCA_038215275.1 Bryobacterales bacterium | reverse complement strand
ACACCGTGGCACAGGTTTCGGTAAGCGCTTCAGTGGGGCGTTCCCCTCGATATGAGATGGAGAAGAGATTGCGTGCGATGGAACCCACCCAGCAACTCACCAAGCTCGGATTGCGCAATTGAGTCCGATACCCCCAGCCACGCGCCCAAGCGGCTTGAGCCAGATCTTCCGCGGATTCGCGATTCACACCCCGGACAGTTAGGAGATTAACCGTGAGTAATAGGTTGGAAGTCAGGAGATTCGGCGGAGGAGTCGATCGCCTCGAAAGTCATGCCGGTTCTGCAGCAAATTCAAGGCCAAAACTACAAGGCTTCCTAAGCCGCCACCCCGCACTTTAAGCGCTGATCTGAAGGACTATCAAGAGAAGATTTTGGAACATTGCTCCAGGCGCAGTAAATCCAGTTCAATCCGATCTCCGATGCCGTCGGCGAGCTTCTGGTCTTTCCACAGACGATCCAGCAATACAGCGGCAAAACCAATCAGAACATCGTCCGGCGGCAACCGGTGAGCGTTCCGAGGCGGGAGAGCCGGATGGTTTATCGAATTCGACTGGTTGGCAAACATTTTCTCTTCTCCTTAACTTATACTTCAAAGTAGTTCTCTAGCATGTAACAAGCCAAACGCGAATCGGACCCACCACATCCGATTTTCACGGCATTCCGGATCCCAGCGACATTTCGACACTGTCAAATCGTCACACCAGCCGCAAGAAGCCCAGGAGAATCCCTGTGTACGACATTCTGATAGCTGAAGATAGCCAAAACGACATTTTCCTTTTAGAGGAGGCGCTGCGAGAGCACCGCGTTCCCTGTAAACTTCATATCGTCGGCGACGGACGTAAACTGATCAACTTCTTGGACCAAGCCGGACACGAAGGGGGCCCTCCGTGTCCTAAGCTGGTGATCCTCGACTGGCATCTTCCCCTCGCCGACGAGCCGCGGTTTGTTAAACAGGTGACCAGCCATGCCGTGTGCCTCGATGTGCCGGTATTGGTTTTCACCTCGTCGTCCTCACTGAAGGATCGGGAGGACGCCTTGCGCAGCGGCGCGCGCGACTACTTGCAGAAACCGATCGGCCTCGACGAGTTCCTCGCCATTGGGAGTGTCATCCGCCAAATGCTGGGCGAGCCTACTCCTGGCCCGCAGCGGGAGCGGGAGGCAGATCCCGAGGGAGGGTGAAACAAAAGGTGGAGCCAGGCCCATCGTTACCCTCTATCCAGATGCGTCCTCCGTACCGGGTTACAATGCGTGAGCAGATCGCCAATCCCATGCCGGTTCCTTCAACGCTCTGGCCGTGGAGGCGCGTGAAAATCTCAAAGATCTTGGTCCGATACTCCTCGGGAACGCCCACGCCGTTGTCCTTCACCGCAAACCGCCACTGAAGGTCCTCTTCGGTCGACGAGATCCGGATCACGGCAGCAACGCCGTCGCGGCGATACTTCAGTCCATTCCCGATCAAATTTGTGAACAGTTGATGCAGGTGCGTGGCTTCCACGCGGACGGAGGGCATCGGCCCGATCTCGATCCTGGCCTCGGCTTCGGCAATCAGGATGGCCAGATCGTTCTGTACCTCGATGAGCTCGGTAGCGATCGCTACCGCTGCCAAAGGTGCTTGATCACTCTTGTTGGCGCCGATGTAGCTTCGTAAATCACGGAGGAGGGTGGCCATCCGTTTAGCGCTCACGACAATGGTTGCAGCGAAGCCGCGGGCTTCAACGCTGAGTTCGTGGCCGTAACGGCGCTGGAGAAGCTCGGCATAGGTCGACATCGAGCGCAGGGGCTCCTGGAGATCGTGACTGGCGGCATGGGCAAAATGTTCCAAATCGGCGTTGGCCTGCTGCAGTGCCTCCTCGGTGCGTTGATACTCATCGATATCGGTACAGGTGCCGAACCAGCGGCCAATGAGGCCGTGGGCCTCCCATATGGGCACTCCACGGGCCAGAAACCATCGGAAATGGCCCGTAGAGGCTTGGCGCATCCGGTACTTAATCTCGTAGCCCGAGCCGGTCCTAACGGCCGTATTCCAAGCCTTAATGGCTGACTCCAAGTCGTCAGGATGTAAACTGGCAAGCCATCCCGAACCAGTGGAGTCAGCCATAGACAGCCCCGTGTAGTCCGACCAACGCTGATTGAAGAAATCTGCCTCGCCGTTTGCCCTTGCGGTCCAGGCCAGTTGCGGCATCAAGTCCGTCAAGGCATGCAGAGCCTCTTCCCGCTCGCGGACCGCAACGAGTTCCCGCTTGCTTTCTTCCCGCCGCAGCACCTCCTCGTGAATATCGGCGGTGGTACCGAACCATCCGGTGATAGCACCATTACGGTCACGGTTGGCCCGCGCCCGCGCCAGGTGCCAACGGTACATGCCGTCAGACGCGCGCCGAATCCGAAGCTCCAGATGGAGGTCCCGGCCCGTGACGATCGACTCGGCCCACTCCGGACCGACCGTCTCGAGATCGTCCGGATGAATCACCGAGGCCCAACCGCCGTCCCTGCTGTCTTCTTCCGATAGGCCGGTGTACTCTTCCCAGTAGCGATTAAAGTAGCTCACCACCCCATCCGGTGGCGCAGTCCAGATAATCATCGGCGTGAGATCGGCACGCATCCGATACTCCTGCTCCCGCAAGGCGATTTCAGCCGTGAACACTCGCAACTCGGTGTTCGCCGTCTCCAATTCTCTCGTCCGATCAGCCACGCGCTGCTCCATCTCATTGGCTAATCGCCTGGCGGCTTCTTCTGCTTCGCGCCGTATGCCCACTTCTGCTTGGAGTGACTCATTTACGGCGGCCAAGTCGCGCTGGCTAGGAATTGCAGCGGCCTGCGGCACCAGACGCCAGAGCAGCAGTGCCGTTGGAAACGATGCGAACGCGGTGAGCAGTTTCACCAAACCTTCAACCCGGTAAATCGGATGCCAAAGGGTGACAATCGCCAGAATATGCGTCGTGCCGCAGGCCAGAATGAACGCTGCGAACAGTAGGAACATCCGGTCGAAAGCCAGATCGCGCCGGGAATTCACCAAGTGAATTAAGGCGAAAGGAATTAACATGTACGAGAGCGCGATAACACCGTCGGAGACGACGTGTAGCCACAAAATGTCGGTTCGCCAAAAAAAGCAGTGGCCGTGCGGCATAAAGTCAGCCGAAAAAAGGGTAGTCAGAAATTCAGCCAATTCGCCTCCCGTGGCTCGCGCCTGTTTTGAACTCGCCTTCGCAATTGTGCCACATTATAAAACGTTTTAACGGGCGTGTTGGCCACTAAATTGCCCGGAAATTGGTGAAAGGAGATCGAGCATGCTTTACTACACAATAGTGTTCCTGTTTGTTGCGCTGATCGCGGCCGCCTTTGGCTTCGGTGTCATCGCGAGCACCTTCGCCGGACTGGCGAAAATTTTGTTCTTCGTGTTCCTGGCGTTCTTCCTCGTGAGTCTCGTGATGGGCCGTCGTAGGCCTAGCTAAACCCTTCTTCCATTAGAATATACAAAACGGCCGGCCGGGTTCGCCCTTGCCGGCCGTTTTTCTCGACCGGGCGCGTGGAACATTTTTACCTAGTGCTGTATCTTCACATCATCTTCTGATACAAATCGTAAGGGTCACCCGCATGAAAATCCTTGTAGTGGACGATGAGTTACAGTACCGGCAATACCTCTCCGGGTTAATGGAGAGCGATGGGCATCAGGTCCGGGTGGCGGAAAATGGGGAAGAGGCGATCCGTTGCTTGGATGGCGGATTTGCGGCCGACGTTCTTTTGAGTGACTTGATGATGCCACGCCTGGACGGCTTTGCCCTCCTGCGCCGGCTGAGAGCAGAAGACCGCTTGCCACCGGCAATTCTGTTGACCGCCTTCGGAAGCGTGGAGATGGCGATCGCCACCATTCACGACCTCGGCGGTTACTGGTTCATAGAAAAGCCCATCGACCCTGACACTCTGCGAATGCTCGTCAAACGGGCGGGCCTGCAAAGCAACCTCGCCCGCGAGAATCGCGAACTGAAGCGGGAACTGAGCTACCGCGGCGTCCTGAGCGACATGGTCGGCGAATCCCGGCCGATGCAGGAGCTATTCAGCATGATCCGCCAAGTGGCGCCCACCAGCGCCGCCGTGCTGATTACCGGGGAAAGTGGCACTGGAAAAGAGTTGGTCGCTCGTGCGCTTCACGCCAACAGCAAGCGGAGCGACGGCCCCTTTCTGGCGCTAAATTGCGCCGCGATGCCCGAAGGCCTCATTGAAAGCGAGATCTTTGGCCACGAAAGGGGCTCGTTTACCGGCGCGTTGGAACGCCGGGCCGGGGCGCTGGAATCAGCGCAGGGGGGCACGCTCTTTCTGGACGAAATTGGTGAAATGCCCGTCGGCATGCAAGCGAAACTCCTCCGGGTGCTCGAAGATCTGAAGTTCCGCCGGCTCGGCGGAAAGCAGGAGTTCGTCGCAGATGTACGAATTCTCGCCGCCACGAATCGGAATCCCATCGAGGCGATCGCCGAGGGCAAGCTGCGCGAAGATCTGTTCTACCGTCTCAATGTCTTTACGTTGTCCCTGCCGCCGCTGCGCGAACGCAAGGAAGATATTCCCCCCATCGTCGAATCGCTCATCTACCTGCTCAATAGGAAGCACGGCGCCCGGGTCACCGGAGCTTCACCAGAGTTTTTGAGTCACCTCGACCAGCGGGAATGGAAAGGTAACGTCCGAGAGTTGCGCAACATCGTTGAAAGAGCGGTCATTCTAGCGGGTGTAGGCTGGCTCGGCATGGCCCATCTGGCAGTCCTCCCTCCTTCGCTGCCGATGGCTGCACTGGACATCCCACCCCCTCAACCGCAGCTCGCGGCCTCCCCGACGCCAGAGTCCCTCCCCAACTCAATTCGCATCCCGGTCGGCTCCACCATCGAGGAGGCCGAACGCCAACTCATCGCGGCCACCTTGCAGGTCACCAACAACACCAAAACCCAAGCGGCCACCATTCTCGGGATTAGCGCTAAGACGCTCCACGTAAAATTGCGCCAGTACCGCGAGGAACACAATCGAGACGTAGAGGAACTGCCAAGTGAATGATCCCGCCTCCGGGCTCTCTAGCACCGCCTTGGCTCGCCTTGTGCACGACGCCCGCTCTCATCTGCGTACCGTCATGGTCGCGGCGCAACGGCTGCACCGCGGTGAACATAGCGCTGCTGAGCTTCAGAATGCAATTCGCACAATCGTCGGAAGCGCCAAGGACCTCGACAATCTCCTCACAAGTTCCGTCTACTTCGGCACCCTCGCCGAAGCGCCTCAGTCGCTCGTACGTCCAATCGCCCTATCCACTGTTCTCCAGGGCCTGCAGCTGGAACAACGACCGCTCATCGAAGGAAAAGGCGGCGAACTGCATGTGGGCGAACCACCGGCTGGCAAGGTGCCCGCCGGTCTGCAGTGGATTCTCCGCGAACTGGTAAAGAACGCCATCCGGTTCGCCACCGCGGAGCGTCTACGGATTCGGATCGAACTGACGGCCGCTGCCGGACGGCTCACCGTGCTGGTGGCCGACAATGGTCCAGGGATTCCGAGCGAGTTTGCGGAAGAGATCTTTCAACCGTATTGGCGCCTGCACGCAGGCGACACCCACCCGGGATTAGGGTTAGGTCTGGCTACGGCCCGGCGCATCGCCGCTGTTTGCGATGGCGCCATCGAGATCTTGCCTGTCGAAGCCGATACAACCGTACAAGTCAACTGGCCCCTGTTTGCCTGAGCAGCGTCCTACGGGCGAAACGGCAATCGGGCCAACATAAGCCAGAACTCTTCGATCGCACGGATCTTCTGAATGAATTCTTCCATGTCAATCGGCTTGGTCAGATAGCAATTGGCGTGCAATTCATACGCCTTCAACACGTCTTGCTCGGCGTTCGAGGTGGTCAGAACGATGACCGGGATGGACCGAAGACTTTCGTCAGCCTTCACCGCGGCCAACACCTCGCGGCCGCTTTTCTTGGGAAGATTCAAATCGAGAAGCACCAAGTCCGGACGGTGCTCGTCCTTGAATCGCCCCTCTTTCCGGAGGAATTGAAGCGCCTCCTCTCCATCTTCAACAACTTTCAACTCGTTGCCGATCCGCCATTGCATAAAAGCTTCTTCTACCAGGGCGACATCCCCGGGACTGTCGTCGACGAGCAAGATTTGCAAAGGTTCCAACATATAAGCTAGTTTTGACCACCGATTTCCGGCGGCCTCCCCTGTATTGTAAAAGAGACGGCGGTTCCCCGTCCCACTGCGGTGTCAATAGTTACAATTCCACCGTGGTCTTCGACGATCCGCCTCACAATCGCCAGGCCCATGCCGGCTCCGGGATAACGGCTCAAGCTGTTGAGCCGGCCGAAGACAGACAGCGCCTGGGAGATATATTGCGGGTCAAAGCCCATCCCGTTGTCAGCCACCGTCACCTTCCACCCGTCATCGGGACCGGCCACCGCACTCACCGACAACTCGAGCGGCCGGTCCACTTGGCGGAACTTGATCGCATTCGCAATCAGAGCATCAAACATCATCTCGAGACGGCGCCGGTCGCCGACCACCGTCGGCAGGTTTTGGTAGGTTCCTGCCAAATTCCGCTCCACTTTGGCCCGGCGGACGCACTGAATCCACAGTTCCGCCAGCGAACATTCGCCCATTTGCAGGGGCGAGCTCCCCAGGCTCGAGTAAACCAGCAGGGCGTTTATCAACTCTTGAATTCGCTTGGCCCCACCGACAGCAAATTCGACATATCGGCGTCCATCGTTATCGAACAGAGGAGCGTAACGTGTCGCGATCAAGGACACAAAACTTCCGATCTGGCGTACGGGCTCCTGCAGATCGTGCGAGGCGATGTAGGCGAACCGCTCCAACTCCGAGTTGGAGCGCTGAAGGAGAACCATGTTTCGCTCTAATTCAACGGTCCGTTCGCCCACCCGCGTTTCCAACTCCGCGTTTAGGCGACGGATACCTCGCTCCGTTTCGTCTCGCTCCGACCCGTATTTACGAGCCAGTTGATAGCCCATATAGGCAAAGCACCCGTTCACGACCAGCCCCATGCCGTACAAGAAAAAGAGGAGCTCCTGATTCTGGCGTGCCTCGTTGGAGCGCCCCTCCAACCGATTTGCCTCTCGAGCCCGCATCGTAGCGAGAATTGCGCTCAACTCTTCCGCACTCTCCCGGTCGGGCCAAGCGGTATCCGGCCCGGCAGAAGATACCGGCAGCAGCCGCCGTTCGAAACTGCGCTCGTAAACCAAGTGCCGGCGATCGAGCGCCGTGTTCAAATCTCTTAGCGAGGCAAGCTGCGCCGGATTCTCAGCGACCAGAGAGCTCACGATTGTGATGTCCTCATTCACCCGCTCACGGGCGGCGGCATATTCCTTCAACCGCGGCGTCTGCCGGGTATAGAGAAAGGTTCTAGCCGCAACCTGCACAGCGAAGATCGACCTCTGGAGCTGGTGAATTTCCCCGAGGACTTCGAAGGTGTGGGTCACCCCCGCCTGCCGGGAGTTCCCTTGCATCACAATCCCCAAAGTCAGTATGGTCAGGACCAGGGGTACGACCGCGAGCCAGATAAAAATGCTGCGTGAACTGGGCCCGGTGCGAGTCGACATAAAGTTAAGGCAAAAGCGGGGGCATAACGAGTCAGGAAGACCGCGAGGTCGAACGCGAGGAATCCTGATCGCCTACCGGGCGTGGGAGCGGTTTGTCCGAGGCGGCGAAGTCGGCCTTAGCCTCTCCCGACGACGAAACGTCTTCAGCACCGGTTTCCGCGAAGAGTTTCTTGGCCCGATCGGACCAATCGCTATCGTCGCAATGAATGGAAACGAGGATCCCGCCGTTGTTGATGCGCCCTGCATACCGCTGTGCCTCGTACTCCGGAATTCCCGCCCCCACCAAGCCTCCCGCGACGCCGCCCAAGGCGGCACCAGCGCCCGCACCGGCCAAGGCGGCCATGATGGGACCCGCGGCGATAAACGGACCCACACCAGGGATGGCCAATGAACCAATCCCGACCAGCCAACCCAGAACTCCACCCGCCAGGATCCCCGCCGTTCCGCCGGCCACGGCCCCTTCTGGAGCCTTCGTCGAGGCCTCGATCCCAATATCCTTGCTGCCAGTCGTCTCCGGTAACAGCATCGAGATGTCCTCGGCACGGAATCCTTGAGCGCGAAAGTAGCCGATGGCCTCTTCTATTTGGGCTCGATTCTTGTAAATACCATAAACGGAAATGTTTTTATTCATGGTGAAATCCCCTTAACTTCAAAGTCCGGGAGCGGCAGTCGCCTTTTTCTCGGGCGATACTTCCAACTGGCTCAACGCGCTGGTTGCGGTCTTCACCGGGTCCCGGAGGTGGGCCACGCCATCGCCGGTTACAATCTTCACGTTCCTGTCGAAGGTCGAAAACGTCTCCCTGCCGGCAATTTCGATCCGGATCTTGCGCACGAGCTCTAGATTAGTCTTGGAGTTCGACTGCCTTTCCGAGCTGATGGCGTGCTCCCCGGCGTTCCGTCTATTTACCCTCGAATTGTCCGGGGCTTGCGCGAACGCCATGGCCCCGGACAACAGTGCTGTTCCCAGGAATAGATGCTTCATGTTTCCCTCTTTCCCCGTCACGAACGCCATGGCCCCGGCTAACAGGGCTGTTCCTAGGAATAGTTGTTTCATGTTTCCCTCCTCTCGGGCCGGCTCGCCGCCCTGATCCTTGATCTCTGCAATCGCACCGCCAATTCCCCGCCCGCCCTCCGCCGTCGGGACGGGCGTGAGGGACTCTCCCGGTGCCTGAGTTTTCTCTTGGTTCTCAGCGGCGGCTTTCCGTCCGATTTCCCATGTGCTTCGTGTTTCTCTTGGTGGGCACTACGTCGTCTTCGGTATCACCGGCGAGGTCGGAGAGGAGTCGGACCGAGAGATCACGCAGCGAGTCTTCTGCGGCGTTTTCCTCAGAGAGGGTCTCGTTCAATAGAGCTACCGCTTCTTCCAATTCAAGCTCTTCAGCAAACGCGATGGCGGTCATGTAGCCGGCCATCTCGTAGTGCTCGACGCGGCTCGCTGCTCCAATGATGCCCAAATCGAGGAGATCGGGCTCGCCTTGCTCGGAGAGCACTTCGCTGCCCTCCGCGATTATCCCTTCCATTCCTTTGCATACCTTGCCCGTGAGCGTGGTTCCCACAATGGAAGCTACCTTCTCTAGCCGCGCTACTTGCTGCTCAGTCTCACTCAGGTGATCCTTCAATACCTCTTTGAGCTCGGGATCACGGGCACCCGCGGCCATTTTCGGGAGCGCTTTCAGGAGCTGTTTTTCTGCAGAATACAGATCCTTGATTTCGGTCTCCAATAAGTCCTTCACAGTTTCTATGGTTGCCATACTACTTGTCTCGTTCCTCGCTACGCATGACTTCACTGCAATTGGTCAGCCATACTTCAAGGTTGCTTAGGAAACCGGAAGCAGTGTGGATTTCTCCCACACACGCACATTTCTTCGTTACCAGGCGTCGGATTTCGCAGTTTTCCGGTTTGGCCTTCGGGCTGCAACGAAAAAAAGGTAGAGCGGGGAGTGCCCCATTCGCGATACGAAACGACTGCAAGAGGAGAAAAGGCGTGAACAACGATATTTTCGCGGGCAACTGGAAGCAGATGAAAGGCAAGATCGTCGAAGAATGGGGCGAACTTACCAACGACGACCTCGATGTGGCAGAAGGACGCCGGGACCAGCTCGTCGGCCGTATCCAGGAACGTTACGGCATCGCCAAAGACGAAGCCGAGCAGCAGTTGAGCGATTTCGAGACCCGTCACCGCTCTGTCTAAGTTTCGCTAGCTAGGTCCGGCAAAACCACCACCTCGCTGGGGGGGAGCAATTCTCCGCCCCGGCGGATGACTCACAGAAACGGTAACCTCCCCTCCGGCTTGATAGTCTGTTAAGTGTGAAGACTCGTTCATTCTGGTTGCCTTTGTTCGGCGCCGCGGCCTTGTGGGCGCAGATCCCCGACGGTCGTACCGTCTATCAAACTCGCTGCTCCGGCTGCCACGGTACCGATGGCAACGGCGGCGAACATGCGCCGACCGTCCTGCCCACCCTCGCCACCAAGAATGACGAAGAGGTCGCCACCATCATTCGGGAGGGCGTGCCGCGCAAAGGCATGCCGGGCTTTAAGCAACTGCCCGACGGCGAGGTGAAGTCGCTCGTAGCCTTTATGCGCACGCTTCAACAAGCCCGCCGCGGCCGCCGGGCGCCCGCCATCCGACTCGACGTCAAACTCACCGACGGGACTTCCCTCAGCGGGCTCGCTATCGGCCGCACCAGCCGCGAACTTCAGCTCCGCACCGACGACCAACGCATTCACCTCTTACGCAAATCCGGGGACCATTACCGCCGCGTCACCTCCCAGGCTGATTGGCCTAGCATGCACGGCGACGTCAGCGGCAACCGCTACGCTCCGCTTGCCCAGATGACCCCGGCCAATGTCGACAAAATGGCCGTCAAATGGGTCTTCGCCGTCCCCAACGCCGGCCGCCTCCAAGGCACCCCCCAGGTCCACGACGGCGTTATGTACGTCACGAACACGAACACCGTTATCGCCCTCGACGCCGGCTCCGGCGCTCGCCTGTGGGAATACTCCCGCCCTGCCACCCCCGGACTAATCGGCAACGCTCGTTCCCCAGGCAACAACCGTAGCGTCACCGTCGCCGGCGACAAGGTCTTCATGCAGACCGACCACGCCCATCTCATCGCTCTCAATCGCCATACCGGCCAGATGCTCTGGGATACAGAGATGGCCGATTTCAAGAAGAACTACAACGCCACCGGCTCCCTACTCGCCGTCGAGAACCTCGTCGTCGCCGGTACCGCGGGCGGCGAAGAGGGTGTCCGCGGCTTCCTCGCCGCCTACGACCAACAGACCGGCAAGGAGGTCTGGCGCTTCTGGACCATCCCCGCCCCCGGCGAAAAGGGCTCGGAGACGTGGCAGGGCATCGACATTGAACATGGCGGCGGACCCACTTGGCTCACCGGCAGCTACGATCCCTCCACCAAGACCATCTACTGGCCTACCGGCAATGCCGGCCCCGATTTCAACGGCGATAACCGCCTGGGAGACAACCTCTATACCTGTTCCATCCTCGCCCTCGACGTTACCAACGGCAAGCTGAAATGGCACTTCCAAACGACGCCGCACGACGAGTGGGATTGGGACGCTGTCCAGCCCGTGGTCCTCGTCGATACTCAGTGGAAGGGCCAGCCCCGCAAGCTGCTCCTGCAAGCTAACCGCAATGGCTTCCTTTATGTCCTTGACCGCACGGACGGCAAGATGCTGCTCGCCAGCCCCATGGTGAAGAAGCTCACCTGGGCCAAAGAGATCGCCCCCGACGGCCGCCCCGTGATGAACCCAAACCAGACGCCCACGCCCGAAGGCACCCTGATCTGCCCCGCCGTCGAAGGCGCCGCGAACTTCTTCTCCACCTCGTTCAACCCCGCCACCCGCCTCTTCTACGTCAACACCCTCGAACGCTGCGCGGTTTACACCAAACGTACGACCCCCGCCTGGCAAGCAGGCCGCAACTACCTCGGCGGCGGCGGCCGGCGAGATCCCAACGACAAGCCGCAGAAGTTCCTCCGGGCATTCGATATTGAAACCGGAAAGGTCGTTTGGGAAGTGCCGCAGGACGGCCCCGGCGATACCTGGACCGGCACCCTGACCACCTCGGGTGGCCTCGTCATCTTCGGCGACGACGGCGGCTCCCTCGCCGCGGCCGATGCGAAAACCGGCAAGCGCCTATGGAACTTTCCTTTCACGGAGTCATTGCATACTTCGCCAATGACTTATATGTTCGATAACAAGCAATACGTGGCGCTGGTCAACGGTAGCGTCGTCTACACATTTGGAGTGGAATGATGAAGTGGTTTTTCCTGGCTTCCGCCAGTTTGACGGCAGCGTTTGCCGGACCAGTCGAAACAGGTCTCGAGAAGCGATTCACCGAAACCGTGCAGCCTTTCCTGGCGACCTACTGCATCAGTTGCCATAGCGGCTCGGCCCCGGCGGCCCAGTTGGACTTCAAGGGCTATTCCACGCTCGCCGACGTCGTGAAGGACCATCCCCGCTGGGCCCTCGTCGCTGAACGATTGAAGGCCGGCGACATGCCTCCCAAGCCGATGAAGCACCCGGAGGCTGCGGCCAATAAGCGCGTCATCGACTGGGTGGAAGCCGTACGCCACCATGAAGCCCGCAAGAACGCGGGAGACCCTGGCATCGTCCTCGCCCGCCGGCTCAGCAACGCCGAGTACAACTACGCCATTCGCGATCTCACCGGCGTTGACATCCGCCCCACCCGCGAGTTCCCCGTCGACCCCGCCAACCCCGAAGGCTTCGACAACACCGGCGAGTCCCTCGCCATGTCGCCCGCGCTCCTGAGCAAGTATCTGCAGGCCGCCCGCGAAGTCGGCAACCACCTCGTCCTCAAGCCCGATGGCATCGACTTCGCATCCCATCCGATGCTGGTCGAAACGGACCGCGAGAAGTACGCCATTCAACGCATCGTCAATTTCTACCTGCAGCAGCCCACCGACTACGCCGCCTATTTTGAAGCCGCCTGGCGCTTCAAGCACCGCATCGTCCTTGGCAAGCCAGCCGCCACGCTCGCCTCCACCGCGGCCGAACTCAACGTCAGTCCCAAGTACCTGCCGCAGCTCTGGGGGGTGCTCGAAGGCCCTCGCGAAACCGTCGGCCCCCTCGCCAAAATTCAGACGATGTGGCACGAACTTCCCACCCCCAAATCCGGCCAGGCGACCCTCGCAAGGGAAGGGACGGTCGAAATGCGCAATTACGTCGTCCGCGTCCGCGCCCTCACCGCGAAGCACTATTCCAGCCCCCTCGTCCAAGGCCTCAGCGCCACCTCGCAGCCGCTGATGAACTGGAAGCTGAATCAATTCGCGCGCAACCGCCGCGACTTTGATCGCGACGCCCTGCTCGAAGACGGCAAGCCCCTGCCAGAGATCCCGGAGGCGCCCAAGCGCGGCCAGTTTTTCGTCCGCGGCAACTCCGACGTCGTCGCCCGCCAAGCCGCGGCCAAAATGGTCACCTCCCGGCTCGAAGACCAGGAGCCGCTTCGCGTCCCCGCCGGCCAGCGGCCGCAATATGAAGCCGCTTTCGCCCGCTTCGCCAACCTCTTCCCTGACGCGTTCTACATCAGCGAACGCGGCCGCTTCTTCCCGGACCTCACGCAGGACACTGGCCGCCTCCTCAGCGCCGGCTTCCACAACGTGATGGGCTACTTCCGAGACGATCAGCCACTCCGCGAACTCATCCTCGACGCCAAGCAAACGGCCGAACTCGAAAAGCTCTGGCAGGAGTTCGACTTCATCGCCGACCACAGCATCCGCACCTACACCCAGTACTACTTTAATCAAAGCGGCGAAATCCTCGGCAACGGCCGCGAGTCCGGCAGCGAGCGCCCGCTCGACCGTCCCGTCACCCACGAGTCCATCCTTATGGCACTTCAGGAGAAGTACATGGACAAGGCGCGCTCAGACGATTCCAACAGCCGGGTGGCCCTGCAAGCCATTCCCGCACACTACGCCTTCGTCAACGCCGCCATCCGCGCTGTCGAAAAGTCGCGCGCCGACTCCGAGCCGCGCCATCTCAACGCCTTGGTCGATTTCGCGCGCAAAGCTTATCGCCGGCCTCTCACCCCGGCTGAAAAGACCGACATCCTCGCGTACTATCGCCAGATGCGCGACAAGAGCGGCCTCACCCATGAAGAGGCCATCCGAGACTCCGTCGTCGGCATCCTCATGTCGCCCGATTTCAGTTACCGCATCGATCTCACCCCCGGCCGCGTTTCAAAAGCCCAACCCCTAACCGACCTCGCCCTCGCCAGCCGCCTCAGCTTCTTCCTCTGGTCCAGCGTGCCGGACGAGGAACTCCTCCGCGTGGCCTCCGCCGGTCAACTCCGGCAACCGGGCATGCTAACGGCCCAAGCCCGCCGCATGCTCAAGGACAAACGCGCCACGCGCTTCGCCACCGAATTCGCCGGCCACTGGCTCGGCTTCCGCCGCTTTGAAGAGCACAACGCGGTCGACCGCCAGCGTTTCCCGGCCTTCGATAACGATTTGCGCCAAGCCATGTTTGAAGAACCCGTTCGTTTCCTCAGCGACGTGATGCAGCAGAATCGCCCCACCCTCGACCTGCTTTACGGCAAGCACACCTTCGTCAATGCGGTCCTCGCCAAGCACTACGGCATGCCCGAAGTGGAAGGCAAAGCAGCACAGTGGATGCGCATTGACGATGCCAGCCGCTACGGCCGCGGCGGTCTGCTGCCCATGTCCGTCTTTCTTACGCAGAATGCCCCGGGCCTGCGCACCAGCCCCGTCAAGCGTGGGTACTGGGTCGCCAAGCGCGTCCTCGGCGAGATGATCCCGCCGCCCCCCGCCTCCGTCCCGGAACTGCCGGAGGACGAAGCCAAGGCCGACCTGCCGCTCCGCGAAATGCTCGCCAAGCATCGCGAAAACCCAAGCTGCGCCGGATGCCACGCCCGCTTCGATTCGCTTGGCCTCGCCTTTGAAGGCTACGGCCCTGTCGGAGAAAAACGCGAAAAGGATCTGGCCGGCCGCCCGGTGGATATCCAGGCATCCTTCCCCGATGGCAGCCAGCGCGAAGGCCTCGAAGGCGTCCAAAGCTACATTCGCGCCAAGCGCGAAAACGACTTCCAGGACAACCTCTGCCGCAAGCTGCTCGCCTACGCCTTGGGGCGTTCGCTCCAGCTTTCGGACGAAATCACCGTCGAACAAATGCGCGCCCGCCTGGCTGCCAACGGCAACCGTTTCGGTACGCTGATTGATACGATACTTGCAAGCCCGCAGGTCCTCACCAAACGTGGAGCCAGTTAAGATGCCCAGTTCTGAACAACCGAAATCCACCCGAATTGCCCGGCGCGCGGTGCTGCGCGGCGCGGGCGTCACCATGGCGCTGCCGTGGCTCGAATCGCTGCAGGCCTTCGACGCCAAGCCCGAAACCACGGTGTTCCCGAAACGCTTCGGCGTCCTGTTCATGGGCAATGGCGTCAATGAGGATCATTGGAGCTCCGAAGGCAACGGCGTTGACATGAAGCTCAGCCGCACGCTTTCCGTGCTTGAACCGCTGAAGCACAAGATCAACGTCATCGACGGCCTCTACCTGAAGATGGCCACAGGCCAGGGCATTCACCCGGCGCAAACGGGCAGCCTGCTCTCCGGCGCGGTCATCCACCGCGGACCCATTATCCACGCCGGTACGACGATCGACCAGATGATCGCCAATCACATCGGTCAGGACACCGCGCAGCAAAGCCTCGTCCTCGCCTGCGAACAGCCGATGACCGGCTACCACGAGACCAACTTCTCGATGGCCTACAGTTCGCACATCTCCTGGCAAAGCTCCGATTCGCCCGTGCCCAACGAAGTCTATCCTTCGCTCGCGTGGGACAGCCTGTTCGAGAACCGCGGCAGCCTCCGCAATCTCAGCATCCTCGACCGCGTTAAGGACCGCGCCACGTCCCTCACAACCAAGATCAGCGCCACCGACAAGGCGAAGCTCGACGAGTACATGACGAGCCTCCGCGAAGTCGAGCGCCGCATCGAACGTACCCGCGAAAACAAGAACATTGCCGACGACGCGGCCAAGGGCAAGAACCGGCCTGCCTGGACCATGGACCGCCCAGCCAACGGCCTGCCCGAAGATCTTCGCGAGCACGCCCGCCTGATGTGCGACCTTGTCGCCATCGCCTTCCAGACGGATAAGACCCGCGTCGCCACCCTACTTCTGGCCCGCGACCTCTCGGCGCTTTACTACCCGTTCCTGCAGGTGAAGGAGGGCCACCACGCTGCCTCCCACAACAATCTTTCGGACGGCTACGAGCGCATCTCCCGCTTCCATCTCAGCCAACTGGCTTACCTCGCCGGCAAGCTCGACGCCATGCCGGAAGGCGAAGGCACCGTGCTCGACAACTCCTGCCTCATGTTCATCAACAACCTCTGGTCCGGCCGCAAGCATGACAACTCGCGGCTGCCTCTCGTCCTCGCGGGCGGCCTCGGCGGCACCCTCAAAACCGGACGTTCGCTGAACTACCTCAAGGCTGGCGACGACAACCGCAAGCTCTGCAGCCTTTATCTGTCATTGATGGATCGAGTCGGCGTGAAGCTCGATCGCTTCGGCGACGCCGATACGCGCCTCGCCGACCTGTAGAAAAGCGCATGGCTACCGCGGGTAGCCCTGCCAAATATATTCGAGCGCCGCCGGCAACGTCTGCGCCTTCACCGTCCGGTCCGTATGCCCGGCGTTCCGCGCGAATACGAACTGGTAGGGGTACTTCTTCGCCGCCAGCACCTTGGCCATATTTTCATTGGCCAATACCCAGTCATGGTAGTCGTCGCCCCGGCTCAGGTTGTCCCGGTCGCTGATCTCGAGCCATAGACGGAGCGGCTTCCGCGGACTGTTCGGAATCAGCGTGGCATGGAACTCCCAAGCGCCGCGCGGCGTTTCCGGGTTGTACGGCCACTGCTGATTCACATACGTGCCGGAATAGGTCAACACCCGCCGATACCACTCCGGGTGATACCAGGCCATAATCAACGCAGCCGAACCGCCAGAACTGCCGCCCATAGTCGCGCGTCCATTCGGGTCCTTGGTCAGCTTCACATTGCACTTCTGTTCGACGAGCGGCAGTACCTCGGCTTCGACAAACTCGGCATACTTGCCGGACATCGTGTCGTACTCCAAACCGCGCTGGCTCCCCTGCGCATCGCCGCTGCCGTTGCCAATCGAGATCGCAACCATCACCGGCACCCGCTTCTGGTGAATCAGGTTGTCAAGCGCAATGAAGAGCGATCTGTCCGGACCGTCCGCACCTACGATGAACGGAGCCGCCTTGCCCGCCACATACTGTTTCGGCACATAGACGGCCACTTTTCGCGTATACGGCGCCGGATTGCTCTGCACAAGCAACCGCCCTGGGTTGGCCGGATCTGGCCGGCCGAACGTCCCCGGCTCCCGCGCGATCCCAGGATAGAACTTGCTATCGGTCGATGCCATCGTAAACTCGCAGACCTCGCCTTGAGGCACGCCTGCCTGCACCGTCATCTCCGGAGCCGCGGGATGCGTCGGACCAATGATGAAGTTGCCGTTCTTGTTCACCGGCGGCACGGCGCCATCGGGCAGTTCTTTGGCCTTCACGTACCCCGGCGTATTCGGGTCTCGCGTCGGCGGCGCCGGCCGTGGCGGGCGGGCCGGCCGCGGAGGAGTGGCGGGTGGCTCCTGGGCCGTGGCCATCATCATGCCGGTCAGAAACGCAACGCTGAGAAATCGAAACATTCTGCGAATCTTATCGCACGCAGCGTTCCCTCTCTACTTCGCCCGTTTCAACGGGACAGCGCCCTTGCCCCTAACCTCGCCAACTCACGCTGCCGCAGCCAACGCAAACTTCGGCGCGACGCGTCTCGACAACATGGGTCTCTGCCTCCCCCGGACATCCTGCCTAACCTTCGTTCTGAGCAATCCTCGAAAGCCCAAAAATCCAACCAGCATCCCCTTGTACCTATAGCTCGGAATCTCATATCTGATCGCTTCCGTGGCGCCCTCCGGCAGCACCGATTGAGAATCACCGCGCGCACCTTCGCGAGCGTACCGCGGGCGGGCTGCGGCACTGTCGAGATACTCATCCACCGCGGCCGGAGAACTCCCCTTCCGCATTGCCATTATTCGGGTCCGCCCTCAGCCATCGAGAACACCTCCCAATGATGTCCGTCCAGGTCATAGAAGGTCCAACCGTACATAAAGCCATGGTCCACCGGGTCCATGCACGCGGTGCCTCCCGCCGCCAAAGCGAGGTTCACCAGAGTGTCCACCTCTTCCCGGCTGCCGCACGAAATCGCCAGCAGCGCCTCGGTGTGCGTGGCCATATCGCACGGCCTCCGCTTCGTGAATCCGGCGAAGAACTCCTCCCGCAACAACATCACCCGGGCCTGCTCGTTCAGAACCATGCAGGCCGCCTTCGCATCGGTGTATTTCCGGTTGAAGCCAAACCCCAGCGCGGCAAAGAACGACTTCGCCCGCTCCAGGTCCTTCACCGCCAAGTTGATCCAGATTGTCGCTTCCCGGTAAGCCATTACTCCCCCTTTGGCATCGGGCCATGAAACAACCAGCTCACGCCGAACTGGTCCGTCAAAGCCCCGAACCGCGCCCCCCAGAAGGCATCGCCCAACGGGCAGTCCACTTTGCCGCCGTCGCCCATCTTGGCAAACGCCGCTTCCATCGCCGGCAGGTCCTCATAGTGCAGGCAGATGCTAGCGTTGCCGCCCCGGTCCGGCCCCGGGCACCCTGGGCCCGCATCGCTCATCATCACTAAACCGCCGCCCAGCTTCAGTTCGGAGTGCATCACCAGATCGCCGGTCCCCGCCGCCGCCTCCGCTCCTGGCATATCGCGCCAGTATCGCTGATCGGCCACCTCTCCCTTCAACGAGTCCTTGTAGAAAGCCAGCGCCTGCGCGGCCTGCCCGTTGAAGCTCAAATACGGATTCAATTTTGCAACCATCTCATTCCTCTCTTGGCCCGCTTGTTGCGGGGTTACACAGGAATAGACGGGCTCCTCTGCGGAAACTCATCGGTCGGCTGGAATAAAACTTGGCAGGCCAAACAACGGGAATAGTGTCTCTGTATCGAGGAACGAATTCCACCCCCCAATCCGGTCCCCGTCCAGTTCCAACACCACCAGCGCCCACGGCGTATGCCCTCCGCCTTCCGCCGCCCGGTACTGCGCAAACGCCGGAGACCCGCACGCCGCCACCGGCAGCAGCCTCGATCCCCGGCACCCCGCCCCATGGCCCAGCAGCCAATCCCGCACCGGCGCCGGCCCTTGCAGCCAGAGCGAATAAGGCGGCATCGAGAACGTCGAATCCTCCCGCAACAGCGCGACCAGCCCATCCACGTCGTACCGCTCAAACGCCGACACATACCGCTCCAACATCTGCCCCTGCTCCGCCGTCAATGCTCCCCTGGGCACCAAGCCCCGTCGCCCGGCCAACGTCGCCCGCGCCCAGTGCAGCGCGCTGTTCACCGCCGCCACGGTCATCTCCAATCCCTCGGCCACCTCGGCCGCTGCCCAGTCCAGCACCTCCACCAAAAGCAACACCGCCCGCTGCCGCGGAGGGAGATGCTGCAGCGCCGAAACAAACGCTAAGCGAATACTCTCCCGTAGTACGAGCTGCTTCGCCGGGTTCTCATCCGACGGAATCGCCAACGCATCCGGCACCGGTTCGAGCCAATGCGTTCGCGGCAATTTCACCAGCGGACCCGCCGTCGTCCCCGCCGGCCCTTCTTCCATGGGCCGCGCCCGCCGCCCCCGGCTTTCGATTTCGTCCAGACAGACGTTCGTCGCAATCCGGTAGAGCCACGTCCGCAACGCCGCCCTGCCGTCAAAACCTTCACGTCCCCGCCAAGCCCGCAGCATAGTCTCTTGCACCGCATCGTCAGCATCGGCAATCGATCCCAACATCCGATAGCAATGCCCAGTCAACGCAGTCCGGTGCGCCTCTAGCTCTTGATCCGTTTCCACCATACGGAGGAAAAGTATAGCGCCGAATGATATAGTCCCGGTATGAGACGGCTGGCCATAGCTGCCTGGGCCTGCGCGTGCCTCCACGCCGCCGAAGGCAATTCTGAATTCTTCGAAACCAAAGTTCGCCCGGTGCTTGCCGAGCGATGCTTCTCCTGCCACACGCAAACCAAACTCGGTGGCCTCGAAATGGTCTCGCAGGCCTCGCTCGCCAAAGTTGTCGTCCCCGGCAAGCCCAACGAAAGCCTACTTCTCACGCGCGTCCGCTCCGGCGAAATGCCGCCCGCCGGCGGCAAGCTTAAAGATTCCGAAATCGCCGCCCTCGAAACGTGGATCCGCGACGGCGCAGTCTGGCCTGCTTCCCCCGCCCCCGTCTCCAAATCGAAGGACTACGTCATCCGCCCCGAACAGCGCGCCTACTGGGCCTTCCAACCCGTACGCAAACCCGCCGGCAACATCGACTCTCTCCTCCAAGCCGCCTGGAAGGCCAAAGGGATCACCCCCGCGCCCCCTGCTTCGAAGCGCGTCCTTCTCCGCCGCGCCACCCTCGACCTCACCGGCCTACCGCCCACCTACGAAGAGACCGAAGCCTTCCTCAACGACAAATCCCCCAACGCCTGGGCCACCGTCATCGACCGCCTCCTCGCCTCCCCCCGTTACGGCGAACGCTGGGGCCGCCACTGGCTCGACGTCGCCCGCTACTCCGACGACAAGCTCAACTCCACCATGGACGAGCCCCAGCCCAACGCCTTCCGCTACCGCGACTGGGTGATTCAGGCCTTCAACAAAGACCTACCCTACGACACCTTCGTCAAAGCCCAACTCGCCGCCGACCATCTGAATGAGCCCGATCTCCTCCCCGCCCTCGGCCTCTACGGCCTCAACCCCGAGTTCCAGGATGACCGCGTCGACGTCACCACCCGGGGCTTCCTCGGCCTCACCGTCGCCTGCGCCCAATGCCACGACCACAAGTTCGATCCCATCCCCACTAAGGACTACTACTCCCTCCTAGGCATCTTCAACAGTTCCCAGTACAAGGAGCACCCCCTCGCCGGCTCAGCCGCCGTCAAGGCCTACGAGACCGCCGACAAGGCCCTCCAACGCGCCAAAGCCGACCGGGATGACTTCGTCAAGAAGCAGTCCGAACAAGTAATGGACTTCCTCTCCGCCAGAGCCGACCTCTACCTGCTAGCCGCCATCGGCAAAGGCAAGCTCGACGCTCTCGACGGCGAAACCGTTGATCGTCTGAAAGCGTATCTCGCCCGCAAGGACCGCGAAGCCCCCCAAGTCCAAACCGAGAACCCCACCGAGTTCCGCAACGTCCTCGTCGCCGTCCTCCGCGAGAAACGCGCCATCGACGAAAAGAATCTCATCCGCCTCGGCGGCTCCAACGCCCGCCGCGACCTCGCCTCCGCCGACCTTCTCTCCCTCTCAAAGAACGACTTCTACCTGTACCGCGAATTCTTCGGCGCCCGCGGCGTCTTCTTCTACGGCGACGGCAAGATTGACCGATGGCTCCAGGGCCCTTACCGCGAACACCTCGATTTCCTCCGCCAGATCATCACCGTAGCCGAGAAGGCCCGACCCGACCGCTACCCGTTCCTCCACGCCATCGCCGACATCGAAAAGCCGCGCAATGAAAAGGTGCACCTCCGCGGTAACCGCGCCACGCTCGGCGACGAAGCCCCCCGAGGTTGGCTCGCCATTCTGTCAAAGCCAAACCAGCCCGAACTCTTCTCGAAAGGTTCCGGCCGCCTCGAACTTGCCGAGCGCGTCGCCTCTCCGGACAATCCCCTCACCGCTCGCGTCATGGTCAACCGTATCTGGCAGGGCCACTTCAACGAAGGCATCGTCCGCACGTCCTCCAATTTCGGCATCCTCGGCGAACGCCCCTCCCACCCCGAACTCCTCGACTACCTCGCCGCTCGCTTCGTCGAAAACAAATGGAGCATCAAAAGCCTCCACCGCGAAATCATGCTGTCGGAGACCTACCGCCTCTCCTCCGCGCCCGTCGCTGCCTCTGAAAAGGTCGACGCCGAGAACCGTCTCTACTGGCGGTTCCCCAAGCGCAGACTCGACGCCGAGGCCATTCGCGACTCCGTACTCTCCGTGTCCGGCCAACTCGACCTCACCGCCGGCGGCAAAGCCACGCCCCTCGATGACCCCGCCAACGTCCGCCGCACCGTCTACGGCTACGTCTCCCGCCGCCACACCGACACTATGTTGAACCTGTTCGATTTCCCCAATCCGAACAACACCTCCGAACGCCGCATTGAAACCAATGTCCCTCTGCAGCGGCTCTTTCTCATGAACAGCCCTCTTATGCTCAAGGCCGCCGAAGCGATCAAAGGCCCCGACCCCTCCGATGCCTACCGCCGCCTCTTCGCCCGCGTCCCCACCAAGCCCGAACTCCAACTCGCCAAGGACTACCTCGCCCAGAACGGCCAGTGGTCCGAGTTCGTCCAGGTCCTCCTCAGCTCCAACGAATTCCTTTACATCGAGTAACGAAAATGACCCGCCGCCAACTACTCTCTACCCTCTCCATCGGCTTCGGCGGCTGCGGACTCGCCGCCACCGTCCCGCAGCCCCACTTCGCCCCGAAAGCCAAACGCGTCATCTTCATCTTCCTGAACGGAGGTCCCTCCCAGGTCGACACATTTGACCCCAAGCCCCTCCTGCAGAAGTACCACGGCAAGCCCATGCCCTCCGGCGTCAATCTCAAAACGGAGCGCAAAACCGGAGCCCTCCTCGGCTCGCCCTTCGAATTCAAACGCAGCGGTCAATCCGGCATCGAAGTCTCGGAAATCTTCCCCCGCATCGCCTCCCACATCGACGATTTCTGCGTCATCCGCTCGCTCCACACCGAGCGCCCCAACCACGAACCGTCCCTCCTCATCATGAACTGCGGCGTGCCCCTCCCCGGCCGCCCATCCATGGGATCCTGGCTCTCCTACGGCCTCGGGTCCATGAACAACAATCTGCCCAGCTTCGTCGTTCTCTGCCCCGGCGTCCCCGTCATCGGCTCCCAACTTTGGACCTCCGCCTTCCTCCCCGCCGTCCACCAGGGCGTCCACATCGAAACCAAAGAGAAGGACGTCCGCAAGCTCATCCCCTACATCACCCCGCAACGCGGCCCCGCCGAACAGCGCCGCCAAATGGACCTCCTCGGCAAGCTCAATCAGATCCACGACCCCCACTTTGAAACTGGCGTCGAATCCATGGAAGTCGCCTACCGCATGCAAAGCGAAGCGCCCGAAGTCTTCGACATCACCAAGGAACCCGAAGCCGTCCGCTCCCGCTACGGCGATACCCCCGTCGGCCGCGGCTGCCTCACCGCCCTCCGCCTCGCCGAAAAGGGCGTCCGCATGGTCCAGATCTATCATGGGAACTCCCAACCCTGGGACAACCACGACGACATCACCCTCCATCGCAGACTCGCCAACGAAGCCGACCCCGCCATCGGCTCCCTCATGGAAGACCTCAAGGCCAGGGACATGCTCAAGGACACCATTGTCCTCGTCGGCGGCGAGTTCGGTCGAACCCCCTCCATGGAGGTCTCCGGCCTCGTCAACGTCCAGAACGGTCGCGACCATAACAACCACGGCTATTCGATGATCGTCGCCGGCGGCGGCTTCAAAGGCGGCAGCGTCTACGGCGCCACCGACGACTTCGGCTTCAAGGCGGTTGAGAAGCCTATCCACCCCCACGACCTCCAAGCCACCATGCTCCACCAACTCGGCCTGGACCACACCAAGCTCACCTACCGCTACGGCGGCCGCGACTTCCGCCTGACGGACGTCGAAGGCAATGTCATTAAAGAACTTCTATCATAACCGACTCTTCCGCATGAATTCCGGTTAAACAGGAATTCCAGGTCTGCTTAGGGTCGAGATGTATGTTACTGTGTAAGGTAGCCTTCTCGCATGGACGCCACGTTAGACGCGCTCTACAACATCATCCTCCGGGGATTACCGACCTTCTTTCTGGTCCTCCTCCTCCATTTCTTCCTGAAGAGCACTTTCTTCCTACCCATGGAAAAGCTGCTGAAGGAGCGCTACGACGCGACGGTCGGCGCCCGGAAGAAAGCTGCCGAAGCTGTAACTCGAGCCGAGCAAAAGGCCGCCGAGTACGAAGCCGCCATCACCAAAGCGCGGTCGGAAATCTATAAGTTGAACGAAGAGAAACGCAAAGGGCTCGCCGAAGAGATGTCCGCCCGCTTCGGCGAAGAGCGAAAAGCCTCTGAAACCAAGCTGGCCGAAGCCAAAGCTGACGTGGTGGCCCAAGTGGCCTCCGCCCGCCAAGGCCTCCTCGCCGAAACGGAAGCCATCGCTGAAGCCATTACCGCCAGCATCCTCGGGAGGGCTGCTTAATATGGGCCGCCGTCTTCTCCCCAGCTTCTTGATTGGCTTCGTCTTGTCAGCAGCCCTCCTCGTCGCCCAGGAGCATAGCGCCCCCGAGAGCCAAGCCGCCGCTTCTGAGCATGGCACCGAACACGCCGAAGGCGATCCGATGCTGAAGTGGAAAATCGCGAACTTTGTCCTGCTCGTCATCGGGCTCGGCTACCTGATCAGCAAGATGGCGCCCCCATTCTTCGTCCGCCGCGCCTCCAACATCGAGAAAGGTTTGGCCGAAGCGGCCGCCACGCAGAAAGAGTCCGACGCCAAGGTTGCCGCCATCGAGACGCGCCTGAAGAATCTTGAAGGCGAGATCTCCTCCATCCGCTCGAACGCCGCCGTCGAAATGGCTGCCGAAGAGGCCCGTGTGCGAAAGGAAGGCGAAGAGGCCATCGTCAAGATGCGCCAGCATACGACGGTGGAAATCGAAGCCGCCACCAAGCAGGCACAAGCCGAACTTCGCCAATTCGCGGCGAAACTGGCGCTCGAAACGGCCGAAAGCCAACTCCGCGTTCGGCTCAATCCTCAGGTCGACGCTGGTCTCATTAACGGCTTCCTGAAAGGATTGAACAACTAGGCCTATGTCCCTCGCCGTCGCCTCCCGCTACGCCCGCGCCTTGGTGGACATCCTCATGAGCCCCTCTCCGGCGCTCACCCCGGATCTCGCTCTGGCCCAACTCCGCCTGTTCCAATCGCTGCAACAGGATTCGGCCGATCTTCGCAATATTCTCACTTCGCCGGCCGTCGGCGCCGCTCGCAAGAAAGCTGTCGTCGAGCGCCTCGCGCCGATGGTCTCGCTTTCCACCCTCATCAAGAATTTTCTCTTCG
>JBBQRA010000070.1:0-24868 GCA_038215275.1 Bryobacterales bacterium | reverse complement strand
ATCCTGGCCGCGTGACCGCCCGTCGCCTGAACCGGAACGAATACACGAACACCATCCGGGACCTGCTCAGCGTCGATTTCCGGGCCGACCGCGACTTCCCCACCGACGACTCCGGCTACGGCTTCGACAACATCGGCGACGTGCTCACCATCTCTCCAATCCTGATGGAGAAATACCTCAACGCCGCCGAACGCATCGCGGCTCGCGCCGTCGGTGCCGACCCGCTGCCCAAGCCCGTCGAAAAGCTCTATCACAACCGCGACAAGGCCATTCGCCGCATCGACCGCAGCACCATCGAAGCCTCTCATCGCGTCGACTTTGAAGGTGAATACACCATCCGCTTCGGCCTTCCCGGCGAGCGTGGCCCAGAAGCTGCCCCGGTCAAGCTTGGCCTGTGGATGGACGGAAAACTTCTCCAAACTCTGATGGCCGAAACGAAGCCATCGAAGCTCGTCTACTTCAACCCCTACTCGGAAGAGGAGATGCGCCTCTCCCTTCCCGAAGGCGATCACGTCTTCCGGGTTGGCTTCATCGACGATCCTTTCGTCAAGGACCTCACCGAGAAAGAGGCCTTTAGCAACAAGAAGAACAAGTGGATTGAATCGATCCTCTTCATCGGACCGTTTCCGGAGAAGACCGAACGCCCGAGCCGCCAGAAGCTTTTGACGTGTGACCCCAAGTCCGGCGACGCCTGCATCGAAACGATACTGTCGAATCTCGCCCGCCGCGCCTATCGCCGCCCCGTAACAAAGGACGAAGTTGCCAAGCTCGCCGGCTTCGTTGGCATCGCTAAGCAGGAAGGGCTCTCCACGGAACAGGGCCTCCAACTCGCCATCCAGGCCGTTCTCGTCTCGCCGCACTTCCTCTTCCGCATGGAGCGTGACTCCGATCCCACTGAGGCCCGCAAGGTCACCGACCTCGAACTCGCTTCCCGGCTCAGCTACTTCCTCTGGAGCTCTATGCCTGACGAGCAGTTGCTCGGTCTCGCCGAGTCGGGCAAGCTTAGCCCGGCGCTCGACGGCCAGATCCAGCGGATGCTTGCCGATCCCAAGGCTTCGGCCTTCGCCGAAAACTTCGCCGGCCAGTGGCTCGAAATTCGCAACCTCGATAGCGTCAAGCCGGACCCCGTCAAGTTCCCAGCCTGGAACGCGGACCTCCGCGACGCCATGAAGACCGAAACCCGGCTCTTCTTCCAGGCGATGCTCACCGAGAACCGCCCAATGGCCGAGTTCATCGATGCCAAATTCACGTATCTCAACGAGACCCTCGCAAAGCACTACGGAATCGAGGGAGTCACCGGCAACGAGTTCCGCCGGGTGGAACTGACCAACCCGCAGCGTGGCGGTATCCTGTCCCACGCCAGCGTGCTCACCGTTTCGAGCTACCCCACGCGGACCTCTCCCGTCATCCGCGGCAAGTATATTTTGCAGAACATCCTCGGCGCACCGCCTCCGGCCCCGCCCCCCGATGTACCTGCTCTCGACGAGGAGAAAGTGGCTACGGCCGGCTCTCTCCGCCAGCAGATGGAAAAGCACCGCACGAATCCTACTTGCGCTTCCTGTCACAACCGTATGGACGTTCTCGGGTTTGGGCTTGAGAACTACGACGGCATTGGCACGTGGCGCAGTAAGGACGGCAAATTCGACCTCGATACCTCTGGTGTTATGCCTAATGGCAAATCCTTCCAGACCCCGTCGGAAATGCGCGTCGTTCTCCAGTCCGAACTTCCTGACTTCGCTCGATGCGTCACCGAAAAGATGCTCACCTACGCCCTCGGCCGTGGCCTGGAGCGATATGATCGGAGAACCATCGAAACGATCACCAAATCTCTGGCGCCCTCCAATTACCCGTTCCAGGCGCTCGTGAAAGAAATTGTGCAGAGCCTGCCGTTCCAAATGCGGCGCGGCGAAACACCCCGTGAAAATTCCAGCCCACAGGTAGCCAACCGATGATGATCACCCGTAAAGCTCTTCCCCGTCGCACTTTTCTCCGTGGCCTCGGCGCCGCCATCGCCATTCCGGCGATGGACGCCATGGCTCCGGCTATGGCGTCGAGCCAGCTTCCCGGCAAAGCGCCAGTCCGCATGGCCTTTGTCTACGTCCCGAACGGGATCATCGACCACAAGATGTGGAACGTGCCCGAAGGTCCCATCGGCGCTCTGCCACGCCTGTTGAAGCCCCTCGAAGGCTTCCAGAGCGAGATGCTGCATCTCGGCAACCTCACCCACAATGGCGGCCGCGCCCTTCTTGACGGCCCCGGCGACCACGGCCGTTGCTGTGGCGGCTACCTCAGCGGCATCCAGCCCCGCAAGACCGCCGTCGACATCAAAGCCGGCATCACATGCGACCAGATCGTTGCAAACAAGGTCGGCAGCGGCACCCGTTTCGCCTCGCTTGAAGTGGGCCTCGAAGACGGTCGCCAGGCCGGCGACTGCGACTCCGGCTACTCCTGCGCGTACACGAACAACCTGTCGTGGCGGAGTGAGACTCAGCCGATGCCTCCCATCCTGAACCCCCGCGCCCTCTTTGAGCGACTGTTTGGCACCGGCCAAATTCTCAGCCCCGAAGCCCGGGCACGTCAAGGTAAATTCCGCCGCAGCATCATCGACTTCGTGACGGACGACACGCGCAAGCTCCAGTCCAACCTCGGCCCCACCGATCGTCGCAAGCTCGACGAGTATCTCTCCTCCATTCGCGCCATCGAAAAGCAACTCGAAAAGGCTGAGAACGACAACTCCCAGATCAATCCCGGGATGGATAAGCCCTACGGCATCCCGGCCGACTTCGCCGAGCACTTCAAGCTCATGACGGACATGATCACGGTTGCCTTCCAGTCCGACATGACGCGCGTTGTTACGTTTCTGGTCACCCGCGAAGGCACCTCGCGTTCCTACCGGGAAATCGGCATCTCCGACGGCCACCACCCGCTCACGCATCACAGATTCAATCCCGCGTCGATGGAAAAAGTCGCCCAGATCAATACCTATCACGTGAAGCAGTTCGCCGGCTGGCTCGAGAAGTTGAAGGCTTCGAAGGAAGGCGATTCTAACATCCTTGATAACTCCATGATCGTCTACGGCGCCGGCCTCGCCGATGGCAACCGGCACAACCACGAAGACCTGCCCACGTTGATGTTCGGCAAGGGCGGCAACTCGTTTAAGACCGGCCGCCGCATCGTCTACCGGAAAGAGACCCCGATCTCGAATATGTATCTCACCATGATGGACCGCATGGGTGTGCCCGTCGAACACTTCGGCGACTCCACTGGACCTCTCGACGGATTGAACCTGAGCTAAGCCCATGCAAGCCATCGGCGCGGTCATACCCCCTCTGGGCGTACTTTTTGACGCCGACCTTGGGAATGCCATTGACGCCGTGCTCGCCATGGCCGTCCTCTACGGAATGGACGGCAAGAACGAGTGCCGCGTCGTGGCCACCACGGTTTCGAAGCATTGCCTCTCCGGCGCGGCTCTGGCGGAGGTCATCTCCCGGTTTTACGCCGGTACAGTGAGCACCAATTTCGACTCTGTCGGCCGTGGATTGCCGGTAGGCATGTCCATTGCTGGCAAGTCTCCGGACGAAACACCGATTCTGAAAGCGGTGCTGGGCCGGAAGACCCCCGAAGGTAATACGGTCTACAACCACGGGATGGTGCAGTTGAACGATACCGCCGACGTGCATGCGGTCATCCGCAACGCTCACACGGCCCAGCACGATCAAAATTGCATTGTGGTGCTCGCTGGTCCCGCCACGAACTTGGCTGGCGTCCTTCGGTTGGTCGGTGTCAAGGAGCTGATCAAGCAGAAGAGCAAGGCGCTTGTCTGGGCGCCGGATCGTCTCGGCATCGACCCGGCGGCCGCCCAAAAGCTTCTGGCCGAATGGCCGACGCCCATTTATTTTGCGACGCCTGAACTCGGCGCGGCTGTGAAGTTTCCAGCCTCCGCGATTGAAGCCAATTTCGCCTGGTCGGAAGTGCATCCCATCGCCGACGCCTATCGCGCGGCGCAGCCGATGCCATATGACGCCACCACGGCTGCCGTAGCCGCGGTGTTATATGCAGTGAGGCCCGAAGGCTTCTTCACTCTATCTCCTGCTGGCGTGGCCACGCTTTCGCCGAAGAACACGATCGTCTGGAAGGCCGGTTCCGGGCAGCATCATCTACTGCGACTCGATCCCGCACAGAAGGCCGCCGTTCTCGAAACTATGACGACTTTAGCCAGCGCCAAGCCGGTACCCCGGGCCCCGCGCCGCCGTCGGCCGCCCGTCGTTGATCCGGCAAAGACTGACCCCGCGAAGGCCGATCCGGCCAAACCCCCGGTCGATCCGACGAAGCCGTAGCGACTCATCAATCCGGACAGCGGCGGATTCTGGAACTCTCAGTCAGGCTCCGCCATTGTCCCCTCGCGCCGCCGCTGCTCGCCAGTCATTGCTCCAACGAAGACCGATCCAACCAAGCCCGCCTATCGACCGAACCAGAATCCGCCCCACCCAGTGCCTCGCGCCGTCCCGCAGGCATTGATCAGCGAAGACCGATCCTACGTCCACCTATCGTCCGAACCCAAACCGCACCACCCGCTCGGACGGCAGCAATTCGGCAATTTCGATCCGGGCCCCAGCCAGTGCCTCGCGTCCTCCCCCACGCATTGACAAGCGAAGACCGATCCGGTTAAGGCCTGCCGATCCAGCGAAACCACAGGCGCACCACCCGCTCGGACGGCAGCGATTCGGCAATTGCGATCCGGGCCCCAGCCAGTGCCTCACGTCCTCCCCCACGCATCGACCAGCGAAGACGGATCCAACCAAGCCCACCTCTCGACCGAACCAGAAGCCGCGCCACCGGCTGGGGGGCGGATTCCGACAGCGTAATACGCGCCCCAGCCAATACCGTGCGTTGTCCCGCAGGCATTGATCCAGCCAAGACCGATCCGGTCGAGCCCTTCCGAGCCAACGAAATCCGACCCGCCCCACCCGATCCCAAACGGTAGCGGATTGGGGAACTACTCAACCCGCTCGTAGATCAGCAGGTTCTGAAACTTCTTGCCCGATGGCAGCGAACCGCGCGAGTCAATCGTCATGCGCTTGCCGTCCGGCGAGATGGTCCGCGTCGCTTCCACCGTCACCTTGCCGTCAAGCTGAAACACTTGATCCACCCGATCCGCGCTCCGTAGGAACAGGGCAACGGAGTTATACAAGCTTCCACCCTGGAAGGGATATTGCTTCCCGTCGTACTTCGCGCTGAACTCCGTATGAAACGGCTTGCCCGCCATACTCGTCCCATCGTGGAGGAACTTCACCCCGTCCTCCTCCTGCACCCACTGCCGCTGAGACTCCTTCGGCCCAGGCCCTGATTCATACGTCGAGGCCTCTTTCAGGAAACGCCACTTTCCGATTCCCCGGTCCGTCTTCCGCTGCGCGAGCAATCCGCCCGCGGTCAAAAACAACAAATTGCGACGTAGCATCGCACGATAGTCTACTGCACGCTACGTTGCAATGGAACCGGGGGGACCGGGGGTGTCGGCGGGATCGCCTCCGCCGGCTTCGGCGGGTCGCTCGTCACAAACCGGTCATCCGATTTCCGCACTCGGATCTCGCCCCGGTCCGTCTCCAACTGCAGCCGCGGACCACCACCCACATTCCCACTCAACGTCCCGCCCCGCTCTTCTTTCTTCTCCAGCAGCGGAGAGCCGTAGTCGTTTTCGATATCCCCCCGCCGCGTTTTAGCCGCCAGTTCAAACCTCGCCGCCGTCGGCAGAATCAGTTCAATTTCACCCGCGTTCGTCTTGGCTTCCATCTTCCCAAACCCAGTCCCCGACGGCCGCAGAGTAATGTCGCCCCGCTGCACATCCACGTCGATCGATTCCGTGAACCCACTCAACTCAACATCCTTCGATTTGGCTCGCAGCACCAGAGGACCCGTTACGTCGCTCCCCGTCATCGACCCGCCTGCAAATATCAGCGAACCCGCCACTCTCTCTACCCGCAGGTTCGTCGATGGCCCTTCAAAACGCAACTGTCGCGCAATCTTCCGAAATGCCAAATCGCCCGAATAGCTGCCGTTTACCGACACCGTGCCACCGATGTTCTCCATCTCCACATCGTCGCCTCGGCCCTTTACCTCGACATTGCCTTTCACATTCGTCGCCCGGATGATGTCGCTCCGCCGCAAGTCCGCCCGGACGCTGCCACCAACATTATTCAACCGAATCCCGGCGTTTTCGCTGCTGATCTCGACATCGCCGCCGACGTTCTCGAGGTCAATATCCCCATACCGGCCCTTTGCCTCCACTCGCGACCCCAGTGGCACCTGAATCTCCAGATTCGCCCGCATCTGCGGTCCGCTCGAAACGCGGTCAAGATTGGTGCGGACGAAGATGGTATCCCCCTCTCTCACCAACTGGAAATTCGATTTCTGGTCATCCCGCTCGGCGTCCTCCCGGCTCATCGCCCGGATCGTCTTCGTGCCGGTCACCCGCACCTCTTCCGAGTCGACCCCTGTAATCCGTGTGTTGCCCCGCGCGTTGTCGATCAGGATGCGCGGCGCCTTGCCCACCGCCAACGTCCCATTCACCGGATAGTCGAAGGCCTCGCCCATCAGTTCCCACGCACCTAGCGAAATCCGGTTGCCCCAGACGTTCCGCTGCTTGAGGCCCCAGAAGATGCTCGATCCCACCAGACAGATGAAGACCACCATCACCCATTCGCCGCCCGACACGCCCTGCCGCGCTGCAAGCTGGCCCTTTTGATTCCAGACCAGCACTTCCACTAAGCGCAGAGTGCCCCAAGCGATCAGCCCGTACGGCCAATATTGGCTCATCAGATCCAACAGTTGCAGCCCCGGCAGAAAGTTCCGCAGCAGAAACAGCAACCCCACGACGATCAGTACGATCGGCCCTACAATCGAAGCGCGGCGCATGGCCTAGTTCCCCCCTGTCATAGGCCCTGCCATCGGCGGCCCTGCCATCGGCGGCGCCGGCTGTTTCGGCTCCGTCGTCAAATGCTCCAGCAGCTTCAACAGCCCCACCAGCACCAGCAGCACCGGCCAGGACTGCCGAATTCCAAATACACCCGCGTGGTCGATCGCAAACAGAACGCCCACAGCAATCAGAAGGATTGGGCCGCGAATCGCGGCAAATAGATTATTGTTCACGCCTCACCCCCTCACCCAACGGCGCCGTCGGCGTCTGCAACCGCACGTAGAGCAGATATACTCCCGCGCCAATCAAACCCAACGGCCAGAACTTCAACAACTGCGAAATTCGCAGGAGCTCAAAATTATGCAGCAGGAAGATCACACCCAACCCGATCATCACAATCGGTCCCATCGGAAATCCGCCTTGGCCCGGGCGTGCCGTCACCATCCCGGAGAACTCGTCAACCACTTCACCCATCTGCCGTCGCCTCGCGGTGTGGTAGGCCTCAAATGCCTGATAGATCACCCAAGTCGGAATCAGCAGCCCGAACAGGAGCTGCAGATCTCCCACGCTGTCCGAATTCGCCAGGCTGATCAGCATGCCGAACACAAGCACATGTACCAGCCCCTTGGCGTACTGCGCGTTATAGATCGCGCCGACTCCGGGCAACAAACCGAGGATGAAAGCCAGCCCGGGGGAGATGCTGCTATTCATACCAGTCGCATATGGGGGCGGAGCCGTCAGCGGTGCCGTCCACGGAGATCCGGCCGTCTCGGCCGCCGGCACATGCTCGGCGCAATAGACAGTGCCCATCGCGATTCTTTGCGCTTCCGGCTCCAGTGGTTTGCCGCAGATCCGGCAGAATGCCGGCTGAGGCGGTGGTAGGTTCTGTTCCATGGTAATGTCCCCCTAACTATAACTATTGCAAAGGCTTAGCGTCACTAGAAGGTACGGAAAGTTTCTCCGCTCCGTTCCGTATTTGATTCTGCCGTTCGATCTCTTCCTGCTCCGTCCATTCCTGTAGGCGGCTCTGGATCTCAAACACCAAACGCAGGTTTTCGTAATATTTCACCGCCCGGTTCCACGCCCGGTGCGCTTGATCGTCGACGCTCACCCAGATCTTCACCGGGTCCAAATCCACGGCGCTCAACGGCCGAACCGGTACCTTGAATACGTTCGCCAGCATCGAAAGCGACAATACCGTCATCGCCATACCCATCGCCATTTTCGGCGCCAGCACCGGGCCCAGCCAGCGGCCTAGGAAGCCCCGCAGTCCGCCCGCGCCTCCCCTCGCCAAGGCCTGGGGCCCGCGGGGGAGATCGTACAGAATCTTCGTAATCAGCTCTTTGGGCGGCTCCACCGTCGCCACGCGTTGCATGAAGGCGGCGGCCCCCAAAACCTCCGCGGCATATGCCCGGCACGACGCGCAGCTTTCACGGTGCGCCTCAAACGCTGTCTGCGCCTCGCCTCGCAACTGGCTATCGACAGCGTCGCAAAGCAAGATCTCGAATTCGGCGCAGTTCAGCTTCATGCCAAAGCCACCTGATACTTCTTCAGCAGCCGGGCCAACTCGGCCCGTCCCCGGTTCAGCCGCGATTTCACCGTCCCCTCGGGCACGTTCAAAACCGCGGCAATCTCTTTATAATCCAATTCTTCCAGGTCCCGCAAAATCACCGTCTCCCGCAACTCCGGCGACAGTTTCTGCAACGCGCCCTGCAATATCTCGCTCGCTTCCCGGCCCGCGAGCAAACCGTCGGCCCGGCCGCCGTGGCCCGCGCTGCGTTCTTCAAGCATCGGCAACTGATCTTCAATCGAATCCGTCACCCGGCTCTGCTTCGTCCGACGGTAGTTGTCGATCAACAGGTTCCGCGTCATCCGCGTCAGCCACACAGTAAACGAACCCTCTCCCGCGCGAAAAGTTCGCAGCGTCTTAAAGAGCCGCAAAAAAACGTCCTGCGTCAGATCCTGCGCTTCGTTGTCCGTCCCGGTGAACCGGTAGCACACCGCGTAAACACGCCGCGTGTGCGTCTTCACAAGATCCTCCCATGCCGTCTCGTCCCCTGCGAGACATCGTTCCACCAACCGCAAATCAAGGTCGAAACTTTGGTCCAAGCGATGGTTCCCGCGGAGTGGTTGCGTCAAGCCTTCGACGGCCGCCCAAATGCCTTGCTCAACTGTAGCAGCCGCTGCCATTTCGCCCTTCCCTGTCTCCTGTGGATTGCCCGCTCCCGGGCAGTTCGTAAACAAGTACGAGGATTTGCCATAATAAGTTCGCTCGAAGTGCGCAAGCACCCTCATTGTAACGACTGATTTGCTGAACTTTCTCTCCTCGCCCAAATTCCGGCGCTGGGCCCTCGGCCTGGCGGTGGTTCTGTCGCCACTGCTCATTTGGTTCTCCTGGCAGCGGCTCGCTGCCTTTAATTGGGCCGCCTTCGCCCAGGTCTATAACCAAATCGACTGGCGCTGGATGCTCCCCGGTGCCGCCACCGTCCTGGCCAGCTATGTCGCCCGCGCCCTCCGGTGGCAGGTAATGCTACGTCCCCTGAATCCTCATTCCTCGCTCCGGCGCATTCTCGAAAATACGATGATCGGCTTCACTGCCATCGTCCTCTTCGGTCGCCCCGGCGAACTCGTCCGGCCGTACCTCATCTCCCGTTCGGAAAACGTCTCCCTCTCCTCCCAAATGGCGGCCTGGTTCCTCGAACGAATCTACGATTTGCTCGCCGTCCTGCTCCTGTTCGGCATCGGCCTCGCCACGTTCAACCCCACCGGCCGCAACGTCGGCCCCGCCCTTGAATGGGTGCTCCAGACCGGGGGCGTCTTCATCGCGGTAATGTGCGTCGCCTGCCTCGTCATCCTGGTCATGGCCGCTCTCGGCGGCAATACCCTTGCCACCCGTCTCCGCGAATCGCTCGCCTTCCTCCCCGAAACCCTGCAAGCCAAGATTGGTGGAACCCTCGAAAACTTCGCCGCCGGACTCGCCTCCTGCGGCCGGCCTAGCGATATCGGCCTCATCGTTTTCTACACAGCCCTCGAATGGGGCAGTATTCTGGGCGCCTGCCTGCTTATTCTCTGGTCGTTCCCACAGACAAGCAGCCTTTCCTGGCTCGATGTCATTGTCTATTTGGGCTTCGTCTCGTTCGGCAGCATCGTACAAATCCCCGGCATCGGCGGTGGAGCCCAACTCGTCGGATTCCTCGTACTCTCCCAGCTTTTTGCGGTCCCCGCGGCCCCAGCCACCGGAATCGCCATTGCCTGCTGGGTTGCTACATGGGTAGTAGTTATCCCGTTCGGCCTCGTCCTCGCCGCCCGCCAAGGCCTCTCCTGGGGCTCCCTCAAGAAGATCGAAAAGGAAATCAAGGTATGAAGTGCCCCTTCTGCGCCCACTCCGAAGACAAAGTCATCGACTCCCGCGAAAGCAAGGAAGGTGACTCCATTCGCCGCCGCCGCCAATGCCTCGCCTGCGAGCGGCGCTTCACCACCTACGAAAAGATTGATGAAATCCCCTACATGGTAGTCAAAAAGGACGGTCGCCGCGAGAAGTTCGAGCGCCAAAAGGTGCTGAATGGTCTGATCAAGGCGTGCGAAAAACGTCCCATCCCCATCTCGAAGCTCGCCGCCATCGTCGACCACATTGAAAGCCGGATCGCGGACAGTCCCGAACGGGAACTATCGACTACAACTGTAGGAGAAATTCTAATGGATGAACTGCGTCAGCTCGACAAGATCGCCTACGTCCGCTTCGCCTCCGTCTATCGAGACTTCCAGGACGAGCAGGCTTTCTTGAGCGAGCTTCAGAATCTGCTCCGAACCCGGAGATCGGGCCAATAAACTACTGTAATAGTAGAAACATTGATCTGAAACCGTTCGTGTTTCGGCACATCACACATTATGTGAGGGTGTAAGTTTGCCGGCTGCCAACTTTGGTCTTTCAAACAGGTTAGAGGGAATGATACAATCGGTTTTGGCACTCCTGCTGAGTTGGTCTGCACCTCCGACCCCTTTTTACCTCCGACAGTTTATGGCCAGACCCTCCACGGGAGAGTGAGTCTAGATGGATCACTTCGAAGATCAGTATTCCGCTGACACTGCAGAGCCCCTTGGGCTTCCTTTTGACGAAGAAGCAAACTTCTTCCATCCAGAGGAAGTGCATGATGGCGACGAATTCCCGGGCCAAGCGGCACCGGAAGAATCAATTTATACCGACGATCCCGTCCGCGTTTACCTGCGGGAGATGGGTGCGGTTCCCCTTTTAACTCGCGAAGGCGAAGTCGAACTGGCCCGGCGTATGGAACGGGGCAAGCTGCGTATGTTGCGCGCCATCAGCCGCTCGGCCGTGGTGCAGCACCGCGTTATCGAATTCGCTGAAGCCCTCCGCAAGGAAGAGCAGGAGATCGACAACTTCGTCGACCTCGGGGAGACCGAAGATGGCACCCCGGCCGATGCCAAGATGCGTAAAGAAGCGCTCGATCGCTTCCTCAACGTGGCCACCCTCTATAAGAAGCTCCAGCAGAGCGCGGAGAAAGTGGAAGCCCTTCCCGTTCTGAAGGCTTCGGAATTGAAGGATCCGGCGGTTCGCAAGGCCCGTCGTAAGCTCATCATGCGCTTGGCTCGGACAAAAGTCGAGACGAGCCTCTCTATCCGTGCGATCCCGTTTTATCCCTCTCGTTGGCGCCAGTTCGCTCAGGAGATCGATAAGACCGTCGACGAGATCACCCATCTCGACGCCGAACTGCACCGCCTCGAAGAACGCAAAAAGCCGGAATACGTCACCCGAATCCGCGAACTAAAGAAAGAGGTTAAGAAACGCGAAGTCATGGCCGGCGCGTCTCTGGCCGACCTCCGCCACACCACTTCGGTAATCCGTCACGGCGAAATCGAAGCCGAACGGGCCAAGAAAGACCTCGTCGAAGCGAATCTTCGCCTGGTAGTTTCCGTTGCCAAAAAGTACGTCAACCGTGGACTCCACCTCCTCGACCTGATCCAGGAGGGCAATATCGGCCTGATGCGCGCCGCCGACAAGTTCGAATACCGTCGCGGCTACAAGTTCTCCACCTACGCTACATGGTGGATCCGCCAAGCCATCACCCGGGCCATCGCCGACCAGTCCCGCACCATCCGTATCCCGGTGCACATGAACGAGTCGATGAACAAATTCCTTCGCGCCACCCGCGAGTTGGAAAAAGAGCTCGGCCGCGCTCCTACAAATGAAGAAATCAGCCGCCGGATGGATATCCCCGTCGAGAAAGTCCAGAAGCTGAAAACCATCTCCCGCGACCCCGTGTCCCTCGAAACTCCCGTCGGCCGCGACGGCGAATCCGCTCTCGGCGATCTGATCGAAGACCGCTGGGTGGGCTCCCCGGTCGATGCCGTCATCGAGGCCAACGTCCGCGACGAGACCGCTAATATTCTCAAGACCCTCTCCCCGAAAGAGGAAAAGGTCATCCGCCTCCGCTTCGGCATCGGCTGCGAGCGCGAGCACACCCTTGAAGAGATCGGTCAGGAGTTCGACGTCACCCGCGAACGCATCCGCCAGATCGAAGCCAAGGCCCTCCGCCAGCTTCGCTCTCCGGAACGCGCTCGCCACCTCCGTGCGCTTCTGGCTGCCCGATAGGATTTTAGTTCGTAAGGATTTTTCCCGCAAGCCTAAAATCGCCGGGGTTGAGCCAGTCTCAATCCCGGTTTTTCTTTTATGGAACCCAAATCCACCCTTCTCACCCACCTCGACTTCAGCCTCTGGGCGACTTCTAAACTCCTCGATGCCGCCTCCCGACTCTCCACGGCTCAGCTCACACGCGACCTAAAGGTCTCCCACTCCTCCATCCTCGGTACCCTCCAACACATCTTCTACGCCGATAGAACATGGCTCGCCCGCCTCGAAGGCCGCAAAATCGCCTTCGCGGATTCCGAACCCGGGCCCAACCTCCAACAACTGAAAGAGCACTGGCCCCCCATCCTCGACGCCTTGAAGGCCTACGTCGCCTCCGAGCCGAACCTCGACCGCGACCTCACCGCCCAACGTCTCAACGGAGACACCTTCACCGTCGCACGCTGGAAGGTCATCCTTCATATAGTCAACCACGCCACGCTTCATCGCGGCCAGGTCGTCGGTATGCTCCGCCAACTCGATCACGTTCCCCCCGCCACCGACCTCTTCTACTTTTACCTCCAGCAAGGCGTATGAATATCAACGAGATGCAGCTCTATGACGCGATCGGCGAAGACGGCTTCGCCCGCCTCGTCGCCGCCTTCTACGCGCAGATCCCCTCCGACGACCTCCTCGGCCCCATGTACCCCGCGGACGATCTCCCCGGTGCCGAAGAGCGCCTCCGCGATTTCCTCGTCGGCCGCTTCGGTGGCCCCCCTCGCTACATCGAACAGCGAGGCCACCCCCGCCTGCGCATCCGCCACGCCCCGTTCGTTATCAACGCCGCCGCCCGCGATCGCTGGCTACTCTTGATGAATAACGCCTTCGCTGTCGCCGCCCTACCCCCGGAGGCCGAAGCAATCCTCCGCCCCTTCTTTCTACAGGTGGCGAACTTCATGATCAATCGACCCGAATGAACCCGACTCCCGACCCCCGCTACCCCATCGGCCGCTTCCAGTGGCCCACCGCCATCACCCCCGAAAATCGCCGCGAATGGATCAACGCCCTCGCCGCGCTCCCCGGCCAACTCCGCACCGCCGTCGCCGGTCTGACCGACGCCCAACTCGCCACCCCCTATCGACCCGGCGGCTGGACCCTCCGCCAAACCATCCATCACGTAGCCGACAGCCACATGAACAGCTACGTCCGCTTCCGCCTAGCACTCACCGAGGACGCGCCGGTCATTAAGCCTTACGACGAAACCCGCTGGGCCGAACTCTCCGACGCCGCCACCGCCGAAGTGGACATCTCTATCGTCCTGCTCTCCGCCCTGCACCTCCGCTGGATTCTGCTGCTCGAATCCTTAACCGACGAGCAATGGCAACGCACGTTCGTCCATCCCGACCACGGCCCACGCCGCCTCGACGAAACCCTGGCACTCTACGCCTGGCACGGCGCGCACCACCTCGCACACCTCTCAAACGTTACATCTTAACGTGCGGCGTACAGACAGGCCACGGCGAAAAACCAATCACCAGCGTCCCCCGGTCGACATATAGCAGCGTCTCTTTGCCCTTCACCGTCACCGTCTGGATGATTCCGCCTTCGCAACTCTTCACGCTTCCCCGGGTCACGGGGCCAGCTTTTTCGCCCCAGTCTTCACGGAACTGCGTCATTCCATAGTCCCGGCAAGGCGTCGCGTCGGTACAGCCCCATAAGGCGTGCGCAGCCTTAAAGTCCTGCCGCTCCAACGCGGCCACGAACTCCTTCACGCGCGATTCTTCCTTGTAGTTCCGCAATAGGAACCAAAGCACCCCGCCCGTCACGGCCAAGGCCAGCACGGACAGAGCGATACGCTTTATCAGCCGTTCCCGCTTCGCGTCGTTGACGCCAAATTCGTCGAGATAGCTGCCCATCGGATTCTCCTCCGAACGAAGCGACCTACTTTACCGGGTAGGCTTTGTTGTACTCGTCGGTCGCCGTTTTCGTGATTTCCAACGCCGGTTTAAAGAATACGGCGTTCGTGACGTCGATCACGACATCGTAGCCGCCCGCCTCGGAAACCTTCTTCACCACTTCTTCCATCCGCTTCGCGCTACGGCCCAGCACGTCCTGCCGCTCACGGTCCACATCACCCTGCAAGTCTTCCGTTAGCCGCTGCAACTCACGCTGCCGCCGCTGTCCTCGAATCGTCAATTCCTGCTCCGCCGCCGGCGTCAGTTTGCCCTGCATCGTCTGCAACTGCGTCTGAATCTGCTGCAGTTCCTTCTGGATGGTTTCCATCTGGTCCTGGCGCGGCTTAAACTTCGCTTCCAGGTCTTTCTGCGCTTTGGTCAGCTCCGCTGTGTCGAGCACGGCCTTTTGCAGGTTGATAATAGCGACCTTCATCTGCGCCGAGGCAATCGAGGCGCCGGCAAGCAAAACGGCCGGCAAAAGCAGCGAACGGATAAACATAAATCTTGATCAAACTCCCTTTTTAGCTATCTGTTAGCCTACCACAGGCAACAATTTCAATACGTTAAACACTCGTCCAGCGTCCGGCCCATGCTCCCGCTCGGTATCGCCACATCCAGCAACGTGGCCACCGTCGGCGCAATATCGTTCACCGCCGCCGCCTTGTGATACCGCCCCGCCTTCACACCCGGTCCCATCAGAATCACCGGCACCTGCGCGTCGTAATGATACGCCGCCCCGTGCGTCGTACCCCGCGGAGAATACATATAGTACGGCTCCGTCAACACCACCAAGTCCGGCCCGCGCCCAGGGTAATACCCGTTGTGCGCCCGCCGGGCCAGGAAGTCCGTTATCGCGATCCCGTCAATCATTTGATCTTTGGTGTAGACGCGCGCAATGTGCGGAAGGTTCCTCACCGCATCCGCCGCCACCGCTCGCGCCTCGCGAGGATCGATCCGCCGAGCCGACAACAACTCATAGTCCAGATACGGCACATATTGCGACTTCGTCTGCGTCAGCCACTTGCCGCTCCCATACTTGGCGTTCAGCGCATTCTCAATCGCGGCCCCGATGTCCCGGTCCTTCAACCGTCCGCCTGGCATCTTCCACGCCGCATTCACTTCCGGCACCGGCGCCACGCCATGGTCTGCGGTAAAAACCACCAGCACGTTCCGCATCCCGATCTTCTTCTCGATGAACGCGAACAACTTCGCCAGCATCTTATCCGTCCGCACGCTTATGTCATGCACATGCAGCGAATCCGGTCCCTCCGCATGGCCTACATAGTCGTTGCAAGAAAAACTCACGGCCAGTAGGTCCACGCCCTCGTGCTGCCCCAGTTTCTCGTTCTCAATCGTCGCTTCGGTGAACTCTTCGAGCAACTCGTTGCCAAACGGGCTTGACTCCATGTTCGAGTAGAACATCGTGTCCGCTTTCATCGGCATTTTTTTTAGCAGCACGTCGCCGGCCTTCCATTCGGCGCCCAGGAACTTTTCGCCCACTTTCTTCCCGTTAAATCCCTCCACCCAATCCGGCAGCGCCTTCTGATACCAGGTGCTGGAGACAAACTTCCCCGTCTCGTTGTCGAACCAGTACGCTGCATCCGCCATCCGTCCCACCGGCAGAATCGCCCCGCGGTCCTTCACCGAGATACCGATCGTCTTGCTCTCCCCTTTGGCGGACATCTTAATTTCATCGCCAATCGTCGAAACCAGTAGCCGGTGTGGCGACGCCGCCGCACGCTCCGGCGCCCCCAGCGTCTTCTCCTTAGGGTCGAATACGCTGGTCACCTCCCGGTTCATCTCCCGGTCCCACCAGTCGTTGCCCACAATCCCGGAAAGGATCGGGCTCGCCCCGCTCATAATCGTCGCGTGTCCCACCGCCGTCACCGTCGGCGTATGCTCATAAAACGCGTTCGTGAACACCGCCCCCTGCGTCAGCATCCGGGCAATCCCGCCCGTGTACTCGCTCCGGAACCGGGTCAGATAGTCGTAGCGGAACTGGTCCACCGTAATCGCCAGCACCAGCTTACACTTCGCGCGCGCCGCCGCCGGCGCCACTGCCTGTCCCAACGCACTTCCGGCGGCCGCACCCGCCAATAGCAACCATTGTCTACGCTGCATTAATCGACCAGGACCGCCCCGGTTCCTTGAACCTGGTAGAGGACCCCGCCGCTCTTCACCGACGCCGGGTCGAACTTTCGCCCCTGCTCTTCGGCCTCATGCTTAGCCCGCGCAATCGCCTGTTCCTTGCTCAGCACCAGCTTCTTCAGCATGCCTTCGGCCGTCGCCGTCTTGCCGACGGCGTCCTTCGGAAACATGATCTCGCCATCGTTCACCTTGATGCGCATGCCGTCTTTATTGTCCACCAACTGCATCCAGCAGCCCATCATGGTGCATACTTCGCTCACCTTGCCGCGCACCTGCACGGTCTTGCCCACGTATTGGTCAGGGCTGGCCAAGATCGTCGCCACTGGGGTCGGCTGGCTCAACGTCAAGCCTTTCCCAAATTTCTCCGCCGCCATCGCACAGCCAGCCATCGCCAACGCCATCGCCAATGCCATCGAATGTCTCCGCATGGTTATCAGTATCTCCCTACTCCAACGCAAATGCCACCAACGTATCGGCGAAAGTCGAGCTGTACTTGTTACCGCCCCCCGCCGCAATCACCACGAATTGCCGCTTCGATTGCCGCCCCATGAACGTCATCGGATTCGCATGACCGCTCGCCGGCAGCCGCGTCTCCCAAAGCTGCTTCCCCGAATCCTTATCGTACGCCCGGAACCGCCCGTCGTTCGTCGCCGCAATAAACAACAATCCCCCCGCCGTCACCAGCGATCCGCCCAGATTCGGCGTCCCCGTCCTTGGAACGCCGCGCTTCGTCAATTCGTCATACTCGCCCAGTACCACCCGCCACCGGAATGTCCCCGTGTCCAAATCGATCGCCGTCAAACTCCCCCAAGGCGGCTGCTGGCACGAATACAAGTTGTTATCCCAAAATCGTGAACTCGGCGTCCGCGCGCCTCGGGCCCGGTACGGAATCAACGATCCTTCCGGCCGCTTTTCCATTTGGAACGTCATCCCCACGTCCATCGAATTCACGTACAGCGTTCGCGTCGCCGGGTCAAACGAAGCCCCACCCCAGTTCGTCCCCCCGTTCGTACCCGGAAACAAAATCGTGCGCTCGAGGCCGATCGGCGTGTATAACTCCCCGAACTTCGCGCCCTTCACCACCTCCTCGCAAAACTTTCGCGACTCCGGCGTTACCGTCGTCAGCTCCTCCGGCTTCATCGACTGCCGCGTAAACGGCGGCGGCTTTACGGGAATCGGCTGCGTCCGCGCCGCCTGCTCCCCCGGCACCTCGCTCGCCGGCACCGGTCTCTCTTCCACCGGAAACAAGGGCTTCCCCGTTACCCGGTCCAACAAAAAAACGAACCCGGTCTTCGTGATCTGCGCCACCGCCGGAACCATCTTTCCGCCGTGCCGCACCGTCACCAAGTTCGGCTGCGCCGGTAGGTCATAGTCCCAGATGTTGTGGTGAATGGTCTGAAAATGCCAAACCCGCTCGCCCGTCAACGCATTCAGAGCCAGGACGGAATCGCCAAACAGCCCGTCCCCCTTTCGGTCGCCGCCATAGTAGTCGTAGGCCGGTGACGTCAGCGGCACAAACACCATGCCCCGCTCTGCATCCACGCTCAGCACACTCCACGCGTTCACCGCCGCCCTATCCTTCCCCGCGCCCTCCGGCCACGTCTCGTAGCCGAACTCGCCCTTGCGCGGCACGGTGTGGAAGGTCCAGAGCAGCTTCCCCGTCCGTACGTCGAACCCCCGGATGTCCCCCGCCGGACCCTGCGGTTCGCCGTCTGCCGTCCACGCACCGCAAATCACGACGTCTTTGTAAATCGCCGGCGGCGACGTCATCCCGTATCCCTTGTCCGCCCAAGCGTCCGCCACGCCCTGCCGCAGGTCGATCGACCCAGCCTCCCCAAACCCAGCGTCCAGTTTCCCCGTCGCCGCGTCCACCGAGTACAGCCGCCCGCCTTGCGTCCCGTAAACAATCCGCCGTGCCCGGCCATCGGTCCAGTACGAAGCCCCCCGGCTGATAAACAGGTTCAACGGCTTCGCTTTGTCAATCTTCGGGTCAAACGCCCACCGCTCTTTCCCCGTCTCGGCGTCCAACGCCACAAGCCGGTTGAACGGAGTCGTGACATACAGCACGCCGTCTACGTAAAGCGGCGTTGTCTCAAACGCGCTCCGGGAAGGCGACTCGCTGCCATCGCTGATCTCCCCGGTCCGGTACGTCCAAGCCACTTTCAGTTTGCCGACGTTGCCCTTATCAATCTGGCGCAGCGTCGAGTGTTTTTGCCCGCCGGCGTCTCCGCCCCAGTGCCGCCACTCCGGCCCCTCCACCTGAGCCAGCACAGGCAGGGCGGCGGCCAGCAGCGAAACTACTTGTTGCCACCCTCGCGCGCGACCTTGGCCTTGGCGTTCTCGAGCTTCTTCTGCACCTTCGCGATGTCGACGCTCTCCCGTTCGCTCGGCGCTCCGGCTTCCCATTCCTTGATCGATTGTTGCCACGCGGCGATGGCCTCCTTCAGCTTATTCATCTTGAAATATACATCGCCCAGATGGTCGTGAATCGTTGAGTCTTTTTGCACCAGCGCCGCGGAACGCTGTAGCGTCGTCAAGGCCTCGTCGTATTTGCCCAGCCGGTACTGCGCCCAGCCCAAGCTGTCGAGATAGGCGCCATTGTTCGGATCCTGCTCCAGCGCCTTCACAATCATCTTCTCGGCCTCGGCAACGCGCACGTTCCGGTCCGCCAGCATGTAGCCCAAGTAATTCAAGGCGCCGGGGTTCTCCGGGCTCACCGCCAATACCTTCCGGAACTCCCTTTCGGCCTCGTCGAACTGCTTCTGCTTCTCAAACATCGCGCCCCGGCTGAACCAAACCGACTCTTTCTCCTCGTCGGATTTCGATAGCGCCTCGGCCGCGTCCAGGCTCTTGGCCATCTCGAAGTAGTTCTTGGTCTTGTCGTAAAGCTGCGCCAACTGCAGGTGGGTCTCGCGGTCAGCCTTGCCGTCCAGCATCTTCTTCACATCGTCTACCGCCTCGGCGCCGCGTCCTAACTCCGCCAGCGAAGTCGCCCGCACCAATCGGATCATCCGGTCGTTCGGATACTTCTTCAGCGCTTCCTCGGACGCATCCACCGACTTCTGAAACTCGCGCGCTTGCCGCCACGTGTCGATCACTTGGGCCGCGCTCCGCGCCCCCAGATCTTTATCCAGGTTCGCCATCTCCGTAAACTGCTGCACCGCTTCGGTCGGCTGATCATTGTTCCGGTAAAGCAGGCCCAACCGCTCCAACAACATCGCCCGGCTGTTCTTCTCCGCCGCGCTTGATCCGCGCAGCGATTGCGCCAACACCTCTTTCAGCCCCGCGATCGCCTCGGCCAGTTTTCCCTGCGATTCGTTCAGGTTCACTTCGTTGTAGCGGATCTCGATGTTGTTCGGATCAATCCGCTTGGCTTGGTTGTTGGCCTCCCACGCCTTGTCCATCTGTCCCCGCTGGCGGTAGATCTGCGACAGACGCAAGTAGCTCAGCCCGTCCTTGGCATCTTCCTTTACCAGTTCCTCGTACGTCTTCAGAGCCTCGTCCACTTTGTCCGCCATCACTAGCGAATTGGCGAAGTCTCGCTTAATGTCCAGGTTTTCCGGCTGCAACTCCAGCGCCTTTCGCAGTGTCTCACTGGCCATCCCGAAATCGCGCATCTGCTCGTAGGCTTGCGCCAGCGCTGTCAGCGTCCGCAGGTTGGGGCTCTTCTCGGATACCTTCTTCAGCAACTCGGCCGCCTTCGCCGTATCGCCCACATCCGCTAGCACCAGCGCCAAGCCGCTAAGCGCGTCTACATTCTCCGGGTCCAGCGCCAACGCTTTCTCGTATGCGATCTTGGCGTCCACCGAGTTCTGCCCAATCTTGTGCAGCCGCCCCAGCATCATCCAGCTATCGGCGTCCCCGGCGTCCAGTTCCGTAATCTTTGTATACTGCTCGGTCGCTCGCTTCAGCATCTCTTCGTTTAGGCCGCGCGTTTGCGGGTCGCCCACCAGCCGCGAAAAGATCCGGCCCAGAATGCGCCGGGCGGTCAGGTCGCTGGGGTTCGCCTTGATCGCCGCCTCCGACTCCGACACCGCCTCGCGTAGCCGGCCGGCCTGGATGTACAGGTCCGACATCTCCTCGGCCAGAAAGCTCGCCGATGGGTCGTCCTTCATCGCCGCCTTGAAGAAATCGATGGCCTTGTTCAGATATTCGGCCCGGTTGCCATACGTCTGCGCCAAATCGGCATATAAATGCCCCATGGCGTAGTTGTAGTAGGAGCCCCCTAGGCTTTCCGCACGCCGTGGGCCTCCCCCGGGCGCAGCTTGCCCGTATGCGGACACGGCGACCGTTATCCCGGCCAGGGTCATAAAACAATACTGAAGAAGACGCATCCTGCCTACTTTCTGCCTCTTAGTATATACCTGCCCTTTTGGATTCTCCGGCCGGGCAAACGGTTTCGAACCTAAACTGAAATCGTGTCCGTCTTCGCTCCACTCCTTACCGTCGTTGGCCCCACCGGCTCCGGCAAAAGCGATTTGGCCCTCGCCCTCGCCCGCCGCTTCGATGGCGAGATCATCAACGCCGACTCGCTGCAGGTGTTCCGCGGTTTCGACATCGGCACCGCCAAGCTCCCCGCGGCCGAACGCCAGGATCCGCCACACAATCTCTTTGACATCTGCAACGCTGACGAATCCTTCACCGCCGGAGAGTTCGCCCGCGCCGTAAAAACCCTCCTCCCCACCATCACCGCCCGCGGCCGTCTCCCCATCCTCTGCGGCGGCACTGGTTTCTACCTCCGCGCCCTCCTCCGCGGCCTCTCCCCCGGCCCCGTAGCCGACCCCTCCCTCCGCGCCCGCCTCGCCGCTCGGCCCCACGTCCATCGACTCCTGTCCCGCCTTGACCCCGCCGCCGCCGCCCGCATCCATCCCAACGACCGCAATAAGAGCCTCCGCGCCCTCGAGATCCGCCTCCTCACCGGCCGCCCGTCCGCGGACGTCTTTGCCCAAGGCCTCGATGCCCTCACCGGCTACCGCACTCTCCAACTCGGCCTCGACCCTCCGCGAGAAGCGCTATATAGCAAATTGAATGACCGTTGTGTCCGGATGTGGGACAGCGGACTGTGCGAAGAAGCGACACACTTACTCACTGTCTATCCCCGCTTGGCCAAACCCTTCGCCGCCCTGGGCTATAAACAAGCCTTGGACTATCTCTCCGGCCGGCTCTCAAAGGACGAAGCCCTCGCCGAAATGCAAATGAAAACCCGCCACTACGCCAAACGGCAATTGACGTGGTTTCGGGCCGAAACTGATGTGATCTGGCTCCCGGGCTTCGGCCCGCAAAAAGAAATTGTCGAACAATCGGTGATCCTCACGGAACGTTTCCTGCGCTTGTCCGTATAGACAGACATACCGGGGCACTGCTCGAGTCAAGCAAGCCCACCAGCAAGTTTCGAAAGTCAAGTCAGGAGCCAAGTAATCCCATGAAAAAGTTAGTTGCCATGTTCGCATTAGCGGTGTCGTTCGCCCTTGCCAGCGCCACCAATTTCAGTGTCACCCTCTTCCAGCCGTCCGTCGTAGCGGGCACCGAACTCAAGCCCGGCGAGTACAAGATCGAGGTCAACGGCGACAAGATGACCATCAAGAACGGCAAAAAGGTCGTTGAGGCCTCGGTGAAGTCCGAGCAGGTCGATTCGAAGTACGGTTCCACCTCCGTCCGCTATGCCAATGGCGACGGCAAGTACACCATCACCGAAATCCGCATCGGTGGCACCAACACCAAACTCGTCCTCAACTAGCCCTCACGCTACACTGAGAGGGATGCAGCGCTGCCTGATTCTTTCAGCCTTCCTGCTCGCGTCCCTCTCTTCCGTTTTCGCCGCCTCTTCCGTAGTCCTTCCGTTCTCGAATCTCTCCCAGGATAAGAACCTCGATTGGATCGGCGAGAGCATCGCCGAAATGGTCCATGAGGCGATATCGAGCGAAGGTCTTCTCGTCCTCGATCGTAGCGATCGCGGAGAAGCGTATAAACGCCTCGGCATCCGTCCCTATGCGCTATTGACACGCGCCTCCGTCGTCAAAATTGGCGACGAACTCGATGCCGGCCACGTCGTCTACGGCAGCTTCGAGATCCACCCCCAGACACCCCCCAACAAATCCTCCATCGTTATTCGCGCCCGCGTTCTCGACCTCCGCCGCCTCCGCCAAAGCGACGAACTCATCGAACAAGGTCTGCTCGAAGACCTCGCCTCCCTCCAAAACAAGCTCTGCTTTCGCACCCTCCTCGAACTTCTGCCGGAAACCCGCATCGACGAACAGGAGTTTCTCGCCAAACGAACCCGCACCCGCGTCGACGCGCTCGAGAACTACATCCGCGGACTCCTCGTCACCGACCCCGCCGCCAAACACCGCTTCTTCACCCAGGCCGCCCGCCTCGACGCGAATTTCTCGCCGCCCTGCTTCCAACTCGGCCTCTACCATTGGGAGAAGGACGCCTACCGCGAAGCCGCCATTTGGTTCCAGCGCGTCCGCGCCACCGATTCCCACTACCGCGAAGCTCACTTCTATCTCGGCATCTGCAAGTACCGCGTCGCCGACTACACCGCTGCCGAACAGGCCTTTCAGGTGGTCGCCTCCACCGTCCCACTGAATGAGGTGTTCAACAACCTCGGCGCGGCGCAAATGCACCGCAGTTCGTCCCAGGCTCTGGACAATTTCTTGAAGGCGCTCGAAGGCGACGAGTCCGACCCGGACTATCACTTCAATGCCGGTTACGCGCTTTGGAAAAATGGCAACTTCGACGTGGCCGCCGAACGCTTCCGCGCCGTCCTTGATCGCGTCCCCGACGACCGGCAAGCCACCTCCATGCTCGGCCGCTGCATCAAGAAGGAACCCGCCCGCCCCGGGGACGCTCGCACCGAAGGCCTCGAGCGAATCAAGGAGCAGTACCAGGAATCCGCGTTCCTGCAACTCAAGTCGATCTTCGAAAAGAAATGATGCGCCCTCTCTGCGTTCTTCTGCCGTTGGCGGTCTTTGCCGCCGACCCTCCGAAACCTGTGCCCGCTAAACCCGTCCCCCGCATGCGAACCGAAGCGATGCGGAACGAGAACGTCGCGGTCTATCTCATGGATACAAACGCCGCCAAGGAGGTCAATGTCCGCCTCGGTAATCGCGTTCAGATCTTGACCGAATCCCCAGTCGAGGTGAGCACCTTCGCCGGCGAACAGGGCAACGCCGCCAGCGCCCAACCTTTCCTCGCCGCTCCAGCCAAAATCTCGAACTGGCACGGCGAACTCTACCACCGCCATCAGAACAGCATCTTTAACGCCCGGGCCTTCTTTCAGGTCGGGGGCGTCAAGCCAAGCCGGCAGAACTCCTTTGGCGGCCGTGCCACCGGCTCGCTTGGCAAGCTCGGCAACCTCACCGTCAATCTTGGCCAGCGATACGTCCGCGGCATGGTCAACGGCAACGTCCTCGTTCCGCTGTTCTCCGAGCGCACACCCCTCACCACCGACCCTGCCAAACGCGCCTGGATCAATCGCATCTTCGCCGCCTATCCCACCGAGGCACCCAACCGCCTCGACTTCGATCCCCGCGCCCTCAACACCAACTCCCCCCAACGCATCAACTCGACCGACTTCGACATCCGCCTCGACAAGAAAGAGCTGTCCGGCTTCTACAGCCGCGGGCATCAGCAGATCGACGCCTTCCAACTCGTCGCCGGACAGAACCCGAATACGACTCTCGAAAATCATACGGCGCGCCTCACATGGCGCCGCGCGCTCACGCCCACCTTCAACCTGCAAACTGGTATCACGTTTCAGCGAAACGTGTCACTGCTTGTGAGCCCCCCCGGGGCCGTCGGCCCTCGGGTCCGCTTCGGCTATCAGATTGAAGAGCTCGGCCCGGATAGCACCTTCCCCGTTGACCGCGCCCAGAACACCTTCCGCTATGGCTTCGGCGCCCAGAAGGTAATGGGCCGCCATACGCTCTACTTCGGCGGCGACGCCAGCCGATTTCAGTTGAATGGCATCGAAGCCAACAACCTCCGCGGCTACTACCAGTTCTCGAACAACTTCGGCCGCACTGCTATCGAGAACCTCCGCTATGGCGATCCGACCAATTATGAGATCACCCTCGGCAGCGTCTCCCGTGGTTTCCGCAGTTGGTCCGGCCAAGCCTACGTTGCGCTACGCTCCCAACTCCACTCCCGCCTCCAGCTTTACGTCGGCGTCCGCTACAGTCCCGATGGCTCGCCGTACGAAGTCAACAACCGCGAACCCATTCCCTATCCCTGCGACTGCAATAATTTCGCCCCACGCTTCTCCCT
>JBBQRA010000069.1:0-24947 GCA_038215275.1 Bryobacterales bacterium | reverse complement strand
CCTGGAAGTAAATCCCGCAGTCCCCGGACCGGGTGCGACACTCGCCAACACCCAACAGCGCCGTCTTTATCGAGACTTCAACCTCGTCCGTCCCACTTTCTCTCGCTTCAACTCTAACTATGATGCTCTACAGGCGAAGCTCGAACGGCGGTTCGCTGCCGGGCTTGGTTTCCAGGCCAGCTACACCTGGTCCAAAGTGATTGACTTCCAGAGCAGCGTCAACTTCGGCGGAGAGAATCGGCCGCAGGATGCATTCAGCTTGTCCGACGTTCGCGGACTGGCGGCGTTTCATGTGGCCCATCGGGTGGTCGGGAACTTTGTCTACGCCATGCCATTCCTGCGCGGCTGGCGGGTCTCGGGACTGGTCAGTGCGCAAAGCGGCGGACCTCTGACGGTGAATGAGCCGGTCGACTTAAGCCTGCGTGGGCTGGGCGCGGATCGGCCCGACCTTCTTCGCAACCCGAACAACGGGCCGAAAACTCCGCAGCAGTGGTTTGACCCGGCGGCGTTCTCCCGGCTCAGTGTCGCTCCCGGCGGACAGCGAAGCGGTACGGCGGGCCGCAACGTCGTCATCGGGCCGGGGCTTGTGCAGACAGATCTCGGAATGATGAAGGACTTTGGCCTTACTGATCGGAGTTCAGTGCAACTGCGTTTGGAAGGATTTAACGTGCTGAACCGGGCGAACTTCCTGAATCCGCTGACCAATATTGGTGCGCCTCAGACCTTCGGCGTTGTGCAGCAGGCACGGGCCGCAAGAATAATTCAACTGGCACTCAAGTTATCGTTTTGAAATTTCCGGCAAGTATAATCAGGCAAACAAACTTAGAGTGATCAATTTTAGGGGTAGCGGACTTAGGCGCTACTTGTCTGCGGGCCTTGCTCTCGCCCGCTTTCTGAATCGTTGGCCCATGTGGATCCAAATGCGAGATTCACTATCAGGCTTCGATCGGCAGAGGATTGATGATCTTGCACCCATCGCTCAAGGCTGTGATCTTGGGCGCGAATGCAGTGGTGCTCGGTCCGATCCGTGTTGGCCACCGGGCTGTAATTGCAGCGGTGTCGGTCGTCACGCGGGACGTGGCGGACGGAGCGGTGGTCGCCGGCATTCCCGCCAAGCCGATCCGGCGACGCGAGTTGTCGTCGGTTACTGGTCCAGTTTCCTTGGTTCGTTGAACAGCTTTGATATGATGCCGGCAGCATGCGGCCAAGTCTTTTGTTGATCCTAAGTTGTACGGTATGGGGGCAGGAGCGCCTTGTTCCGTTGCTGAAGGAGCATTGCGGCGCGTGCCATCTGGGAACGCAGGCGCAAGGCGGACTCTCGGTCGACTCTCTCGAAGCGCTGATGCAGGGCGGCAAACATGGCCCGGCGTTAACGCCGGGAGCGAGTGGGCAGAGCCTGCTCGTCCAGTACGTGACCGGAGAAAAGACTCCGCGGATGCCACTGGGTGGAACATTGCAGCCGGGCGCCTTGGCGAGACTGCGGGCCGCGATCGACTCGATGCCCGCAACACCAGTGGCCGCGCGACGGGATTCGCATTTTGAGTGGTTACTCCGAACACCGGCAGCTAACGCGCCAACCCCCTCCGGTCAAAACCCAATCGATGGGTTCGTTTCGTCAAGACTGGAAAAGGAAGGGATGCGGATGGCCCCGGAGGCGCCGCGCCGGACGCTGCTCCGGCGGATTTCATTTGACTTGATCGGGCTGCCGCCCACTCCCGAAGAGATGCGCGCCTTTGAAGCTGACTCCGATCCAAAAGCTTACGAAAAGGCGGTCGACCGGTTACTGGCCGATCCGCGCTACGGCGAACGGTGGGGCCGGCACTGGCTCGACCTCGTTCGGTACGCCGAGTCCGATGGTTTCGCTATCGACGGTGAACGGCCCACGGCGTGGCGGTATCGCGACTACGTCGTACGGGCATTCAACCGCGACAAACGTTACGACCTATTTGTGAAGGAACAGATTGCCGGAGACGAATATCGTGGCAAGGATGCTTCGCCTTTGGGCGACCGGTCGGTGGCGCTTGGCTTTCTGCGCTTCGCGCCGTGGGAAGCCGATGCGAACTCAAAGAAGCAGTTGCGCCAGGACCTGCTCAACGACATCACGGGCACCGTAGGCAGTGTGTTTCTGGGGATGACCACCGGATGCGCGCAGTGTCACGACCATAAATATGACCCGATCCCTACGAAAGATTACTACCGGCTACAGGCGTTCTTCGCTGGCACGGCGACGGCGGACCTGCCGGTGGCTTTCGACGAGGTGGAGCGGCCGCCCGAGATGCGGCAGCGGATGCGTCAACATGAGGACGCCGCCGAGGCGGCACAGACCGCGTTGGATGGGCAGCGGGAGGAACTCAAGGAGCGCTATATAGCGTTGATGAAGGTGGGGCCGGAGGATGATGGCCTGAAAAAGTTCCTGGGCCGGCTGAATACCCGAAACCTGTTTTTCCTGGAACAGGACCTGCCGCTGGTGAAGGAGCCGGAGTGGCGCGAACCGCTGCGGGCGTACTTCGCCACCCGCGACACAATGCAGCGGGAGCAGGAACTCGCCCGGCGTTACCAGGCGCTGGCATACACAGTTAGGGACGTTGCGCCGCCCGCCGCACCGGACGTACCGGATACGTACATCCTGGCCGGCGGAGATCTTGCCGCGCGCAGCGAAAAAGTGGAGCCTGGGTTTCTATCCTGCGTAACCGGCTCGAGTGCGGCGGCGGAGATTCCCTTCGGCGGCGGAAGTAACGGGCGGCGGTTGGCGTTGGCGGAGTGGATTGCGTCGCCCCAGAATCCCTTCACGGCGCGGGTAATGGTGAACCGGCTATGGCAACGTCATTGGGGCGAAGGGCTGGTGCGAACGCCCAGCGACTTCGGCAAGAACGGCGAGGCGCCGTCGCACCCGGAGCTTCTCGACTGGCTGGCGGCGGAATTCGTCGCCAAGGGGTGGAGCGTGAAGGCGATGCATCGCCTGATGCTCAGCTCGGCGGCCTACCGGCAGGGGAGCGTGCATCCGGAGCAGGCGGCCTTCGCCGCTAAAGATCCTACCAACCGGCTGCTGTGGCGAATGAACTGGCAGCGACTTGACGCAGAGGCTCTGCGCGATTCGATTCTGGCCATCAGCGGCCGGTTGAATCCGGCGATGGGCGGACCACCGGTGTTGTTCAACGTGCCGGACGACGTGGCGCAGGGGTTCGAATTCTTCAAGTGGTTCCCCTCATCGGAGGTGGAGCAGCGGCGCCGGAGCGTCTATCTGATTCAACGCCGCAGCGTCCTGCTGCCGATGGCGGAGACGTTTGATGCCCCCAATTTGAGCACGTCCTGCGCCCGGCGGCAGACGACGATTGTGGCGCCCCAGGCGCTTACTCTGCTCAACGGCAGCTTGACTCGTACCGAAGCCAGCCACTTGGCAGAACTCGCGATGGGGACGGCTGATCCGGTGGGCGAGATGTTTTGGCGCATGCTGGGCCGGGCGCCATCGGCGCCGGAGCGGGCGCAAGGCGATACGTTGGCCGCGCAAGGGAACCCTGGGTTGGCCTCGCTCGCGACCGTCCTGTTTAACCTGAACGAATTCTTGTATGTGGAGTAGCCGGATGGATCGTCGACATTTTTTATTTGGACTTTCGGGCGCGGCGCTGAGCCATTTGGAGGCGGGCACCCACCATCCCGCCAAGGCCGATGCCTGCATCTTCCTGGCGATGCTGGGCGGGGTCAGCCAGATCGATACCTTCGATCCGAAGCCCAAACTGGCTGAATTGAACGGCAAGATCATGGACTGGTCAAAGGAGAAGAAGACCGACCAGCCGAACCTGTTCGCCAAACCGCGAAAGTTCGTCGCCAGCCCGTTCCGGTTTCAGCGGTACGGCCAAAGCGGAAGAGAGATTTCCGAGTTGCTCCCGGAGACGGCGAAGTGGGCGGACGAGTTGGCCGTGTGCCGGAGCGTGCAATCGGACAACGGTAACCATCCCGCGGCGGTGTTTCAAATGAACACCGGATTCATCATCCCCGGCAGCCCATCGATGGGCGCGTGGGTGACCTATGGGCTTGGTTCCGCGAACCAGAATTTGCCGGCCTTCGTGGCGATGCCGGATTTCCGGTCGATCCCTTTCAGCGGGGCGCAGCAGTGGGGCAGCGGCTATCTGCCGGCGGAGTATCAGGGGACGGTGTTGCGGGCGGCGAGTGAGCCGATCCGGGATCTGGCCTCGCCAGGAGATGTCGATCAGAAACTGCTGGCCGCCGAGCGGGAAGCTCTGCGAACGATGAACGGTGCCTATCGAGTACAGCGGCCGGACAATCCGGATTTGCAGGCGCGGATGGACAGCTACGAATTGGCGTACCGGATGCAGATGGAGGTCCCGCGGGTGCTTTCGATCGACGCCGAACCGGAGAAGGTAAAGGATGCTTACGGGCTCAATGACCCCGCGACGGCGTCCTTCGGCCGGCGCTGTTTGATGGCGCGGAAGCTGGTGGAAGCGGGTGTCCGGTTCGTCGAGGTCTTCACGCCGTCGCAGAGTTGGGACGCGCATGGCGACATTCGGAAGAACCATGAGAAGAATGCGCGGGAGACGGACAAGCCTATTGCGGCGCTCCTGGCTGACTTAAAGCAACGGGGCATGCTGCCGCGGACGTTGGTGGTCTACATGGGCGAGTTCGGACGAACACCGGATACCCCGGCTGAACAGGAGACTCCCGGACGAGATCACAATACCCGCTGCCAGAGCATGTGGTTCGCCGGCGGAGGCATGAAGGGCGGTTCAACGATTGGCACGACGGACGAGATTGGGCACAAAGCCGTCGAGAACGTTTATCACATGCATGATGTGCACGCGACGATTCTGCATCAAATGGGGCTGAACGACTTGCGGCTCACGTATTACTTCGGAGGGCGGAACCGGAGGCTGACCGATCTTGGAGGCCGATTAATCAAAGAGTTACAGTCGTAGCATACGATAGGGAGATGACCAAGGACTTCGCTACGCTCGATGCTTGGTGGCGGGCAGCCAACTATTTGTCTGTCGGCCAGATCTATCTCAAGGACAACCCGCTGCTGCGAGAGTCCTTAACTCTCGAACATGTGAAGCCCCGCTTGCTGGGACATTGGGGCACGACGCCGGGACTGAACTTCATATACGCGCACTGCAACAGGGTGATCGTGGAGCGCGATCTGAACATGATTTACATCACCGGCCCCGGCCACGGCGGGCCGGGCTTGGTGGCGGCCACCTACCTGGAGGGGTCGTATCGGGAGATCTATCCCCACATCGACTGGGACATGGAAGGCCTGCAACTCCTGTTCCGTCAGTTCTCGTGGCCCTATGGAATTCCTAGCCACGTGGCGCCGGAGACGCCGGGCTCAATTCACGAAGGTGGTGAGCTGGGCTATGCCTTGCTCCACGCCTATGGAGCGGCGTTCGACAATCCGGATTTGGTCGTAATGTGTGTAGTCGGTGACGGCGAGGCGGAAACCGGCGCGTGCGCGGCGAGTTGGCATTCGAACAAGTTCCTGGATCGGAGACGAGATGGCGCAGTGCTTCCGGTGCTCCATTTGAATGGCTACAAGATTGCCAATCCAGCCCTGCTCGATCGGATCCCGCGCTCCGAGCTGATGGAGTTGTTCCGCGGCTACGGATACGCTCCCGTTTTAGTGGAAGGCTCTGACCCCATGGAGATGCACGCCAAGATGGCGGAGGCTATGGATCATTGCCTGGATGAGATTGCCCGTATCAAATCTTCCGAGGAAGCAGAGCGCCCGCATTGGCCCATGATCATCCTCCGGAGTCCGAAGGGATGGACGGGGCCGAAGTTTGTCGATGGCAAGCCGGTCGAGGACACATGGCGCTCCCATCAGGTTCCGTTTGCCGAGATGTCCAGCAAGCCCGGACACGTCACGCTTCTTGAAGACTGGATGAAAAGCTACCGTCCAGAGGAGTTGTTCGAAGCCGACGGGCGGCCTGTGCAGGCGATTCTCGATTTGGCGCCGAAGCGGGACCGGCGGATGGGAGCCAATCCGCATGCCAACGGCGGTCTGTTGTGCAAGGACCTGGTGATGCCGGATTATCGGAAGTATGCTGCGCCCGTGGCAACACCGGGCGCTACAGATGGCGAATCGACCCGCATCCTGGGGACATTTCTTCGGGACGTGATGGCCGCCAACGAAGGCCAGCAGAATTTCCGCGTCTTCGGTCCCGACGAAACCCAATCGAACCGGCTCGGGGCAGTTCTGGAGGTGACGGAGAAGACCTGGTCGGCGGAGGTGATGCCGGTCGATGAACGGCTTGGTCCGCAGGGCCGGGTGATGGAGGTACTGAGCGAACACCTCTGCCAAGGATGGCTTGAGGGATATCTGCTCACGGGCCGCCACGGCTTCTTCTCCTGCTACGAGGCGTTTATCCACATTATCGATTCAATGTTCAACCAGCATGCCAAGTGGTTGAAGACGACACGGGAGATGAAGTGGCGTCCGCCGATCCCTTCGTTGAACTACCTGTTGACCTCCCATGTCTGGCGGCAAGATCATAATGGTTTCTCCCATCAGGATCCTGGCTTTATCGACCATGTCGTCAACAAGAAGGCGGAAGTGATCCGCGTCTATCTGCCGCCGGACGCGAACACGCTGCTTTCGGTGGCCGACCACTGCCTGCGGTCGAAGCACTATGTGAATGTGATTGTAGCGGGCAAGCAGCCGGAGCCGCAGTGGCTCAGCATGGCCGAGGCGGAAGAACACTGCCGGGCGGGGATGGGGATCTGGCATTGGGCCTCCCACGAAGGGAACCCCGACGTTGTTATGGCCTGCTGCGGCGACGTGCCAACGCTCGAAACGCTCGCCGCAGTCACCTATCTACGCGACATGGTGCCGGAACTGAAAATTCGTGTCATCAACGTTGTCAACTTGATGGCGCTGCAGCCGATGAACGAGCATACCCACGGTTGGGACGACGCACGTTATGACACCATCTTCCCACCCGATGCTCCCGTAATTTTTGCGTTCCACGGGTATCCTTGGCTAATCCACCGGTTGTCCTACCGGCGCAACAATCACCACAATCTGCACGTTCGGGGCTACAAGGAGGAAGGCACGACGACTACGCCCTTCGACATGACCGTGCTCAATAACCTGGACCGGTTCCAGCTGGCCCGCGACGCCTTGAAGCGGGCAGGAAAGGGTAACCACCCGGCCATGTTGCGGCTTGAAGATAAGCTACGGCAGCATAAGGCGTACGTAACCGCCCATGGCGAGGATATGCCGGAAATTCGCGACTGGCGTTGGGGGGCGTGATGTCGGTAAACTACCTCTAACGTTCGACATCAATCAGGAGGGGCGGGTTGCTGACGAACACCACCCATCCTTGCCCGGATGGAACGTCAGCGGCATTTTCACGCTGACCTTTGGCTCTCCGTCGGAATCTATTCGAGCCGCGGTACGCTGAACCGCGGCGCGCGTTCGGGCATCAACACGGTCAACACAACCTTGAACTATGAACAACTGAACCAACTGACCGACGTGCGCAAAGTCGGCAATGGAACGTAATCCGCCCGCCGCATCGTACAATTCGGCGCCTACTGGCACTTCTAAGCCAAGACCGATTCGGCCACCCGCGCGAGCACGTACGGCCCTTCGGGGACGACTACGACTCGCGCGTCGGGCCTTAGGCCCGCAAGAACGCCGGCTATCGCTTGCTCCGCCGTGGGGTAGGAGCGGCCCCAGAGTACCGGATGATACCGCTCCGGCAAACCCGGTACGTAGTAATGCAACTCAGCTTGGTCACAGACGAGAGCCAACTTCTCAAGCTGCCATTGGTCCACTTCCACCGGGGCCGACAGAATGGCATTCATGAAGGCCTGCGGTTGGGGAAAGCGCTCCATCATGCCCGCAAACTCAGGGGCGCCGACGCCCTCCGTACAAGCGGAAACGGTCAGAATACGGCCACCCGGTTTCACGAAATGACTGGCGGCCGTAACCCCCTTCACTGTCTGGTAGTAGGTCAGATCGAGAGGATACCCGGCGGCCGACGTAATCACGACATCGGCAGGTCCTTCGAGCCGTTCCAGCATCGTCTCGCCAACGTAGGCCGCACCACGCGCATGGGCCATCTCTGGGTCACCAGCGAAGACCTGCGCAATTCGCCGGTCGCGGGTGAGGGCGACATCCACCATGAAGTCGTGCCGCGCCATACGGGCGATCTCGAGAAGTTCGCGATGCAACGGATTGTCGGCGATTGATCCTTCCGTCGCGCGGGGGTCGCGCATAAACTTCGGGCTGTGAATCACCTTGATCGTCTCCGCGGCAGCCAAGCCGGGGGCGATGAGCTTGCGGCCACCCGAAAAGCCAAGCATAAGATGCGGCTCAATGAAGCCGAGCGTGATGTGGAGATCGGCTTCCAGGAACCGGCGGTCGATGAACACGGGGGTGCCGGAGGCGGTTGACCCCAGCGGGGCGTGTTCGGCCAAGTTCTTGGCCCGATGGTTTTCCACTCGAATTGAGCCGTAGAGTTCCGGACCGACGATTTCGCGCATCTCGTCCGCCGTCGCTTCCCGATGCAGTCCAGTAGCGATCAGGATGACGATATTCTCTCGGGAGATGCCGGCGGCACCCAGGCGGTCGAGTAGCGGCGGCAGGACGCGGCGATTCGGCGCTGGGCGAGTGATGTCGCAGACCGAGATGGCGACTGTGTTTTTCCCGCGCGCAAACTCCGCGAGGGGTGGGCGGCCGATGGGATGGTCGAGGGCGTCCGCCAAGGCGGCGGGCTCATCGGGCAGACCTTCTGCCGAGCGGGCTTCGAGAACCTGGTATCGGAATCCGGGCGGGAGTTCCAGCGGCAGGCCAGTCTTTCCAAAAGCCATAGCGACATTCATGAGTTCTACGATAACCCACAGGGCCGCCCAAAAATATTTACCAGATCTTGAGCATCCTTTTGGCGTTTCTCCGCGTTCTACAGTAGCGGGGCTCGAAACCAACAATGTCCCGCAAGAGTGGAAAACTACGCTGTAACGATTGGCAGTAGGATTGCACTCTAACGGTTAAGGAGGGAGTTATGATGGTCGCTGCACTGATCGCCGGTTTTTTGATTTTAGGCCTGTTTTTCTCGATGCTTTCGTCCACGCCAGCCCAAGCCGCGGGCCAGTTGGAAGGGCTTAACGAAACGAGTCAACCCGATACGGGAGTGTAGCGTTGTAGCTACAGTGTGACCGCCAACGCCCCGTTGGAGTGGCTTACACTGTGGAGATGCTCCGCCTTGGTTGGATTGTTCTCCTCTCCTTTCTCCCCGCCCTTTCTCAATCTCCCGAATATGACGTTCTGATTACCGGTGGCCGCATCGTGGACGGCGCTGGAAATCCATGGTTTGTTGGCGATGTGGGTATCGTTGGGGACACTGTGGTCTATGTGGGCCCTCCCACGCGCAAGGTTGGGAAGAAGACCCTATCCGTGAAAGGTTTGATGGTCGCGCCGGGATTCATTGACACTCATTCCCATGGACGGCGAGGGATTTTCGAAGTACCGACGGCAGAGAACCAGATTCGACAGGGCGTGACAACGATCATCGAAGGGCCCGACGGCAGTTCTCCCTACCCCATCAAGCCGTTTCTCGAGCGGTTTTCCAAGGTGCTTGCAACGACTAATTTTGGTCTGATGCTCGGTCAAGGCACCGTCCGTGAGCAAGTGATCGGGTTGAAGGATCGCAAGGCCACGCCTGACGAAATCACGCGGATGGAGGGCATGGTCCGGCAGTCGATGCGCGACGGTGCGTTTGGACTGTCGACGGGCCTCTTCTATATTCCCGGAGCCTTCACCCCGACTGAGGAGGTCGTCGCTCTAGCGAAGGTGGCCGGCGAGATGGGTGGGGTCTATACGTCGCACATGCGCAACGAGGCGGCGGCAATTGCTGATGCCGTGAAGGAGACGATCCGCATCGGCGAACTGGCAGCGATTCCGGTGCAGGTGACCCATCATAAGGTAATCGGGCGCTCGAATTGGGGACTTAGCAAGGAGACCCTACGACTGGTTGAGGAAGCACGGGCCAAGGGGATCGACGTCACCGTTGACCAGTATCCGTACACGGCATCCTCCACGGGACTTGCCGCGCTGTTTCCCAAATGGGCGCTCGAATCGGGACAGAAGGCCTTTCTGGAACGGGCGGCCGCGCCCCAGCAGCGGGAACGAATGCGCACCGAGATCGCCACGGCGATCGAGATCGACCGCGGTGCGGGCGACCCGAAGAATGTCGTGATGGCAAGCTGCGTTTCGGATCGGACTCTGGCTGGCAAGACGCTCGCCGATGTGACGCGGGCCCGGGGCAGGGAAGTCACGTTCTCGAACGCTGCCGAGACCGCGATCGAACTGCAGGAGAAGGGCGGCTGCTCTTGCGTGTATCACGCCATCGCGGAAGAAGATATTGAGCGGATCATGAAATACCCGTTCACGATGGTGGCGAGCGACGGCGGCATTCCGTTCTTCGGGGTCGACGTGCCACATCCGCGAAGCTATGGGACGTTTGCCCGGGTGCTGGGGCGCTACGTCCGAGAACGCAAAGTCATCACGCTCGAAGACGCCATCCGCCGCATGACCAGCCTGCCGGCGAGTCGCTTTCGCATCATGGATCGGGGCCTGCTGCGTCCTGGGATGAAAGCAGATATTGCCGTCTTCGACGCGGACAAGGTGATCGACAAAGCCGATTTCGTCAACCCGCATCAATATGCGGAAGGTTTTGTGCACGTGCTCGTGAACGGCGTGCCGGTGCTCGAAGGAGCCAAGATGCTGCCGGCGCGACCGGGGCGGGCGCTCTACGGTCCCGGCTTCCAAAAATGATCCGCACGGCACAGCCTGGCGAGAGGAGTTGGCGAGCCTGCCCGGGAAGTATGTGGGAATCTGGTTTGCAGAGGTGGACGGAGAGCTGGCCGGGGCGGTCGCGCGTAATGGGGGCGAAGCAGGCGATGGGCTTTCGGAATATTGAGGCCTATACGGCCAACCCGGTTCCAGGCGCCCTCTTCCTGGAACTGAATCTTTAGACTGTCCAGTCGATGCGCCGGTAGATATCGGCCAGTTGGATTCCGATTCGCAAATGCTTCAACAAGATTACGGCTTCCATCGAATCCACAGTGATCGATTCCCAACCGCCGTCCTCGCGATACCAATATCGAATGGCGGGCCGGTCCTGAGAGATGAACAGGATTTCCTTCAGCGAATCAAGCTGCTGATAGGCAGGAAGCTTCTCTCCTAAATCGTAGGCTTCTGTCGACGCCGACAAGATCTCGACGGCCAGGACCGGATTGTCGAGAACTAGCTTTCTTCGCTCCAGAAAATTGGGTTGGCCACAGACCACCATGGCATCCGGATAGCTTGAAATATCGGCAGCGGCCATCCGTAACAAGAAGGCATCTCCATAGACCCGGCAGTCCCGATCAAGCAGCGCTGTGTCGAGAATGCGGGAAATGGCGGTGCAAAGTAGCGCGTGGCGCTCACTGCCCCCAGCCATCATCTCGATGCGCCCGCGAATGAACTCATGCCGAAACGGAGACTGCTGCTCTCGTTCGAGGAACTCATCGTGAGTGAAGCGCGGAACTGCGGAGGCAGCCATCCCTCGATTCTAACGGCTCCGCCCCTGTCGCTGCCACGTCGCTAATTGATCCTTCAACCGGGCGACCACTTCCGGCTGCTCCGCATACAAGTTATGGTCTTCGTGCGGGTCCGAGAGCAGATGATACAGTTCGCCCTCAGGCTCGCCCGGCGCCGGTTCCACTTTGACCGGCGAAGTGAAGCCGCCCGACCCCCGGCCCAGCACCAGCTTCCACTCCCGATCTCGAATGGCGAACATCCCATTGCCCGCGTGATGCACCACCGCCGTCCGCGCCTTACTCGGTCGCTGGCCCAGTAACGCTGGTGCGAAGGTCATACTATCTTCCGCCACGCCCGGAACCAGCTTAGCCCCCGTCAACTCCGCCACCGTCGCAAACAGATCTGTCAGACAAACGAGCTGAGTCGAAATACTGTTCGCGGCGATCCGGCCCGGCCAATGAGCGATAAACGGCACCCGTTGGCCACCCTCTTGAATATCGGACTTCTGACCTCGCCATGTGCCGTTGGCGCGGTGCCCCGCCGCCTCTTTAGCGTCGCGAAGCTCCCAGGGTGCGCCATTGTCGCTCGTCACGATTAGCAGCGTGTTCGTACCAGCCACCGCGTCGGCGATGCGCCCGATCGTCGCATCCACTTCGCTCACGAAATCTCCGTACAGCCCCGCCTTTGATTTTCCCTGAAACGGCTTCGACGGAACCCATGGGGTATGCGGCGCCGGCAGCGGGACATAGGCGAAAAACGGCTTGGTTGATTTCACGGCGCTGCGAAGGAACTGATCCGCCCGCTCCGTGATCTTCGGGAGGACGTCTTCCATCTGGAAACTCGGCGACCGCGGGCCGCCTCGCCAAAACGGGCCGCGCTTCACTTCGCCGTTGTCGCCAATCGTCGCCGTCGGAGCTTCGAGGGCGCGATTGTTCTCCAGGAACACATACGGCGGCATATCGAGCGAAGCCGGAATGCCAAAGTACTCCGTGAAGCCATACTCCTGTGGACCCGGCGAATACGGTTTCGCGTAATCGACCTTCTCGTCATTCCCCAAGCCCAAGTGCCATTTGCCGAAGCCGCCCGTGCGGTAGCCTTGCGCCAACAGCAACGCAGCCAACGTGGTGCGGCCGGGTTCGATCAGAGCGGGCGAGTAACCGTTCAGAACACCCTGCTTTAATCGGCTGCGCCAGCAATAACGGCCTGTCAACAGCCCGTAGCGCGTCGGCGTGCAGACGCCGGACGGCGAGTGCGCATCGACAAACCGCATCCCTTCGCGGGCCAACCGGTCCATCCGCGGTGTCGCGACCTTGGCCGCTGGAAAGAAGGCGCCAACATCCCCATAGCCCAAATCGTCACAGAGTACAATGACAACATTCGGCTTTGCGGGAGCAGCGGCGAGCGCGGTAGCCGCGAGTGAGGCGTTGAATATCCGGCGAGTCACCTCGATATTGTATGCTTCTCAGAATGCATCCGTTCCGTGTCGGGGTAACCCCAGACTTCTATGTCGACGCCAAAGGGCGATTTGAACATGTTGTACAAGCGAAATTCGCTGTGCCGAATCTCGAGTGGGAAGCGATGCCTGAGATGCCCGCCAACCATGCCACTCCAGAAGTGCTGAATCGATACGACGCTGTCTTTGCGCTCTCGACGAAAATTGACGCGGAAAGCCTGCGCGGAGTCGACCGCCTGGCCATCGTCGCCCGCTGGGGCGTGGGCTACGACCGGATCGATACAGAGGCCCTGACCGCGGCCGATGTCGTCCTCGCCATCACCCCCAATGCAGTGCGGACCCCGGTCGCCGAGGCGATTCTCACCCTGGCGCTCGCGCTCGCGAAAAACCTGTTGATTCAAGATCGCATCACCCGCCAAGGGAAGTGGCGCGGCGACCTGCCCCGACTCGGCCGCAACCTGCGCGGTCAAGTGCTCGGATCGATCGGCTGCGGCAACATCGGCCGCGAACTCTTCCGCCTCGCCCAACCGTTTGGCTTCGCGCGCCTTCTCGCCCACGATCCCTTTGTCGATTCCGTCGAGGGCGTCGAGATGGTAGATATCGAAACCGTCTGCCACGAAAGCGACTTCATCTGCGTCAACACGCTGTTGAACGAGTCCACCCGCGGCCTGGTCAACGAGCGGCTGTTCCGCATGATGAAACCCACTGCAAACTTCATCAACACGGCGCGCGGCCCGATCGTCGATGAAACAGCGCTGGTAAAAGCGTTGAGCGAAGGCTGGATCGCCGGAGCCGGCATTGACGTCTTTGAGCAGGAACCACCGCGGCCGGATCATCCCCTCTTCGCGATGGAGAACGTGATCGTGACGCCGCACGGCCTGCCGTGGACCGAAGAGATTGCCCGCGACAATGGCCTTGAGGCTTGCGACAACATCCTCGCCGTCGCGCGCGGCAATGCGCCGGGCGGGGCCGTCAATCGGGCGGTGCTGAGCCGCCCTGGATTTCAATCCAAATTACTGAGGTATCAATGAAACCGAATCGAATGCAGCAAGCCTTGGCCGAACGGGGCTCCGCCGTGGGCACGATGATTATGGAGTTCGGCACGCGCGGCGTTGCCAAGATCCTGGCGACCACCCCGGTCGACTTCGTCATGATCGACATGGAGCACACCGGGTTTGACACTGGGCACATCGCCGACCTGTGCGCTTGGTTCAAGGCCACCGACATCGCCCCGTTTGTTCGGATCCCGCAGAACCTGTACCATTTCTGCGCGCGGACCCTCGACGCCGGTGCCCTCGGCATCATGGTCGCCAATGTCGAGAACGCCGAACAGGCCAAGGCAATCGTTGATGCCTGCAAGTACGCGCCGATGGGCAAACGCGGCATCGCGTTAGGCACGGCGCACTCCGACTACATGGTTCCGGATCCGGTTAGCTATTTCGAGCGTGCTAATCGGAACACCAGCGTCATCACGATGATTGAATCGCCTGCGGGTCTATCAAATCTCGACGCGATCGCCAGCACCCCCGGCGTCGATGTCCTCTGGGTCGGACACTATGATCTTTCGAGTGCGATGGGCATTCCCGCTCAGTTCCAACACTCCGAGTTCCTTGGCGCGCTAGCGGCCGTGGTCACCGCCGCTGCCCGGCATGGCAAGGTCGCGGCCATTCAGCCGGGCAACGCCGAACAAGCCCGGCAATGGCACGGCATCGGCTTCCGGATTTTGAGTTGGAGCGCCGATATCGCCGTCTATCGGAATGCTGTGAACTCCGGCGTCATGGAACTAAAAAATCTGCTCGAGCCCTTGTAATCGGAAACGGCATCAGGCAAAATCTTCCTGATGCCACTTTCGCCTTCTCTTCTCCACGAGCTCGAATCGGAATTGCCCTCGCTCCGCCGCTGTTTGGAGCGCCTGCCGGCGGACAAATTTGACTACAAACCACATCCCAAGTCCATGAGCTTGGGAGTACTGGCGACCCACGTGGCGCAGATGCCGGAGTGGGGCGCTATGACGATCAACACGACGGACCTAGATCTGTCCGGCGGCTTCGAACAAGCGAAGCCGCAGACGACAGACGAATTGCTGGCTTTGTTTGACGCGGGTGCCAGAGCCTTCCAGGAGGCTCTCGCGATGGCCACTGACGAGGAACTCATGCAGACCTGGACCCTTAAAGGTCCCGAAGGCAAAATTTCCCTGGCTATGCCGCGCATCGCAGTGCTTCGCGGCATGGTGATGAATCACTTGGCCCACCATCGGGGGCAGTTGACGGTCTACATGCGGCTGCTTGATATTCCGGTTCCATCAATCTATGGCCCTTCGGCCGACGAGGCGGTCTAACATGACGGCTGGAGCCCCCTGCTGGTTCGAACTCGCTACGCCAGACCGCGACCGCGCGAAGGCATTCTACGCTAAGCTCTTCGGTTGGTCCGCCACCGACCAGCCCGACTACACCAACTTTCAACTTGAGGGAAAATCCGTGGCTGCGGCTTACACCGTCCCCGCGGGAGAGCCTGCTCGCTGGAACGTCTACTTCGCGGTGGAAGATGTCGACCTCGCTGCGGCCTCCGTCGAACGTCTCGGCGGGAGCGTTGTGCAGGCACCGTTCGAGGTCGGGGACTACGGCCGCATGGCGATCGTGACCGATCCGCAAGGGGCCCAGTTTCAACTCTGGCAGGCTCTCAACCTGGCAGGTGTCGAACTGATCCAGACTTTGAACTCGGTCCTTTGGGTGGAACTGGCGACCCGCGATATCGCCAAGGCGGCGGATTTCTACAAGGCGTTGCTCGGCTGGACCTCCAAGCCCCACCCCGGCAGCCCCGATGTCTATCAGATCTTTTCCGCCGGCGGCAAAGATTGGGGCGGGCTGCTCGAGATGGATGCCGAATGGGGCAGCCTGCCACCCTTCTGGAGCTTCTACGTCTGGTCGGCCGCCATCGATGCCCACACCGAACAGGCCAAAGAGATGGGAAGCCGGATTTTCGTCCCCCCGTTTGACGCTCCCGGCGTGGGCCGCCTCGCCACCCTCGGGGACCCCACGGGCGCCCGCTTTTCGATGATTACGCCTTCGCCCGAGGCCTGAAGAACGCCACAAACAGGAGCGCGCACAGCACCGTCAAACCCAGCGGTACCAGGAAGATCTTTGAATAGTCCACCGTCTTCACGCCGGCCGCGTTGATGATCGTGAACATATCGCTGACAAACCCGGCAAACCAACTGCCCACCACCATGCCGGCACCTAGTAATACGAACGTGATCAGGCCCTGGGCCGAGGCCCGGTTCTCCGGCTCGGCGGCCTGATCCACGTAGATGTAGGAGGCTGTAAAAAAGCAGACATAGCAGAGCCCGTGCAGCGTCAGCGATGCCAGGATCAGCCACAACGGTCCGCCCAGTGCGAACACGGCGTAGCGAATCGGCCAAGCCAGAATGCCCACCATCATCGTGCCCCGAATGCCCCAGCGTTTCAGCATCCACGGTAGACCGATCATCGTGATGATTTCGGCCGCCTGCGCCAGCGCCATCCACGCCGGCGCCGAGCCGGGTGCTATGCCTACCGCATAAAGGAACGGTCCGGTCAACACGAAGTAGAACATCAGCTCCGTCGCCACCACGAACGCAATCCCGAGGAAAATCGCGAACTCCGGATCCTTCAGCATCTTCAGCGCGGAAAGGAAGGCCCACGGAGAACCGCTCTTCCGCGCCGGCGGCGTATGCGGCAAGAACAAGCAGAAGACGCCGAGAATGATCGACAACCCGGCCCCCAGCCACATCCCGTCAAAGCCATTAAATTGGCCCAACAGAAGCGGCGCCCCCTCTCGCAAACCCACCCCCAGCAGCAGTCCGACGACAATCCAACCGATAGTCCCCCATACCCGCACCAAGCCGAATTCGCCCTCCGCCTCGGGCATGTGGTGGAAGCAGATCGAGTTCGTCAACGCCAGCGTCGGGCCGTATAGCAGCGACCAAATCAGCATCCAGAGCCAAACCCCGTCGTAATTCGTAGCCGACGCCACAATATACAATGGAATCGCGCCCAGCAGATGCAAAACCGTCAGTAGCTTTTCGGTTGAGAAATAGCGATCCGCCAGTTGCCCGGCAAAGAACGGCGCCACCATACAGCCAATGGGCAGCAGCGCATAAATCCCTCCCACTTGGCCATCCGAGAACTTCAGTACCGAGCCGAGATAGGCCGAGAAGTCTGGATACCAGGCTCCCCAAACCATATACTCAAGCAACATCATTACGCTGAGGCGGAATCGAATCGACATTGGAGCCTACTAGCATAGCTCCTGCGTTGCACTTCCAGCAGAAGCCGGTCGCATTCTCGATTAAAAGCCGCGAAAGTGTATCCTCCTGCTGCTAACACCTTGCCATGCTGATGCCAAACCAGCGCGCCGATCAGGCCCTGTAACGCACGATGCAACGTGTGCCGCAGCCCGAAATGATCACGCACTACGAGACTCAGATTGTGTGCCTGAAACTGTAAATGGAATGCCTCGTCTTCGAGCACCCGCTCGCAGATCGCCTGCAGCGAAGGCAGGCTGGTCACCCGGCCAATGGCCGTGTAATAAGGTACTGCCACCACCTCCGCTGACACCAATACCGCCACTTCAAACCCGAACCCCATCGTCCGCCGCAACAAGCGAAACGCACCATCCACCCAGTGACTCCCCAATAGATTCTCCCCATGCGCCCTCAGCACCTGCGCCAGCCAACGCGAGTGCCGCTGCTCCTCCGCAATTAGTCCGGCCACGGCCTCTGGCAGATCTGCATCTCCCACCCGCTCAGCGAAAGTCCGGGCGAAACGAAGCAGATTGCAGCCGTCAGAACCTTCGCCAAGCTGAAATTGCCGCAGCGAGTCCGCCAGCAGCCTGCGTTCGGCCTCGGGCCATTCCGGATCGTCCGGAACAGCCAACGCAAAAGGCCAGCGACGAGAAAAATGAAGACGCCAAAGGGCGCTAGGAGAAAGAGACATGAGAATACTTTGCTATGCAAAGTACTTTCTGTCAAGAGCGATAATTCTTGTACGCCTGGTCCAACACCTGCACCACGTGCATCACTCGTTGCCCGTTGCCGTGCAACCGCGCCCCGGCGTCCAACTGCAACATGCAACCGGGATTGGACGCTACGATCACCTCCGCCCCCGTCCCGTTCACATAGACCATCTTGTTCTTCAACAACTGGCTCGCCATCTCAGACTGCACCACGTTGTAGATGCCCGCGCTCCCGCAGCAGAGATCGCTCATCGGCATCTCCTTGAACGTCAACTCCGGAATCGCCCCCAGTATCTTCCGCGGGCCCACCCGCACCTTTTGCCCATGCGCCAAATGGCAGGAATCCTGATAGGTCACCGTCATCGGCACGGCGCCCATCTTCGGGTTCAAGTCGATCGATCCCAGGAACTCATTCACGTCCTTCATCTTCTTTACGAACTCTTTAGCCCGTTCGTGGTACTTCTCGTCCGTCTCTAGCAGCTCATGATACTCCTTCAATGTCGACCCGCACCCGCCCGTGTTGCTGATGATGGCGTCGAACCCGCCGTCGAGCAGCGCATCGATGTTGTTCCGCGCGAGCTTGCGTCCGTCTTCCTTCCGGCCGGAGTGAACATGCAAAGCCCCACAGCAGCCTTGCTCGGCGGGAATATGCACCTCGCAGCCATTCTTCTGCAGCACCCGCACCGTGGCTTCGTTCAGCCGCGCAAACGAGACGTTCTGAATACATCCCGCCAGAAACGCCACTTTGAATTTCTGGGTTCCTTCCGCCGGAAACACCTTCCCGATCTGACCGAAGAAGAACGGAGTCTCCGCATTCGGCGAAAGCATTTCAATTTCCGCCAGCTTGCCGAACGGCTTCAGAATTCCGCTCGAGCGGACGAATTTCTGCAGTCCCGACAACTGATACAAATAGAGCCCCGCGCCAGCCAACGCCAGCATCCACCGCGTCTGCAGCAGTTGCCCAAAAATAAACCAGCGGAACAGCCGGACAAACACCGGGCGCGGCCGATTATCTTCAATATGCGCCCGCGCCGCCTCAATCAGCTTGCCGTATTGCACGCCGCTCGGGCACGCCGTTTCGCAGCCCCGGCACGCCAAGCAAAGATCCATGTGCTCCACGTAGGCATCGCTCATCTCGGCTTGCCCGGTGGTAATCTGCACCATCTGATAGATCCGCCCGCGCGGCGAATCCATCTCGACGCCCAACTCCCTGTACGTCGGGCAAGCGTTCAGACAGAGTCCACAATGGACGCACTTGTCGAGATCCTTCTGGAGCGGAGCTTCGGAATTGTTCAAATTAGATGCGGCCATAGAGACGCCCCTTATTCAGCAGATGCTGCGGATCCATCATGCGCTTAATCTTCTCCATTACTGCCAAGTCGCCTCCCGGCTCCGGCCACTGCACCACGGCCTTCCGCTCCTCGCCCGCTTCGAGGACGCCGGGAAACGGATCCCGCGCATTCTGCAGATGCAGATACGCCACGCCATTCGCTGCGCGCACCACCAGCGGACGCTTCTCCGTCTCGAGCAACGGCAGCAAGCCCTGCAGCCGGGTGCTGATGCGGGCCACCGCGCCCTTGGTATGTTGCGCCAGAAACGTCGCCGAAAACTCCGCAATGCGCCCCAGCAGCATATCATTTGGCGCCAAGTGGTAGCTGCTCAACTCCCGCTTGTAGCGATCAATCACCACCGTGCTGCCGCCCACCGGCAACACCAACAGAAACCCCTTGTGCCCCAGCACCTCGCTGGCGGCAGGGTTCAAAAGATCGATGCCCGCCGGCTGCAGCACCCCAGTCAATAGCCGGTTCCGCTCCGCTACCGCCTCCGCCGCCGTCGCGAAACTGCGCACGAACGTCACTTTGTCGGGCGGCACCGGGATCAGCTTAAAGTTGATCGAAGTCAGCACGCCCAGTGTGCCGTAGCTGCCAATGAGCAGCTTGCCCATGTCGAGGCCAGCCACGTTCTTCACCACCATGCCGCCGCTCTGCACCAGTTTGCCTTCCATGGTCGCAAACTGCAGGCCTATCACCAAGTCTCGCGCCGAGCCAAACAGGCGCCGCCGGCTGCCGCTCAGGTTCGTCGCGATCACCCCGCCGATCGTCGCCTTCGATGCGTACGGCGGGTCCAATGGAATCATCTGCCGGTTGCCTGCCACCAGGCGCGTCAAGGCGGCATATGACGTGCCAGCCCCTACGGATATCGTTAAATCGCGCGGCTCGTACTGTAGCACTGCATTGAGTTTCGCCGTCGAAATCCGCAGGTCGGGCTCGCGCAAGGGGCCGCCCCAGAGGGCTTTCGAGAAATTGCCGCCGCACTCAACGGCGTGGCCATGCGAAGTCGCCTTACGCAGCAGATCCGCCAGTTCCGCTGGCGAGGTGGGGGAGAGATCTGGCATCCTGAACCTACAAGTATAATTGGTCTCACGATGCGTCTGGTACTCGCTCTACTTTTGACCCTTCCGCTCTGCGGCCAAGACGCGGCCGTCAGGGCTGTCTTGACTGAACAAACCGCCGCGTGGAACCGGGGAGATCTGGACGCCTTCGCGGCCACGTACGAGAATTCGCCGCAGATCACATTCTTCGGCAAGGCCTTGAATCGGGGCTACGCCGACGTCCTCGCCCGGTACAAGAAGACCTACGGTACCCCGGAGTCCAGGGGCAATCTCCGATTCGAAATTCTCGAATCCCGCCCCCTCGGTAACGACTACGCTCTCGTCCTCGGCAAGTTCTTCCTCACCCGCTCGGCGGCCGGCGGCGGCGATGCCACCGGCCAGTTCACGCTAGTCCTGCGCAAGACCAAGCAGGGCTGGAAGATCGTCCATGACCACACCAGTTCCTGATCACTCCACGATCAGCGTCACGGGAGCTTCCTTCGGCGAGTTGGCGGCCTCCGCCGCCGACACCCGGATCAGCCCGTTGGAAGTACCCGGAGCCAGCGTCCGCGGTTCCACCTTCATCTCGCGCTCCAGGGTTCACCTTCACCCAGGCTCCCGTGGCCAGAGCCGCCCCGTTGATACCGGAATACCATCGGCCGTTGATCCACCAGCAGTCGCGGAGTATCACCGATGGAGCACTGCCCGCAGGAATGAAAACCACCTGATTTTCATAGATTCCCGGCGCGAGCGCCCCCGGAGGCAACCGCGGCGCCAAGCGGTCATTGGCCGGCAGGGAACCCAGCGCCGGCGTCGGCTGGACGAAGCCCCGCCCTCAACCGAGGCTCGACGTTGAAGCATGGGAACCTCCGGCACAGTCACTGGTGGCGCCGCGGAGCAAGGGAGCACCTCTGGAGGCATGTTGTTGCCCAACAGCCATATCAATAGCTGCAGATCGAGCTCGTCAGGAGATCGGGCAAGCTTACCTGTCTCCAGGTTCGCCGCGCCGATCACCGTCAGTCCATCGGTCGTCTGACGGATCACACCGATAACTACATAGGCGGCCTGCCCGAACTGCCGGCCAGGATCTCGCCTTCGAGCGACGATTCCACCATCCCTCGCAGCAGTTCGTAGCAGTTCGAATGTGGCCGGCCGCGGCGTCGGGTTGATCACCGCCGCACTCAGCGAAGAATTTAGCGCGCCCTGCAAATAACGAGCCGTCTGCCCAGCGGCGCGCAACAGTGCAACCAACAGACTCGCGCGATCGAACGTGTTGCCAGACCCGGCGTAGAGGACACCCCGCGCCCCAAAAAGTCATCAGCGCCAGCACGCTGATCAAAGAAAGCCAACGAAGCAACATCGCTCTTCCTTACCGGAAGAAAATGGGGTCTGATCCCGGTGAGGAAGAGCGGCTGAAGATCACGCCGTGAAAAAACTATTTTGACGACTTAGCGGCACTCGCACTAGTGGCGGGCTTTTTCGGCGTTGCCGAGCTGGGCGCCCCGGCGCTGCCGCCCTTCAACAGGGGCAGCAGAACATCACGCAAGTTCTTCTCTTCGTTTTCGTAGAACTTGTCACCGCCCGGGAACTGGTGGCGGATCACGCCCTTCCGGTCGATGACGACGAGTTGCGGCATCAACATGCTCATCATAATCGGATGTTGCAGGAATACCGTGGCGACGTCACGGTTGGCGTAGCCAATCGGGTAGGTCAGGCTGAACTGCTTGGAGTAATCGTTGATCAGCATATTCGCCATGTCATTGATCGCGATGCCAATCGGCTGAAAGCCCTGCGGACCAAGCTCCTTATAAAGCTTCTGCATATTCTGCGACGCTTTCTGACAATGCGGACAGGTGGTCAACAAAAACTCGACCGCTACCACCTTGCCACGATACTTACTGAGCAACTGTTCTTGACCATTAGCCGCTTTGATGACGAGTTCCGGCGCCGGACGCGGATCGGCCGCCGTGAGCGCCGTTGCAAGCGCGAGCATCAACAAGGAAGTCTTCATGTAGATCATATTAACGCATCCCCTCGGAAACTATGACGCGATCGCCCCGCTGTTCGATGCGGGTTTCTGGACCCTTTCGTTGATTCTGGAGCTCCGCGAAATCCGCGGCGGCCTCCGGGCTCTCCCAGGCGATGGTGTATTGCAGCAGCGGCTGCTTCGTTTTCTTATGCTCAGATACGCGGAACTGACCGCCTCGCCACCGCGCCGCGCGTTCGGCGGCCGAATCGGCGTTGCCGAACTGCTTGAACATCACCAGGCAATCGAATTCGCCCAACGTCCCTTCGATCAGAACCTTGTTCCCTTTGGGAGACGGCTCCAAAGCCGCGGGAAGCGCCTCCGCGTTCGCGAAGTACCGCTCGGCGTGCATGATCTGCTGCGTAGTCGAAGGCGGGCGTCGGAATACCTCGCTGAAGCCTTCATTGCCGAGCTTCTCAATCACTTGCGCGATAAAAACGAACCCACGAGAGTAAGGGAACAACAGGCTCTCGCGAATATACACCGGCGCGTTGGTCAACTCCGGATATTGCGACAATCCGGACTCCCCCATGTTGGCCATCATCCGAACCAGGCCGGGGTCTTTGCGCAGGCTTTGGCCCGTTTTCGCGCCCATCACCTCGTACATTAGCCATTGCGCCTGGCCTTCCATTACGGCGAGACGAGCCGTCGCGGAATCGTCAGTTTTCCCCTTGCGGATGAACCGGCCTAGGTTGAAATGCTGATCCGCCAGCGCATGCGCCAGCTCGTGGGTTAAAACGAACCGCTGCGTTGACTCCGGCGCGCTTTCAAGAATGAACATCTTCTTCTTCCGGTAGTCGTAGAACGCCGCCGCCTGTTCCGTCAGCAGTGAGACCGTCGATCCCTTTAAGTCATAGTCTGCCGGGATGAACCCGAACAGCCGCAGCGTCAGCGTTTCAACGCGCAGATCCTCATCACTCACAGTCTCCTGAATCCTCGTTTCGAGGAACTTCTTCAGGTTCGCTTTGTTGATGAAAGCGCGATCGACGCGGGACTTCATCGCCAAGCCGGTCGTCGTCGCCAGCTCTTTCATAGCCGGGTCGATTTCAGCAAACAGATCGGTCTGCGCGCTCAACGCACGCAAAAACAGGAGTCCGGCTAATGCGATTTTCATTGGACGATTTCGGTAACGTCGAGCAAGGGAGTTGTCTGCGGATCGGGCGGAACCGCAGAAGTGGCATGGACCCTCCGGACCGCCGCGGGCTTCTCCTGCAAACCCAGAATCACGTGATCGTGACGGCTCGACAGGTTGTACATCTTGCCGGTGCCTTCCACCTCGAAGCGCCAGCGGCCATCATGAGTTACCGGTGTCCCACGAACAATCACCTTTGCATCCCCGGGCCGGAAGCCGATGCCTTTGATGGCGTCACGAAGCTGCTCCAAGCTGATACGATTGCCGGGTGCCAGCGTGAAATCAACACCCGTGGCCGGATCCACCCCTACCTTCTCCACGCCGCGAATTTTCCGGAGGCCGATCTCCATGCTCTTCACGCAAGTGGCGCAGTCCATCTTGTCGACAGCCAGCGTCACGTGCAGGAATTCGGCCTGCGCCAGCGCCAATGGCGCGCACAACAATAACAGCTTTCGCATAACTCTATTGTAAAGACGTAAACGGAGACCAATTGGTTGTCTTGCGTCAACTCTATTTCTTGGCGGCCCGGCGGGGGGCGGGGAAGGCTCACGTCGGCGCCGGGCGGAACGTTCACGTTGTACCCGAATCGGCTCCTCCTTCTGCAGATCATGCCGCAGGTAGGGGCACCAAATGCGTTGTTGCTTTGTCACCTGCCCTCGATCTTAGGTGATGACCTTTGTCGCTCGCGCGGTCGACCGTCATAGAAGACCATCAGCAATCGGCGCTGCTACGGTTCGAGCGAAGCCAGACAGCGCCGCAGCCGCTCGGCCAGGTCATCACTAGCCGCAGCGACAGGCGAACCTGTTCCCGCGCAAATTCGGCCAGCTTCGTCCGCTTCCGCACCGTATGGGCCGCCGCTTCTCCCTCCGACAAGCGCCGAGCCGATCGGTCCAGCGCCTCGCCGGCCAACGCCTCCGGTTCGCAGCGCTCCCAGGTGAACAGCCGGACCAGCCGCCAACGCAACGATTCATAGCGTTCGGCCGGCGCATCACCGAGGACGGCCAGCAGTTGCCCCAAGTGCTCGGCTGTAAACGCCAATCCCCCTGAAAACGAACCCAGAACAAAAGGCGGAATGCGACCATCGCGGCTCGGCCCGCAACGTCGTGCAGGAAGCCGCGGGCCAGGCCGATGGTGTCTTCTCCGCTGATCTCAGGCCCTGCCGCCGACCGGCACGAACTCAGCACCACCAGGTCGGCGCGAATACTCTTGCCATAGAGCTTATAAAGGGCCGATAGGGCCGGCTCCAGGGTGAATTTGCTCTTCTACAGTTTCCATTCAGATTCAGCGGTTTAATCTAACAAGCTGGACAAAGCCAAGGATTCCTGGTATAAATCTTTGGATGGAATTGGCGGAACTCACCGGCGAAGCACTCAAGGAAATCCGGGTACGCCCGGTAGAACCAAGCGAGGAAGGGCGCTATCAAGAGCAGATGGC
>JBBQRA010000068.1:0-25258 GCA_038215275.1 Bryobacterales bacterium | reverse complement strand
CATGCCGCAGGACGCCGACCGCGCTGTAGCTATTCCTGATTTTGACTTCGAACATTGTGTCTTCGTTCACATACCCCGGGTAGATGGTCAGGGTGCAGGACTCGGAACCAATCCCGATGTAGCCCCGGAGGCGATAGTTCGCCAGTAGATCGAGCAGAGCCTTCGCCTCACTGCTCGGCGAGCCGTTGCCCAGGCCAACCGTGGTCCAGGGCAGATAGACATTCTCCCCACCATGCTTCTTACCGAAGCAGCAGTGCTTGGCGAAGTCCTCGTATTGATTCGCCATAAGCAGGTTGGCGATCACGCATCCGCCGATGACCAGAACCGACCCGATGGCGCCCGCTACCAGGCCCACCGGCCCCAGCGCTGAGGACGCCGGCAGAATGGTGCCGCACAGTACCATGGCCCCGCCGAAGGCGACCGTGGCGGCGCCGACGGCCGCAATTCCCTTCCCCGCCGCCACGCCGTAGTCGTTCTTGGCCAGGCCGCCCATCACCATCTCTTCCTGAAACTGCAGCATGTCCACAACGCCCGAGATAAACCCGGTCGCGCCGCCAGTGCCCTTCAGCACCCGATTGGCTCCTTCCCGCTCAATCACCTCTTCGAGCAGCGAAGTGCCATGGCTGGTAAGGTCGGCGGCAGCCCCGATCAACGATCGCAATTGCGAAGGGCCGAACATCCGGAACTGTTTTCCCTCCGGATCGGAGTCCTGATAGCTTTTGAGCGCGTTGCAGAAGTTCATCACTTCGATCACCGTGCCCGCCGTCGCCTTCAGCCCCTTGGCGAGGTCGGCGTAGTCGGCGTGGATCTTGTCAAGCGCGGTGTGTTTTGTGCCCGTTTGGGCCATTTGCTGCAGGCGGTGCGCTTCTTCGGCCTGCACGACGAGAAGGTCAAGGTTCCGATCAAACCTGCGCTGCGCCCCGGCGCTGGCGCCGATGCCTCGACGCAGGTCAACGCCCTTTGCCGCATTCCGCGCGATGGTCTTGGTCTGCCCAACCAGCTTTTTGATATCAACGTTCTTCAGGTAGGCCTGCAGCAACTCCAATTGCGACGGCGTCTTCACGCTGTTCCAAGCCTGCTTCAGCTCGTGGAAATTGGCCGGCATCAAGTTCTCAAATGCCGACAGTGCGCCCAGCCAGGCGTATCGGAACTCGCCGAACGCTAGCGGCGGCGTCTCGAGGCCCGTGGCAAAGAGATATTTCCCTGGCAGCCGGTCGGGATTCGTGACCACCGCTTTCGCCAGCATCCGGCCCGGCTCCGACTCGCAGATGCGGCCCGTGACGATGCCCCACTGCTGATAGCAGATCGCCAGAGCGGGCCCGCCCGCTTCGATGCCGGCCATCTCCACGGCACGATGCTCATGGGAGTCGACGAGATGCGCCAGATACGCCATCGCTTTCTCCGCCTTCTTCCGGTGCTCGATCTCCTGTTTCCCGTACGCGTCGACGGTCTTCTTCGGCTCTCCCGCCAACAACTCATTCTTGACGCCGGCCTTGTCGTCAGCAGCGATCATCCCCTCCAGCACACCGGCGATGAACAGCTTCGCTTGCCGGTCGGCGTTGCCCGTCCAAGCCTGCCATTCATCGAGCCGCGGGGCATAGTACTTGGCATGAGCGTCCGCGGCCCAATGAAATGGGTCTGGCACTTCGACCACCTCGTCGATCGACTGCGCGAACGCCTCCCGGATGCAGGTCTTTGCCGTCTTATCCAGAAGGTATTGCCGGGCAGACGCCGTCAGCCGGATTGGCGAAAGGAAAAAGTCGTAGTTCTTGGGCGACCCCACGGCGCCCGGATCGAGCAGCAAATATCCGGCAGCCTTCTTTGTCAATTTCGAAGTCGGCGAAGGGCTCAGCGTGTACTCCCACGCATTCGCTTCCTTTGCGTAGATCTCAGCGAAGTATGCCCCATCCAGGAGGACATAGATCCATTTGTCGACGATCGGCGTGCTGGCATCGCCCGGGTAGAGCAGTTCCCGGATGGTGACACGCAAGGTCCGATCAAGGGTCACCAGTCCCTTCTGCTCTTCATCCTTACAGGCAAAGATCTGCCCCGGCGCCGGAGAGAAGTTCAAGCAAGTATCCTGCCGCGCCTTCCAGCGCCGTTGCGGAATGACGTGAAACTGCCACTCTCCCCGTGCTTCGCACACTAAAGGTTCAGTCGGATTCGCCATCGCCGGTTAGCCCCCATGCTCCTGCAAAATACGCTGTCGTAAGGCGTCGTCAAGTTGTCCCGATCCTTCGACGTCATACTTGTTCACAAAAATGGCAATCGCCTCGTGCGTGGCGTCGTCCATCTCCCCCGTCACTTCGCAAGGGCACTCCAGATTCTTCAGCCGTTGCTGAACACCTTTCAGTTCCGTAATCGGATCGAGGTAACCCAGCATGATGTAGTACTTCTCGGTCTTTTTATCCGCGAACAACACCAATTCGCCACGCGTGGCCTTGGGAGGGACGAACTGCTCAATATACCCATCCTGATCTGTCTTGCCCTCGTACGTATCACCTTCTACTAAAAGGTGATACTCCACGCCTGGCCGCGGCTTACCATACGCCCGCAGGCAGAAGCGGATCTTCGCCTTCGCCCCTTTGCGTTGAAACTTGTGCGTCTGATCGGTGGGCTTGCTCAACTCCCGCATCCGCTTGGCAGGGATGACCACTTCATCGCCCTCCAACAGGACATTCGGGTTCTTCCGCAGCGCCTTCAACTGGGCATTGGCGCCGTGGTTCCACAGCGTATTCCAATCGAACCCATATTCGACCGCAATGCTGGTGATGCAGTCGCCACTGCGTACGACATGAACCTGATCAGACATACACTGTAATGCGAAGGCAGTCAGAAAAAGAGCTCATCATTGTGCGGAAAATTCCTCCAGTAACCAGCGTGCCCGCAGGCTCGCGTTCCGCAGCCCCATCTCGTCCGGCCGAGCGCCCAGCCGCGAAAAGACCTCAGCCGCCCGTGCGGCCGCCGCGGCGCACTCCCGATGGTGCGCAAAGTCCGTCGCCACACACGCACCGCGCATTACGGCGTCCAGATACTCCCCGTTCGGCCCCTTCGCGAGCAGTCGCTCTTCCAGGCCCCCAGCCTCGATCCGCTCGATACGAATCGCCGGCCGTTCCGCCGGAATGCCGGCCAGTTCCCCAAATTCAACTGCCCAGCGCGACCATTGGTCTGGCAGAAAATGCCTCACATACTGCACAATGCGTATCCGCATCGCCTGACGCGTGCCGCCCGCTAGCTTTACATCCCCGATCCAGGCCTCCTCATAATCTTCTGGCGTTCCCTTGGCCTCCAATGCGGCCGTCACGGCATCAATGGCCAGGGCCGGCGCCACGCCTTCTGCGGCCCGCAGCAGTAGCTCCACATCGTCCAGCCTTGCGCGCTCCCGCGGAAAATTCGCCAGCAGCAAGGGAAACAACTCCGGCCGGTCCGCCACCGCGGGAACATGAAATGCGCCCGCGCGCAGGGCTTCCTCCACTAACTCCGGCCGCCGCCGGATCAAGAACGTAAATGCCCGGCCGCGGTAGTCCGCCCGCCACCCGGCCGACTGCCGAACCGGCGCGTCTGTGGCGAATCGCAGTGCCAACGCCGGATCCGTCTCTGCCAGCAGGTCGGCCGCTGCGGCCATGTAGAAGCCTCGTGCCTCTTCGCTCCGCGCTGCGCTGACCGCCAGAAGTCCTTGCTGCACCAGCCGCAAGCGGGTCGGCCCATCCTGCACCAACTCTGCCGCGGAAAAGAGCGTATCCGCACGCATCAAAGGCGTCTCAAGCAAAGCGGCCTGCTCCAAGCGCGGCAACCATTCCGGCGGAGCCGCGCTCGCTATTGAAACGAACAGCAGCGCGGCTCTCCGGAGCAACATGACGACCTTACAGTACCGAGTCGGACCAGTTCTCAAGCAACTGCTTCACGCGGCCCGTAAACTGATCGGCCAAAGCGCCGTCGATCAAGCGGTGATCAAACGTGTTGGCCAGGTAGCACATTGAACGAATCGCGATGGCGTCGTTGACTACCACCGGCTGCTTCTCCACTGTGCCAACGCCCAGAATAGCGACGTTCGGCTGGTTAATCATCGGCGTCGCAAACACGCTTCCGAAGCTGCCGAAGTTTGTCACGCTGAACGTGCCTCCCTGGATATCGGCCGGCTTCAGGCTCTTTGAACGGGCCCGGGCAGCCAAGTCGACGACTTCCCGTTGTAAACCGACAACGTTCTTCTCATCAGCATGCTGAATCACCGGCACAATCAACCCACCATCGAGCGCCACGGCGATCCCGATGTTGATGTCGTTGTGATAAACGATGTTCTTGCCGTCGATCGAAGAGTTGAAGATGGGGAACTCCCGAAGCGCCTTGGCCGTCGCGGCGAGCACGAACGGCAGGAAGGTGAGGCTGTAGCCGTATTGTGCCTTGAAGGCATCCTTCTGGCGGTCCCGCAGCTTGGCGATATTGGTCATGTCGACCTTGTGCACGGTCGTCACGTTGGCCGAAGTCTCTTGGCTGGCGAGCATGTGTTCGGCAATCTTCTGCCGCATGGTCGACATCGGCTCGATGCGGTACTTGGCCGCCTCGGCGCGAGCGGGCGGCGGCGGCGCACCGGCCGACGGAGCGGCAGCGGCCGGAGCGGGGGCTGCCGCGGCCGGAGCCGGCGCCGGCGCAGGAGCGGCCTTAGCGGAGATAGCGCTCTCGAGGTCTTCCTTCGTGATACGGCCACCAGCACCAGTACCCTTCACGGTAGCGAGGTCGATGTTGTTCTCGCGGGCCATCTTCCGAACCAGCGGCGACAGCAACCCTAATTCCGCCTCGGCGGGCTCGGCAGCCGGGGCCGGAGCGGGCGCCGCGGACGGAGTCGGAGCAGACGCCGCGGGCGGAGGCGGAGCAGACGCTTGGGGATCGGGAACCGGAGGAGCCTCGGGCGCAGGACCCGTCGGTTCGAGCACCGCCGGGTTTGCCACCGATTTGTCGGGGGCAAGAGTAGGCGCCTCTGCGGCGGGGGCGGGAGCAGGATCGGCCGCCGCAGCGCCGTCATTGATCCGCGCCACCACCGTGTTGATGCCGATCACCGCGCCAGCTTCAAACAGCGTCTCGGCCAGGGTACCCGCCACCGGCGACGGAATTTCGGTGTCGACCTTGTCGGTAGAAATCTCAAACAGCGGTTCGTCGCGCTCCACCTTGTCGCCCGGCTTCTTCAGCCAGCGGGTCAGCGTTCCTTCGACAATGCTCTCGCCCATTTGGGGCATCACTACGTCGATCATTCGGGTGGTCTCCTACTGGTATTCGTAAACTTCTGAAAATCGCCGGCACACCGCGGACTTCACCTCGTCCATCGACGCCGCCACACCCAACTGGCGCAGCGACGTCACCGGCTTGGTCAGCCCGCACGGCACAATGTACTGAAAATATTGGAGGTCGGTCGCCACGTTTAAAGCGAACCCGTGCGAGGATACCCAGCGGCTCAAGTGCACGCCAATCGCGCACACCTTAGCCTCGCCGACCCATACGCCCGTTGCTCCCGCCACGCGCTCACCCGTCACGCCGAAATCGGCAAGTGTCCGGATAATCACCTCTTCGAGCGCCCGAACGTACGCATGCACGTCGCGCTTCCATTCGTTCAAGTGGACAATCGGATAGCCCACCAGTTGCCCAGGGCCGTGATACGTCACGTCGCCGCCCCGGTTCGTTTCGTAATATTCGATTCCCGTCGCCGCCAGAACCTCGGGCGAGGCCAGCACATTCGATGCATGCCCGTTCCGGCCCATGGTGACGACGTGCGGATGCTCCACCAGCAGGAACTGATCGCCAATCTCGCCCCGCTGCCGCTGCCCCACCAACTCTGCCTGCAACGCGTACGCCGCGCCCCAGCGCATGGCGCCAAGGTCGCGGACTTCGCAGGTGCGGGAAACAGCGGGAGCCAGCATGCGTTAGAAGTTAATCGCCTGCCCGTAGACGGAGTTGAACGCCTCACCTAACGCCTCGTACAGCGTCGGATGCGCGTGAATCGTGTTGATCATCGTGTCGACGGTCGCCTCGGACTCCATGGCCGCGACGGCCTCGGCAATCAGTTCGTACCCGTGCGGACCGATGATGTGGACCCCCAGAATCTCGCCGTACTTGGCATCGCTGACCACTTTCACAAACCCTTCGTGATGGCCCAGGATCGTCGCCTTCGAGTTGCCCACAAACGGGAATTTGCCCACCTTCACATCGAAGCCCTGCGCCTTGGCCTGCGCCTCGGTCAGGCCCACCGAGCCGATGCCCGGTTCGGTATAGGTCGCGCCCGGAATGCGGTTCCGTTTGATCGGCGTAAAATTCTTGCCGGCTATCTTCGCTACCGCGATCATGCCTTCCGCCGTCGCCACGTGGGCCAATTGCGGCGTGCCTGCTACGACGTCGCCGATGGCGAAAACGCCAGGCTCCGCCGTCTGCTGGTCCGGACCCACTTTGAGGAAGCCGCGGTCGGTTTCCGCCTTGGTGTTCTCGAGACCAATCGCTTCCGTGTTCGGCTTACGGCCCACGGCGATCAACAACTTCTCGACGTTGAGCGTTTCCACTTTGCCATTGGCTAAGGTGACCTCAACAGAAACGCCATCCTCAGTCCGCTGAATGTTCGCCGCCTTCGCGCCGGTCTCTACGCGAATTCCAATCTTCCGGAAGTACTTCTCGAGCTCTTTCGAAACGTCTTCGTCTTCCACCGGCACCACGCGCGGCAGCATCTCCAGCACCGTCACGTCCGCGCCGAACCGCTTGAAAATAGACGCAAACTCCACGCCCACCGCGCCCGCCCCGATAATGGCCAACGACTTCGGCACGGCGGTCAAATTTAAGATCTCAATATTCGTCAGGATCCGCTCGGCGTCCGGCGCTAAGCCCGGAATCATCCGCGCCTCAGAACCCGTCGCGATCAGGATGTTCTTGGTCTCCAGGCGGCGGGTGCCCTCGCTGGTCTCCACGTCCACCTGGCCCGGCCCGACGATCTTGCCGTAGCCCCAGATCACTTCCACCTTGTTTTTCTTCATCAACATCTCCACGCCCTTGGCGTGCTTGTTGATGATGGTGGTCTTCCGCTGCAACACAGCCGGATAGTTCAGCCGGGGATTCTCGCAGCTCATGCCCTGCTCTTCGGCGTGCGTGAAGTAGTCCCAGACCTCAGCACTATGCAGCAGCGCCTTGGTCGGAATGCAGCCCACGTGCAGACAGGTTCCTCCCAGCTTCGGAGCCTTTTCAATGATCACGGTCTTGAGACCGTACTGCCCAGCTCGGACTGCGGCGGAGTATCCACCCGGTCCGCTGCCGATGATTACCAGATCATAAGCCATTTTTTTCAGTGTAACATCGCACTTGGGAGAGCCGTCCAAAAGCCAGATCCTATGCGGCCTTTCTTAGCCATTCTTTTCTGCGCCCTGTGCGCATCCGCCGCCCCGTTCGAAATCGAGGCCATCCGCATTACCGGCCTCCAACGCCTGCCGGAGGCCAAGGTAATCGAAGCTCTTGGACTCCGCGTGGGCCAGAAAGCCGAGAAATCCGATTTCGATGCCGCGCAGCAGCGTCTCATCGATCGCGGCGTCTTCGCGAGCGTGGCCTACTCGTACAAACCCGGCCCCAACATGCGCGGCTATGCCGTCACCTACGAAGTCGCCGAAATCGAAACCGTCTTCGCCTGGAAGTTTGAAGAGCTTCCCGGTTCGGAAGCCGAACTCGAGAAGCTGCTCCGCCGGGACCCGCTCTTCGCCGATAAACTTCCCGCCACTGAAAACGTCCTGAAGCGCTACTCAAAGACGCTCTCCGACCATTTGAAGATCCCCGTCGTCGCGCGCGTCTACGGGGACCGCCCCGGCGATCCATACATCGTCTTCCGGCCGAACCGGCCTCGCGCCGTCATCGCCCAAGTCTCCTTTGAAGGCAACAGCGCCGTACCCGTCGCCGACCTCCAGATCAAAATGGCCTCCATCGCCATCGGGACTCCTTACATCGAAGAGAACTTCCGCGAACAACTCTTGAACCAAGTGAAGCCGCTCTATGAAATCCGCGGCCTCGTTCGGGCGGCCTTCCCGAAGATTGACGTCAAACCGGCCGCGGATGTCGATGGCCTCGCCGTTGTTGTCCATGTTGTCGAGGGCGAGCCATACACTCTTGCGGACGTGAAGGTGGTCGGTGCTCCGCAGGAACTCGCCGATGCCGGCGAATTCAAACGCGACGAGATCGCCAACTTCGGGCTGATCTTCGAAGGCGTCAGCAAGATGCGGCAGGCTCTGCGTGGCAACGGCTACATGAAGGCCGCCACCGAAGTGAAGCGCGCCTACGACGATGCCAAGAAGCAGGTAACCGTCTTCGTCAACGTCACGCCCGGGCCGCAGTACCGCATGGGAAAGTTCTACTTCACCGGCCTGGACATTGTCACCGAGCCGTACGTCCGTAAGCTATGGGGCCTGAAGGAAGGTGACCCCTACCGGGACGGCTACCCCAACCGGGTCATCCAGCGGATCCAGGACGAGGGACTCCTCGACGGCGTCGGTACGATTGAACCCAAACTCGACATCGACGACAAGAAGCTGATCGTCAACGTCACCATCGTGTTCAAGGGCCAACCCAAGGCGGCCGAAAAGAAGCGGGCAATCCCATAAAAACCGAAAGCCCCGTCCTTTGCGGGAAGGCCGGGGCGTTCGGTTAAAGATCCGGAGCCAGTCTTAGAACTGATTCCAGAGATACTGATTATAAACTTCGTGGTGGAACTGCACTTCAGCAGGTTTCACGAAGGTTCCGAGCTGACGCGCACAACGGTCGGCCGAGGCCTGCTTCAGGTCCGCGTAGCGTTCCTTCACATCCTTGCCCAGCAGTTGCGTCGTCCAGTCAGCCGCCCGGAAATTCTCGATGGCGGAGTAGATATTGTCCGGCAGGAATCGATCAGCGTTGCGAAGGTTCTTGATCTTTTCCGTGTTACCGTCGAGACCCGTCTTGAACACCGAGTAGAGCACCATGTACGGATTGGCGTCGGGACCGACGGAGCGGACTTCAACACGCGAGCTCTTCTCGTTGCCGATCGGGATGCGGACCATCGAACCGCGATCCGTGGCCGAAGCCTTGATCTGGTTCGGGGCTTCAAAGTGCGGGTCGAGACGGCGATAAGCGTTCACCGACGCATTCAACGCCAGGCAAATGTCGTTGCCATGCGTCAGAATCCTGTCGACAAACTGCCAGCCGAACTTCGAGATTTTCTCTTCGCCCTTCGGATCCCACATCAGGTTCTTGCCGTTCTTCATCACCGAAACGTTGGTGTGCATGCCGCTGCCGTTCACGCCCACCACCGGCTTCGGCAGGAAGCTGGCCGTCAAACCCATCTTCGTCGCCACCTGCCGGCAGATCAGCTTGTAAATCTGAATCTGGTCGGCCGCGGTCACCACATCGCCGTAGGAGTAATTGATCTCAAACTGCGAAGGGGCCACTTCCGGATGGTCCTTCTCGTTCTGGAAGCCCATCGCTCGCTGCACTTCGGCGCTCGTGTCAATGAACGTCCGCAGCGGGTCGCCCGGAAGAGAGTGGTAGTAGCCACCCGTGTTCACATATTCAAATTTGCCGGTCTCATGGTAACGGCGCTCAGCGTCTTTACCTTCAAACAGGAAGCCTTCAATTTCATTGGCGGCGTTCAGCGTGTAGCCATTCGAGTCGTACAACCCATTGGCGTACTGCTTCAAGATGCCGCGGAGGTCGGCGCCGTACGGAGAACCGTCTTTGTCGATGACTTCGCCAAACACGAGAACCTTGCCGGTGCCAAAGTAGTCGGCCGGGGCCCAGTAGAAGGCACCCCAGTCCATGCCCAGCCGCAGATCGCTCTCGCGCTGCGCCGTGAATCCTCGGATGGACGAGCCGTCGAAGGTCAGGTTATCCCAGCTATTGACAAGGAATTTCTTGTCATAGTCGAGCATATGCAGACGGCCTTCGAGGTCACTGAAGAGAACGGTTACAGCCTTGATGCGTTTCTCGTCCGTCAGGTACTTCAGACGCTCCTCTTGAATCTGGTGAGCGGGAACGCGATTCTTGCGTTGCTCCTTGGCATGCAGATTCAACTCTTCGAGCTCTTCATATGAGAGCGATAAAAAGTTGCGCAGTTCGTTCGACATCAAACTCCTCGGGTGAGACGTACGGAGGGCAATTCAAAAGACTTGGGGCCCATCCGCCGATTTTCGATTATACCCACGGAAACCCTTTCGTAACCGTAGAATCCGAACGGAATATTTTATGGACCCCATTTCGTCTGCTGATGGATGCGGCCGGGGATCTTCTTATCAAGAAGTAAGGGCCTCCGGCGTTTTCGCGCGGGAGGCCCTTTTGGTGATGATCCGGCCCGTTCCGATTAGAAATACAGCTTCAGAGCGAACTGGATCTGCCGCGGTGAATTCCCCTGGTCGCCTGCCGTGTTGCCGAGAACGCCGAAATTCTGGGACTGCAAGTTCAGCGAGCCCATGTTGAATCGTGCCCAATTGGTAGCATTGAACATCTCCGCCCTGAAATCGAGACGGATCTGCTCCTTGATCGGGAACGACTTTGCGAACGACAAGTTGTTGTCATAGATCGGGTTTGAACGGAACTTCGGGTTGTACCTCGTCATGTTCCCCATCACATTCGCCGGCTGCGCCGGGAAGAAACTCGCCGGTTGAATCGTCCGGTCGACACCCGGGTCGAACTTGTCGCCCGCCGTCGCCGGCCGCCACCCGTCATAGCTCGAAATGATCGGCCGATTGGTGCCCGCGAACAGCGGCAAGCCGTTGGAGGTACCCAGGCCCAGCGGCTGCCCACTCGACCCCGTCAAGACGCCCGAAATCCGCCATCCACCCAATACGAAGTTCGCCACGGAGTTCGAGTTCATGAAGGCTTTCCCTTTACCGAACGGCAGTTCGTACACGCCGGACAACTTCATGTTGTGCGTCACATCAAATTGACCAATCGACTTCTCCAAGCCGCGATTAAAATGGTCCATCGCCGCCCCGCCGATCCAGTAGCTATCAGCGTCCGTCAACAACTTCGAGAACACATAGGAACCCTGGAATTGCACGCCGCTCGAATAGCGCTTCTCCAGGCGAATCATGCCGGAGTGGTAGGTGGAGTGACCGCTGTGGTCGCCACCGCCCGAACCGGTATCGATGTTCTGGAACTGCGGATACGGCCTGAGGGCTTGGCGTACTGTCGCCTGCCCGCCCCATAACGTACCGAAGTTGGCAAACGGAGCCCGAATCCCAGCCGCGACCGCCGCCGTGCTATCAAATCGGGAATTCAAGAGCGTGGCGCCGTACCGGGTCAGAACATCCGGATGCAACGCGTTGTAGGCGAGGAGGCCTGCCTGCAGCCGGCTTCCCAGACTGCCGTTATAGCCGATCTCGGCCACCATCGTCGACGAGAGTTGATGCTGAATCGAGAAGTTCATGCTCTGGAACGCGGGTGGCCGCGTTGCTTCACTTCCCTGCCACCACGGCATCGCCCGGCCGTTGCCGAAACTCGGCGAGACAAACGGCGGTGCCTGCCAAGCGGGTAATCCGTTGCGGACCAGGAAACTCGGCTGGACGCCTTGGCTGTTGTCGGGAAACGAGTTCGTCAACGTGAACCCCAAAGTATGGGTCGAACCGGTCACCGTCGTGATGTTGCCGTAGCTCAATCCGTACGACATCCGGATGGACGTCTTTTGCTTCAGTGTATAGGCCAAGCCGAATCGAGGACCAAAGGCCTTATAGTAGCTGCCCGCCAGAGACCGCGAACCCTCCTTGCCCTCACCGGTCCCGGCATAAATCAATGCTCCCGGAATTCCGCCTGCACCCGGATTCGGCCGATCCGGAGCAAAGTCGCTCCAATGGTCGTTTTCTCCTGTTGGAGGTAACGTCGTTTCCCAGCGCAAGCCCAGGTTGATCATCAGATTAGGCTTAACGCGCCAGTCGTCCTGGATGAATCCCGCGTACGAAGGCCATTGCTGCCCGATGTAACGCACCGTGTCCAAAGTGCCGTTGTTAGCATATCCCAGCAACATCGATGCCACCGGGCTACCCCCCGCGGTCGCGAAATTCGTGTCGCCCGCCCGGCCTGTGTTTTTGAAGTCGAACGTCACGCAACCCGCCACGCACTGCCGGCCAAAGCCGTTGTAGAACTGTCCCTGATACTGCCCGCCGAACTTCCATGTATGCCGGCCCTTGATCCAGGTCATGTCATCGGCAAACATCTTGATGAAATTCTCGCTGCCGTTGTTCGCCCGCCCACCCCATTGGCTGTAACCGTTCGAGAAGTTGAAATTTAACAGATTTTCGTCGCAGTTCGGGGTGTTGCCCAGACATACCTTATCCTTCCAACTCACGCCGCTGCGAATTGTCGCCTGCGGCGGATCGTGGTTCTCCTTCCAGTTGTTGCCGCCGCCATAAAAGTGGTTAAACAAAGTCGGGGTGAAGTTGAAATCCCAACTGCCACGGAAAACGTCCGAATTCCGTGTAGTGTCGTTATAGTTCACAAATAGCCCGGGCAGGTCATTCGGACCATTCGGTCCCGGCACTTGGCTCGACCGGTTGTAGCCCCAATATCCCGAGATGCGGCTCCGCTCGCTGAACACATGGTCGCCCTTCACGCTGAGTTTGGTATTGGGCCGAACCTCGGTGCCCTTCGAGATCAGATAGTTGTTGGTTACGTACTCCACCGTTCCCGGTCGCGCACCGGTGTTCGGCAAAGGAGTCTCGCCGGACCGGAACACACCCAGCGCCTGAACCACCGTCGGGTCGAACAGCGCCCGCGGAATCTGATTATTGGGGAACACCTGCCGGGTCACCGTCCCATCAGCCGCAGTCGTTTGGCTCGTCGGATCGTAGATGGGAATCTGCACCCCGGCGGCATTCACCCAATTCCGGAAGTCGCCGTTGTACATCTCCTCAGTCGGCACGGTCCGCACGGAGCCCGCCGCGCCGTCGCGATTGCGAAACGCCTCGTAGCTCGTAAAGAAGAACGTCTTGTTCTTGCCGTTATACAGTTTCGGAATCCACACCGGACCGCCGACCGATCCGCCAAAGTCGTGTTGCTTGTAGATCTGCCGCCCGATGCCCCGCTTGTTGTTGAAGAAATTGTTGGCGTCAAACGCCTCATTCCGCATGAACTCGTACAAAGTCCCATGGAAGGCGTTCGTCCCGGACTTCGACGCGAAGCTCATGATCCCGCCCGTCGCTTGGCCGAACTCGGCCTTGAACCCATTGGTGTCCACCGTGAACTCGGTCACCGCTTCGATCGATGGCGCGTTCACCGCCACCCAGCTCATCGACAGCGCCCGCGAAGTGTTCGCCGAAACGCCATCTAAGCTCGTGCCGTAACCCGCCGCCTGGCCGCCGCCGAGCACAAACCCGTTGTCGCCGCCCAGGTTCTTTGCTTCCGGCGTCAACGCCGCCAAATTAAACGGGCTGCGCAGCGCCCCGCCCACCACTAGCGGCAACTCGTCCACCAGCTTGTTGTCGATCGTTACGCTCGTCTTGGCGTTCTCTGTCGCTAGCGCCAGAGCCGAGGCTGAAACTTCGACAGCCTGCCGCGATGTTCCCACTTCCAGAGTTGCGTCCGCCCGAACGGTCGCCGATGCGTTTAATACCAGACCTGTAACCGACGCCGGCCGAAAACCGTCCTTCTCCACACGCACGACATACGTGCCGACTGCCAACCCGGGAACCGTATAGTCGCCCGATTCGGAGGTCGGGGCAGTACTCGTGGTTCCCATCGCCGTATTTGTCAAAGTGACTTTCGCCCCAGGCACCACCGCGCCCGTTGCGTCCCTCACCGTCCCCGTAATTGTTCCTCGTTCAGATTGCGCGAGCAGAGATGCCGCGACTGACAGAAGTATAAATAACCTCATGGTGGGAGAGTTTTTATCACAGCGCTCAATCGAGCGCAACGGGTCTAACCGATTAGCGTTAACACAAATAGCGTGATTGGCATTGAGAACAAGCTCGAGTCGAGCCGGTCCAGCCACCCCCCGTGCCCCGGCAGCAGCGTCCCGGAATCCTTCACCCCCGCGCCCCGCTTCAACGCGGACTCCGCCAAGTCTCCAACCTGTCCCGCCACGTTCCCTGCTACCGAAACCCCAAGCGCCACAAACCACGGCGTGCCCGGTAAAAAGTAATTAACAAACACCATGCCGAAAACGCTAGCGAGCACCACCGAAGCCACCGCCCCTTCCACCGACTTGCCCGGGCTGATCCGCGGTGCCAATTTCCTTTTCCCGATCGCCCGGCCGACAAAGTAGGCGGCCGAATCTCCCACCCAGTTGATCGCGTTCGCAAACAACACCCAGTATGGACTGATCACCCGCAGTTCCACCGCCGCCCGCCAAGCCCCAAACGCGTAGATCAAACCCAACGCAAAGAACGCTGTCGCCGGAATCCCCTCTTTCAACTCCCGATTCCGCAACGCCGCCGCCAGCGCGCCCAGGATGATCACCGTCATCAGCATCGTCCCGCTCAGCCCGGCATACAGAATCACCAACCCCGGTATCCAGCCATGCCAGCTCACCAGCTTGGCGTTGTAGTATCCCGCCAAGCCAGCAAACTCATGCCAGCACAACAACGCAAACACCGACACCGCCGCCTGAAAAACCGGCTGTGGGGCAAACAGAATTAGCCAAGTGACGGTGGGAATCAACACCACCGAAGTCAGAATCCGCATCACCGGCTGGAAACCGTCTCCGCCAGAACTTGGGGTGCCTCACCGTTCAAGCCGCCGAATCGGCGCTCCCGTTTCTGGTAGTCCACAATCGCCTTCAGCAGGTCCGCCCGCCGGAAATCCGGCCACAACGTTTCGGTCACGTAAATCTCGGTGTACGCGATCTGCCACAGCAGAAAGTTCGAAACACGCAGTTCGCCGGAAGTCCGAATTAAAAGATCCGGATCCGGCAGTCCGCTGGTGTACAAGTGAGCGCCCAAAGACTCCTCATCCACCCGTAACGTGTCCAGCGTCCCCGCTGCCTTCGCCTCGGCCAGGAGTTGATTGATCGCGTCCAGAATCTCCACCCGTCCGCCGTAGTTGATCGCCAGGTTCAGCCGCAGCCCCGTGTTCCGTTCGGTCTCCCGCATCGTCGCGGCCAGCTCGTTCTGCACTACGCCAGGCAGATCTTCTATCCGCCCAATGGCCCCCAAACGCACGTTGTTCTCGGTCAACGTCCGCAGTTCGTTGCGCAGATATAGCCGCAGCAGATGCCAGAGGGTGTCCACTTCCGCCGCCGGCCGCTTCCAGTTCTCCATCGAAAACGCATAAAGCGTCAATGCTTCGAGACCCAATCGCGCACAAGTCTCCACCGTTTCCCGCACCGGCGAGATGCCTGCTTTATGCCCCGCCACTCGCGGCAGAAACCGCTTTCCGGCCCAGCGCCCGTTGCCGTCCATGATGACAGCGATGTGCGCAGGCAACCTGCGAGGGTCAATGGCCATCGCCAGTGCCCAATCCGGCTGGTTGGGTTCAATCGCTTCCAGAAGCGCTTTCATCGGCGTAATCTCACAGTGTAACGCAACATCGCCTCGTCCCTACCGCAACGCTTCAATCCACGCCGCCGACACCGCTCCCACCGCCAGAAACGATCCAAATGGCAACTCGTACTGTGCGGAATCCTCGCGCCGCAGTTTAATGAACAGCAAACCCAAAAACGAACCCAGCACCGACCCGATCAGAATCGCTTCCATCGTCGACATCAACCCCAGAAACGCCCCAAACATCGCGACCATCTTCATATCGCCCATGCCTAAACCCTCACGGTCCCGGAAGCGTTCATATGCCCAGCCCAAAAGTCGAAACGAGCCATACGCGAAACCCGCCGCAAACGCCCCTTCCGCCACTGAAATCCATGGCGCCGGCGTGTCGAGCGGCAGGAACAACATCGTGAACCCCATCGGCAACGCCACAAAATAAGCCCAAACCAGCCCTGCCAGCGTCCCGCCCAACGTAAACTCGTCCGGAAGGATCCGCTCCTCCAGGTCGCAAAAGAACAACGTCAGGTTGATCGCACTGAACATCATTAGCTTTCCCGCAAAGAGCGTCGCGCCAAACCACCAAGCGCATGCAAAGAACATTACACCACAAAGCACCTCCGTCAACAAGTACCGCGCCGGAATCCTCGTCCCGCATCGCCGGCACTTTCCCCTCAGCAATAGGTAGCTCAAGACCGGCAGATTGTCGTACCACGCAATCACCTTTTCGCAGCCCGGGCAATAGCTCCGCGCCGGCGTCCAAACGGACAGGTCCCGTGGCAACCGGTAAATGCACACATTGAGAAAACTGCCAATCAGCAGACCCAGCAGACCCGCCAAAACCGCCTCGATCAACACACGAACTCCTCGTAGACTTTGAGCGTAGCAGCCGCCATGTGACGCAACAGAAATCTCTCCCGCACCATCTCCCTGCCCCTTTCCCCCAGCGGTCCCAACTCGCCTACCCTCGCCACCGCCGTCCGGATCGCCTCTGCCGTGTTTTCTACCAGCAACCCCGTCTCCCCCGCTTTCACGATCTCTGGCAGCCCCCCCACCCGCGACGCGATCACCGGCACCCCCCCAGCCATCCCCCACAGCGCTGCCGACCCCAACCCCTCCAGATGAGTGATATAGAGCATCGCCGAAGCCGTCGCCAAATCTTTCACCAAATCTTCCGAAAACAAGCACTCCACGCCCGCCGCCCGGATCAGCGCCGATCCCTTCATCGGGTCCTCTGATGCCGGCGCAATCACGGGCCCCGTCCGCGTCGACCGCTCCAACTCCTGAACCCCGTCATAAACCACCCGGATCTTCCGTTCCTCGACGCCGGCCTTCCGCAACTCCCCCGCCACCGCCTCCGAAACCGCTATATAGCAATCTGCCAGCCGGTACTTCCACCGATTCTTCACCGGAAACGCCACCCGCCGCGCCACCACGAGCGGCCGCCGCCCCAGCAACCCTGCCCAGGTATGCGACTTCGCATCGTGAGCATGATACACATCTCCCCGCGGCCACCAGCCGAACGGAGCCCGCACTGGAATCTTCACCCGCTGCGCCAGAGGCGCCTCCAGCGGCGCCACCAGCACCTGCTCATGCCCCGCCGCCGTCAGCGCATCAATAAGATGAAGCACCTGCCACTGCCCGCCCCGCATCTCCCGTCCGCTGTCGAGGTGGACGACCTTCATCCCACTTTCGCCGCAATATCCTTGGCGATCGCGCCACCGTGAAAGCGGCCGTTCTCAATGAAGATCTCGTTCGTGTGTACCCCGGCCACCACCACCCCCGCCAGGTACATCCCCGGCCGCACACTCTCATAGGTGTCCGCGTCCACCACCGGACGCCCGGATTTCGCATCCAGCGTTATCCCGTGCGCCGCCATAAACTCAAAATCCGGCCGATACCCCGTCATCGCAAACACGAAATCATTCTTTACCGTCACCGGCCCCTCCGGTGTCTCCAAATCCACTTCCTTCTCCCGGATCGCCGTCACGCGGGAAGAAAAGTACCCCTTAATCTCGCCATTCTTCAACCGGTTCTCAATGTTCGGCTTGATCCAATACTTCACGTGCTTATGCACTTCCGCACCCCGATGCACCATGGTCACCCGCGCTCCCGTCCACCACAATTCCAATGCCGCAATCGCCGCCGAGTTCTTCGCCCCCACCACCAGCACATCCTGGTCGTAGAACGGGTGCGCCTCCTTGTAGTAGTGGATCACCTTCGGCAACTCCTCCCCCGGCACCTCCAAGAGATTCGGAATGTCGTAGTACCCGGTCGCCAGAATCACCTTCTTCGAAGCGTACTCCCCCTTCGAAGTCACGGTCACGAATGCCCCGTCCTCGCCCGTAATCCGCTCGACGCGCTCATACTGGCGGATGTCCAAATCGTAGTGGTCCGCCACGCGCCGATAGTACTTCAACCCCTCCACCCGGTTCGGCTTGTCGTTCAAGGATGTCATCGGAATATCGCCGATTTCAAGCAGCTCCGGCGTCGTAAAAAACACCATGTTCTGCGGGTAGTGATACAGCGAGTTCACCACGCAACCCTTGTCAATCAGGACCGCGTTCACCCCCAGCTTCTTCAGCTCAATGCCGCAGGCAAGGCCCGTGGGGCCCGCCCCGACAATCACGACATCGATCACAGCGCGCCTTCCACCGCCGCGTACACACTCTCCAATGCTGCGTCCAGCGCCGTCGCATCCTTGCCGCCGGCCTCAGCCAAGTCCGGCCGTCCGCCGCCCTTCCCGCCGACAGCAGCCGCCACGGGGCCAATCAGTTTGCCCGCGTGAACTTTGGCCGTCAGGTCCTTCGTCACTGCGCTGATCAGCGCTACATTCTCTCCGTCCGCCGCGCCCAACACCACCACGGCCGACTTCCACTTATTCCGCAGCGTATCGGCCAGCGCTCGCATCTGGTCCCGGTCAAAACCGTCCACGCGCGCCGCCAGCACCTTCACACCCTTCACTTCGCGCGCCAACTCCTCCACCTGTCCCGACTTCGCCTGCGCCATCTGCTGCTTCAACTGCTGTAGCTCTTTTTCAAGCGTCCGCTGATGCGCCAACAGCTTCTCCACCTGCTCCACCAGTTCCGGTTCAGTCGCGTGGACTATCTGCGCCACCCGATGCAGGGAAGTCGTCGCCGCTTGGAACCGCTCTACCGCCGCGTTCCCCGTAATCGCCTCAATGCGTCGAACGCCGGCCGAAATTGAGCCTTCATAGATGATTTTGCACAGGCCGATGTCACCCGTCCGCGAAACGTGCGTGCCCCCGCACAGTTCCTTGCTGAAGCCCGGCACCTTCACCACACGAACCTTCTCGCCGTACTTCTCACCAAACAACGCCATGGCCCCGGTCGACAGCGCCTCTTCGAGTTCCATCACATCTGTCGAAACGGCTGTATTCCTCATAATTTCTTCGTTGACGATAAATTCCACTTGCGCCACTTCTTCGGCATCCATCGCCGTGTAGTGGGCGAAGTCAAACCGTAGACGGCCCGGGTCGACAATCGACCCCGCCTGCTTCACATGCGAACCCAGCACCTGCCGTAGCGCCGCATGCAGCAAGTGCGTCGCCGTATGGTTCCGCATCGTCGCCGAACGCGTCCCCACCGCCACGGCACCTTGCAGAACCATGTCAGCCGCCAACGGCGCCGTCGTCGTAATCCGGTGAACGCTCAGCCCCGGCACCGCCGGGTAAGTGCTCCTCACCGTCGCCACCACTTCACCCTTCACCAACCACTCACCTTGGTCGCCCACCTGCCCGCCGCTCTCGGAGTAGAACGGAGTCTGGTCCACCACCAACTCACACTCCACCCCCGCACCAACCGACGTCACCAGATGCTGGTCCACCAGGATCGCCACCACGCGCGAAGCGGGCGAAGTTAAATGCTCGTAACCCACGAACTTCGTCCGTCCGAGCTTGGCCTGAATCTGGCCATAAACCGGCGCCACAGTGGCCTTCTCGGCACCCTTCCACGAAGCCCGAGCCCGGTCCCGCTGCTTCTCCATCTCCTCCGTGAACCCTTCGCTATCGATCTGCAAACCGAACTCGCGGGCCATGTCTTCCTGCTCGTCGATGGCCAAACCGTACGTATCGTAGAGTTTGAAAGCCGCGGCCCCCGGCAGCAGCCCACCCACCGCCCGCCTCGCTTCGTCGACGAAGATCCGCTCGGCCACTTGATAGGTCGTCGCGTACCGGTGCTCTTCTTCTTTCACCACCCGCGTCACCCGGTCCACACTTTCGAGCAGCTCAGGATACGCCGGCTTCATGAACTCTGCCACGAACTGCGTCAGCTTGTGGAAGTAGGTGTCCTGTACGCCCAGAATGCGCGCATTCCGCAGCGCCCGCCGCATGATCTTGCGGAGCACATAGCCACGGCCTTCGTTTGACGGAACCACGCCATCATGGATCAGAAACGCTGCGGCCCGCGCATGGTCGGCATTGATCCGCAGCACCGCGCCTGTCTTCGGATCCCGCTCCGGATCCATCTTGATGAGGCCGGCCAGATGGTCGATGATTGGGCTGATCAAGTCGCAGTCATAGTTCGACATCTTGCCCTGCATGATCGCCGCGATGCGTTCGAGGCCCATACCTGTGTCGATCGACGGCCTCGGCAGTGGATTCATTATCCCGCTTGCCGACCGGTCGAACTGCATGAAGACGAGGTTCCAGATTTCAACGAATCGGCCACCCCCATCGAGCGGAAACGCCTCGTCTTCCCGGCCCGGTTCCGCGCCGTCTGGCCCCAAGTCGTAATGAATCTCTGAGCAGGGCCCGCACGGACCCGTATCGCCCATCTGCCAGAAGTTGTCTTTTTCATCCAGCCGGAAGATCCGGCTCTTCGGAATGCCAGTAACTTTCTGCCACAGCTCCTCGGCCTCATCGTCTTCGCGGAAAACGGTGACATAGAGCCGTTCCTTGTCCAGGCCGTAGTCTTTCGTAATCAGTTCCCAGGCGAAGGCGATGGCGTCGGTCTTGAAGTAGTCGCCGAAGGAGAAGTTCCCGAGCATTTCGAAGAACGTATGGTGCCGGCGGGTATAGCCGACGTTCTCGAGGTCGTTATGCTTGCCCCCGGCCCGGACGCACTTCTGAGACGTGGTCGCCCGCGAGTAGTCGCGTTTTTCCATGCCGAGAAAGATGTCTTTGAACTGGTTCATCCCGGCGTTGGTGAACAGCAACGTGGGGTCGTTAGCGGGAACGAGGGAGGAGGAGCGCACCACGCGATGTCCGCGGGCGGCGAAATAATCAAGGAACTTTTGACGTACGTCGTGGCCAGTCATGAGGGTTAACCTCTTATTTTGACACGGCCGGGCTATGCCTCGAAGATCTGCTCCGGGGTAAAGTTGATTCCGAACTCCGGAATCTGCAACGACCGCACTTGATGCAACCCGTCGGAATCGAAAACGTATAGCGCTTGCGCCACGGGATCGGCTACCCAGGCATGCGCCACGCCGAAATCACGATACTCTCGCAGCTTCGCTGTCACGTCCCCCATGCGGTCGTCCGGAGAGAACACCTCGATCGCCACGTACGGCGGATGATCCGGGTGGCTTAACGCCGGTTTGCCCTGCTGCACGGCGACGTCCTGAAGACGCACCCGCCCCGGACGAAATCGATGCCTGACCTCGGAGGCCGGCCAGAGATCATGGCTCTTCCGGTAGGGGAGAAACAGCGCCCCCAAGACCAGCTGAATCATGCCATGCAGATACGTTGGCTTGCCGCGATCAATCAACTCACCGTCCCGAAAGTAGGGCTCCGGCCCCTCGTAACTGGTCCGTAAGTACTCGTCTTCCGAAACCAGAGTTCCTGTCGCCATACCACGACCCTACCGAAACAAGGGCGGCCCACTAAGTAAGCCGCCCTCTTATCCCGCACTAGATTTCGACTCCCTCAAAAGCGCACAGGCCGTTGTGCACGAGTACCTCAAAAGTCGTAACGCAAACCAAACTGCATCACGCGCGGCAAAGTCAACGTGTCGGTATATTTGCCAAACGAACCCAAGTTCCCCAAGTCGGCCGACGTAAAGAACGGGTCAAACCGCACCGAGTTCGTCACGTTAAAGACCTCCCAACGGAACTGCAGCGTATGCTTCTCGCTCCAGGGCATATTGAAGCTCTTGCCCAGGCTCAAGTCCAGGTTGAAGTTGCCATCACCACGGATCACGTTTCGCCCACCCGCCTGACCCGGCAGAGTGTAGTTGAATGCATCAATCGCCGCCGAAGGATTCGGGAACAGGTTCACGCCGCCCGTACCGCCCGGAGGCGCCGGCGCATTCCGCGTCGTGCCCACCTCGGGGTTGCCCACCGCGGTCGCATAGCCCGTAATGTTCCAATTCGTCGGCCAGAAGCGCCCGTTACCCACCGAAGTCGGCAAACCCGTCGACTGCCGGTACAGTCCGCTCAACTGCCAGCCGCCGGCAATAGCGTTCACGAGACCGCCCTGATCCAGCAACTTCCGACCCCTACCCATAGGCAAGCCGTAGACGAAGTTCGCATTCCACTGGTGACGCGTATCGTAGTCCGACGGTGCCCGGAATTGCCGCCGATCAAACGCGTTGATGATCACGCCGTCGGACGCGGTCGAGTTCTCCGGCCGCGAAGCCAGGTCGATCGACTTCGACCAAGTGTAGTTGAACTCTAACTGGTCGCCCTGGCTGAACCGCTTGCGCGCCGTCCACTGCATCGCGTGATAGCTGCCGCTGCCGATCGATCGCAGGGTCCGCAGATAGCTGAATTGCCGGTTGTAGAACGAGTTCGGCCCGTACTTGCTGCAGCTCGGCCGGCACAGGACGTCCATCTCATAAAGCGCATAGGAATAGTCTGGCGCGTTGGCCGAGATGCTCTCATAAGCACGCTGCGTCGCCGACAACGTAGCCGTCGCCGCGCCCGGGAATATGTTCTCCCAAAACGGTAGCCGGCCGACTGAAGCCACCGGGGTATCGGCGTTTGCCAAATTGGCAAGAGCCGTGGCGGCTTCAAAGTAAGTCTGCCCACTGGCCGGATCCTTCAGATTTGTCGGCATCGAGATGTCCTCGCTGATCAAAGAGCGGCGAGACAGCCGGCTAACGTAGGAACCCTGCAGGAAGAAGCCGCCCTTAAATTCGCGGCCCACCGACAGATTCATGTTCATGGTGTATGGCGGCAGAAGCCGGTCATCCAGGGAGTTGGCGATCGCGAACAAGTTCGGAGCCACCTGCGGGAATCCAGCGGCAGGCGCCGCGGGCAGCACCGAAGCCGGAATCGAGTTCAGACCGGTAAACCGCGGAGCCGTCGCCAAGGTCAACTGCGCCGAAGGGTTCGACAAGCTGGTGGCCAAACCCAACGCCGATGCATCGTAGTTTGTAATTAGGCCACTTCCCATCACGTCGTAGTACATACCCCAACCGGCCCGGACCGACGTCTTGCCCGGTCCGCCGAACAGAAACTTCGAGACGCCACTGTCGCCCTGCGGCGACCAAGCCACCGCAAAGCGCGGAGCGAAGTTCTTCTTGTGAAACGGATACAAGTCTCGTCCGCCTTCCTGCTCCTTTAAAACGTAGGTCACCGGGTTAACGAGAAACTGCGGCGCACCCACGGACGCGAGCGCCACGCGGGTATCGAAAAACGTCGACAACGACTCCCGCGCCACTGTCTGAACCCCATTGGCCTCGTAGATCGGAGGCATCAGCGAGTATCGGAGTCCATAGGTCAAAGTCAGGGAGCGCGTCATCTTCCAAGTGTCCTGAACGTAGAACTCATACTCCTCGGCATTGAACTGCCGAAGCACGGGTGCGCCCACCGCTAGCGCCGAACCGTCCTTGTTGTAGTTGTATGCGGCCGTGCCCTGGCTGACGATGCCCAGAACCGCCATGGCCGCATCGCGATAGGCCACACGAGCCGTTGACCGGATGTCCGTACCGAGAGGCGCCTCCAACTGGTTGCCGCTGCCCGTTAACCACGACGCGTTGGTCGAAGCGGTGGGGAACGAATTGGCGTAGTTGGTTCGTTTATTCCGGATCAACCGGATTACGCCACCCACACGGATGTCATGGGTTCCCTTGGTCCAACTGAAGTCATTGGCGATGGTGTGGGTCGGTGTCGTCCGGATGAAGGGGCGATTCGTTCCGTTCAGCGAATTAATCGTCCGGAACGTCGTGAACGGCAGTAACGACACTCCCGAGTTTTCCAGGCCGACCCGGGTCAACCCCCAGCGGAAATTGTTCACCATGTTCGCCTTCACAACGCTCGTCAGGCCAATCGCGATACCTTTCGTGTTGGATAGGTTCGTGTTGTTTGGAGCTTGGCCGGGGAACTGGGGCGAGGACGTGTCCTTGTCGTCCTGAAGGTTGCCGCGCACGAACAGGTTGTGCTTGCCCGCGGAATCGAGGGCGTAGTCAAGCTTGGCGATGTAGGTCTGCCAATCCAGCTTGATCGGGGCATTAAAGCGGAAACCGGACGTGTTGATCGAGTCTCCGGCCGCCGGATCGTTCGGCAGCGGGTATGCCCGTAACACGTTCAAGGCCGCCTGACTGACGCCTATCCCCAGCGGGTCGATGCGCGTCTGGATATCGGCGGGGGACAGCGACGCAATCGAACCATCGTTGCGGATGTAGCGGACTGTGCCCTCCCGCAGGCTTGCCGTCGGCACCGTGCGCAGAATGGAGTCTTCGCGCCGGTCTTTCCGGCCTTCATAGTTGCCGAATAGAAACAGCCGGTTCTTCTTGAGCGGACCGCCGAGCGACGCGCCGTAGATGTTCCGGTTCAACTTCGCGAGTTCCACGCCGTTCTGATTATTGAAGAACGAGTTGGCGTTGGTGGCTTTGTTTCGTACAAACCAGTACGTCGAACCGTGAATCTCGTTGGTGCCGCCCTTGGTCACGAGCGAGATCTGCGCACCCGAGGACCGGCCCAACTCCGCGTTGGCGTTCGTCGTTACAACGCGGAACTCCTGCACGCTATCGAGCGTCACGCGGAGCGCGCTCGTAAACGGATCCCGGCTCTGTTGGTCGTTTACGTCCACGCCATCGAGGGTTACGTTCGCCTGGTCGCTCTTGCCGCCGTTGACATTGCCACCCCGATAGTTATCCGGAGCCGTTAACGGCGCGTTGGCGCCGGCAAACGTCACCCCAGGCTGGAGCGAAAGTAATCCCGCCACGTTCCGCGCTTCAAACGGTAGCTGCAAAATGGGCTTCGTGCCGAAGCTGTTCCCCAGCGAAGCGTCTTGTGTATTGATCTGCACCGAGTCGGCAGTTACCGAGACTGTCTCCGTCATCTGCCCGACTTCGAGCGCTACGTTTACCGTCACCGGCGTGTTCACCAGCAGCCGCAACCCGTTCACGGTCTTCGCTGAGAATCCCGTCGCTTTCGCCGAGAGGTTGTACGTACCCGGAGCCATCTGCGAAAACGAATAATTGCCGTTCCCATCCGTCCGTCCGTCCCGCTTTTGATTCGTCTCGGTGTTCACAAGTTCGAGTGCTGCGTTCGGAACGACCGCACCCGTAGGATCCGTCACTACGCCCGTCAATGACGCGACCGACTGTCCGAATAAGCTCGCTAGTGAGGCAGCGCACAAGCCAACCAGGGCTAACCAAGGTCGTTTCATATTATTTCCCCTAAAACATAAATCAAAACACAGAACGCTTCAATCGTCTCAATGTGCTGATTTTGATTCGCATTTTGGCAAATCACAATCCGAGAGTCAAAGGGATAAAGCAAATGCATTGTAAAGGCCGGAAGTACATGGTTAGCGGGTGCGGGCGGTTCAATGACTGCGAACCTTGGTGGGAACGCAAGTGTGATCGACAAAAGCAGTTGAAAATGTTTCAGAATCATGC
>JBBQRA010000067.1:0-25517 GCA_038215275.1 Bryobacterales bacterium | reverse complement strand
GCTGTACCGTGATGATCCACGAACATCTGGACGGACGCATTTCCATTCGCTATGGCCCCAATGTAGTCGGCCGCTACGAGGCCGACGGAAGGGCCATCGAGTCACCGCAAAGGAAGAAAGCGGCAGGCGGTGGAAAAGCCGCGTCCGTGGAAGCCGTGGAAAACCGAAAGCCGGTTTCCCACCGCTCCCACCGCCGCTTGGAAATCCCGCAACCGCAGCGGGATTCCCACTTTCCCACCGCCTCGACGACGACACCTTCTACCAAAACAAACCAGCGCAAACCCCCTTCGGCAAGCCGCAAGGGAGCCGCCGGAGACAACAACTAAACCGGACAGATCGTGTGTGAATAAAAGCGGACATCTTTACAAACTAACAACAGGGGGGGGCCGCTGGCGATATACTCATCGGTCATGCGTCTTCTTGTTTTTCTTGTAGCGAGCCTGGGTTTGGCGGCCGATTCCGCACAACTGGCCAAGATCGCGGGCCGGATGAAAGAACTGGTCGACCAGCAGCGGATTGCTGGCACGGTCACCCTGTTTCAGCAGAAGGGGGAGTTGGTCCACTTTGAAGCGGTCGGTTGGCAGGACATTGAGAACAAGAGGCCGATGCGGAAGGACTCAATCTTTCAGATCATGTCGATGACGAAGCCCTTCACCGGCACGGCCATTCTGATGCTCGCGGAGGCTGGCCGGCTGTCGGTCAGCGATCCGGTGGAGAAGCATTTGCCGGAGTTTCGCGGACAGATGGTGAAGGTGGATGGTGTGCTGAAAAAACCAGCCCGCGTGATCACGATCCACGACCTGATGACGCATACGAGCGGTGTTCACAGCGCTCCGCCTCCCGGCCTCGGGGAACTGTTTACGAAATTGGACCGCAGTCTTGCGGACGCCGTGCTCGTGTATTCGCAGCAACCGCTGGATTTTGAGCCCGGCTCGAAGTGGAGCTACTCGAACGCGGGCATCGCAACCCTCGGCCGGATCATTGAAGTCGCCAGCGGCATGCCGTACGAGAAATTCGTTGAGGCGCGAATCTTTCAGCCGCTTGGGATGAAGGATAGTCACTTTTTCCTGCCGGACGCGAAGAAGGACCGGCTGGCTATCGTATATAAAAAGACGGCGACCGGGCTTGAGCGCGCCGATGCCACCATTCTGGGGGGTCTCTCCGCCGCCGCCCGCCCGAAAGCGGTTTACCCGGCTCCTGAGTTCGGCATGTATTCGACGGCGGAAGACCTTGCCAGGTTCTACCAGGCGCTGCTGAGCGGAGACCGGCGGATCCTCTCGAAGGCGTCGATCCAATTGATGTCGAGCAAGCAGACGGGCGACCTGCGCGCCGGCCATATGCCAAACACTGCGTTCGGCCTGACCTGGGAGGTTATTGAAGATCCGCGCGGCGAAGTCCACTTTCTCTCGAAGGGGACTTTCGGCCACGGCGGCGCATTCTCCACGCACGGATGGGTGGATCCGGCACGGAAAACGGTGGGTGTTTTCCTAACGCAACTGACTGGGGCGCCTGCGGAAGCGAAGTATGCCTATATGCAGATGGTGAATAGCTCCGTCCTCGAGTAGGCTGTCTCTCTTCCCGGAACGCTCCTGGTGTTCGCCTCCTCTGCGTTTGCGGGCGTTCTCCCTTGCCCCGATCAGAACTATCCGGCCTTTCCCTTCCCGGTTGTGTCGGGTGGATCGGCCTCCTCGTGTGGGGATGCCGGGATTGCCGGAGGTGTCCTGTCGGCATCGACGCCGGTTAACGGAACTGTCGATATTGATACGCTTTCGAGCTTCATCAACTACGATCTGCAAAAGTACTTCTCGACGGAATCGATTCTCGCCACCGAGGGTCTGGGCCGGCGATTTTGAAGAAGGAGCCGCGGGCGCTCTGTTCTTCGTTCACAATGGCGATCTGACCGTTTGCAACAAGTGAACCGGCCGACCCCTATCTTCTGTTCCCTCGACGTCGAGAACTGCGCGATAGTCCTTCCGGCGAATGGGTTGAATGAAGTGACCATCACCCTGTCTGAGTCGGAGAACACATCGAGCTTCGGGGCGATTTCGCTGAGCGACCGGCTTGTGTCGACATTCGGGCTGGACCTGACCCTGAACATAATCAATCTCGCGGTAAACAATAGTGACGTTCCCGAACCCGCGACTCTGGCGCTGACCGGTGCCGCGCGTAGTGTCTATGCTGGGGTAATGTACTCAGCGGCGGAAGCGGCGTTTCTCCATCTGCAACGGACGGCGGGCCGTCTGATGACCGGGGTGGAAGCGGCGCTAAAGCCGTATGGATTGACCCACACGCAGTACAACGTGCTGCGGATTTTGCGCGGGGCCGGAGCGGAAGGCCGGCCCTGCGGCGAGATCGCCGGGGATATGATCCATCGGGACGCGGATATGACGCGTCTCCTCGACCGCCTGGAGAAACAGGGATGGGTGAAGCGCAGCCGATCCGCTACGGACCGGCGAGTGGTCACGGCGCGGATTACCGCTGCGGGCCTCAACCTTCTGGCGCAGCTCGATGCGCCGGTGACCGCGGCGGCGGAGGGCGCGATGGGCGGATTGACCCCGTCGCAACTCGAACGTCTGGTGAATCTTTTGGGCCGCTTGGACATCTCATAAGCGTCGTTATTTAGTTGTTATAACGACTATACTCAGGAGGTTCAAAATGATTTCCATAAGACCCGCCGCCGAGCGCGGCACGACCAGGATCGGCTGGCTGAATGCCAAGCATTCCTTCTCTTTTGGCCAGTATTATGATCCGCGCCACATGGGCTTTCGCAGCCTGCGCGTGATTAACGACGATACTGTTTCTCCCGGCAGCGGCTTCGGGCGGCACGGCCACCGGGACATGGAGATCATCACGTGGGTGCTTTCGGGCGCGTTGGCGCATGAGGACTCCACCGGCGGCCGTTCGACGCTCCAAGCCGGCGACGTGCAGCGGATGAGCGCGGGCAAGGGCGTGATGCACAGCGAGTTCAACGCGTCTTCGGCCGAGTCGCTGCACCTGTTGCAGATCTGGATTGAGCCGAATGAGTTGGGCATCGCTCCGCGGCACGAGGACCTGCGGATTCCGCCGGAGGAAGTGGCTGGCCAACTGCGGGTGGTGGCATCGCCGGACGGGGGGAACGGATCGAGCCCGATTGCGGCTGACGCCAAGGTGTTTGTCAGCAAGCTTGCCCCGGGCGACACCGTCCGTTACGAGTTGGCGGCGGGGCGGCATGCCTGGGTGCAGATTGGCGCCGGTTCGGTGGAGCTGAATGGCAAGACGCTCGTGACAGGCGACGGTGCCGCGATTTCCGAGGAGTCCACGCTGACGCTGACGGCGGCTGCCGAGAGCGACTTGCTGCTGTTCGACCTGGCATAAACTGGGATGGTGCATTCTCTACTAGCCCTCGCGTTGCTGCCGCTGATTCCCGGAGGAAAGCAGCCGCAACTGGCGGCTGACGGGGCGACCGTGGTCCTCGCCTACAGCGACGGGAAGCGGTTGTTCGCGGCAGTTTCCCCTGATGGCGGCGACTCTTTCGGCGCCCCGGTCGGGATCGCCGGGGGTGCTTTTATGGTGGGGCGCCATCGAGGCCCCCGCGTGGTGGTGAAGGGAAGCCGCATCGTCGTCAGCGCTATTTCCGACGGCATGTTGCTCGCGTGGGGATCGGCTGATCGCGGCCGCACGTGGAGCGAGGCATCGCCGGTGAATGACGTTCCCAAGTCCGCGCGGGAAGGCTTGCACGGCATGGCGGTGGGTCCGAAAGGCGAGATTTTCGCGACGTGGTTGGATTTGCGCACGCCAGGAATGAAGGTCTATGGCGCACTCTCCACCGATGGCGGGGCGACGTGGTCGGCCAACCGGCTGGTTTACGCATCGCCGGAGGGGAACGTCTGCGAATGCTGCCATCCGTCGGTGGCCATCGATTCGAAGGGGCGTATTCATGTCATGTTCCGGAATTGGCTGGGCGGATCCCGGGATATGTATTTGGCCACCTCCACCGATCAAGGCGCGACGTTTCAGGCGGCCAAGTTGGGTGAGGGCACCTGGAAATTAAACGCCTGCCCGATGGACGGCGGCGGGTTGGCAGTGGGCCCAGGGGGGCCGGTGACGGTCTGGCGGCGGGACGGGCAGATTCACGCAGGAAGCGTGCTGGGCGAAGGCAAGGATCCGGCATTGGCTGTTGGCCCGTCTGGCAAGCCGGTGTACGGCTGGACCCGGGCCGGCGAGGTGATGATCGGCGGCGAGTCGATGGGCGCGGGCGGTTTCGTGAGCTTGGCGGGCGGCCAGCAGGTGGTGGCCGCGTGGGAGACGCCGGAGGGAATTAAAGTCCAGCGTCTTCGTCAAGGGCTTTAACTGGCGAGCCGCTGCGAAGCGGCAGGTCGGTCGCCAGAGCGATCCGGTCGCCGGCATGGAGGCCGCGGGTTACTTGCGTGCGTGTGACGTTCGAAATGCCGGTCTCGACCGGGCGCCAAACTACCTTGTCGTTTTCGAGGAGGAAAACGCCGGTGACGCCGTTCTCCCGGCGCAGCGTCTCCTTCGGAATGGTGATGGCTTTCGGCGCCGAGCGGCTGCGGATGGCGATGTTCACGTTCGCCCCCGGCGGCAGATCGTTCCCCGGATTCGCGATTGTCACGAGAACCTCGCCCACTTGGCGGCTGCCGAGGGGGACGATCTGCACCGGCAGCTTTTCCACTTCGCCCTTCCACTCTTTGCCGGGCCGGGCGTCCCAGGTGACCGTCACCGGCTGGCCGATGGCGACGCGTCCCAACTCCGGTTCATCGACATAGACGTTCACCTGCAGGGAATCGATTTGGCCGATGTTGGCGATCAGGTCGCCCGGATTCACGATCGCGCCCGGACGCAGGTCGATTTGGTAGACGACGCCGGCGATTGGGGAACGCAGGTTGCTCTGCTCCAACTTCTCTCGGGCGATCGCGACGGCGGCCTGTGCTTCTTTCAAACGGCCATCGGCGGCCGTGCGGTCGCCCGGCGAGACGAACGAGCCCTTTCGTCCCTCCAGACCGCGGATCTGTTCGTTGATCAGGTTCACGCGGCCCCGCAGAAGGGTTGCCTCCTGGGGCGTGGCGGCGTTCTTGCTAATCAGGCGTTCCGTGGAGTCAAGCTCGGACTGCGCGTTGGCCTTCTCCACGCGGAGCCGGGCGATACTGGCGTCGATCTCCGCCCGCAAGGCCGAACTGCCCCCCTGCAGCAGGTTCTGCGTCTCGCCTTGCACCTGCGTCACGCGCGCCTCAGCCGCTTGCAGGGAACGCTGCAGTTCCAGGTTCTCCAGCGTTGCAATGATGGCTCCGGCGGTGACGACGCCGCCCTTCTGCACGCGCACCTCCGACAATCGCCCGCTTCGTTCGGTCCGCAACGCGATCCACGACAGCGGCTCCACTTTGCCGTTCGTGTTCAACGTATCGACCAGGTCCTCAGTTTTCGCGGTGGTGAAACGCACCTCGGGCGCCGCGTTCCCCAGTGAGAACGCAAGCCAACCCGCTGCTGCCAAAACCACCAAGGCGACCAACGCCAGGATCATTTTCATGGAACGAGTACGGTCTTCCCGGCCCGCCAGTTGCGTACGGTGTCGAGAGCCGCATTGGCTTCCTGTAAAGGGAAGCGTGCGGTAATCTCGTCGGCAAAAAGATGCTGCCAATGAGGTATTTCGAGCATGCGAAGCGCCTTGTCGACGTGGCGGGCCTCAAATGCCCAACTGCCGTGAATCGTCAACTGCTTACGGGTGATGACGTGCGGGTTGAACGAAATGTTGCCGGCATTTGCGTACTGACCTAGGACAAGGTACTTGCCACCATCCCGCGGCAGTTCGATGCCTTCGTTCACCGCGTCGGGATAGCCGACGCACTCGATCACGAGATCCGCCCCGAAGCCGCCGGTCTCGGCCAGAACCAGCTCACGGCGCTCCTCCGGCGTAGCCGTGTCGGCGATACCGATCAATACGTCCGCGCCAAACGCCTGCGCCATAGTGAGGCGGTGGGCGGGGCCGCCGATGGCGATGATCTTGCCCGCACCGCTTTGTTTGGCCACGGCGATGGCGGCGAGTCCCACGGGGCCCGTGCCTTGGACCACTACCGAATCGCCCCACGAGACCGGGCAGCGTTCGAGGCCATGAATAGCGGTCATGAGGGCGCAGCCAGAGCCGACAACAGCCTCGGTGGGGACGGCGTCCGGGATCTTGAAGAGCGACGTCCCGGCGCGGAGGTGGATCTGTTCGGCGTAGCCCCCGCGCAGATGGGGATCGATATCGCAGCAATAGCTGATGCCGTAGGCCTTCCGATTGACGCAGCGGGTGGGCTGGCGGACGACGCGGCAGTAGTAACATTCGCCGCACGTGATGGAACTGGCCCACACGACGCGGTCGCCCACCGCGAGCGCTTCGCCGCGGAAGTCCTTGACCAAGCCATCTCCCATGAGTTCTATGCGGCCAACGGTCTCGTGGCCCATGATGACGGGCAGCGGGATGGGCAGTTGGCCGAGCCAGAGGTGGACGTCGGTGCCGCAGATGCCGGCCATCTCGATGCGCACGACGCATTCGCCTGGGCCGGCGGCGGTGAGTGCCGGATATTGGCGGATTTCGAGGGGCTGTTCATAGGCCGTCAACACGGCGGCGGTGATGGATTTCATTGACCGGTCCTTATGCAGTAATCGAGGAGGAGTTGGGCCTCGCGCTCGCGTTGCGCGGGGGAGGCGCGGGTGAAGGCGGTGACGTCCCAGCGGTCCGCCATCTGTTGCAGTATGGGGTGGGCGCCGATCTTGCGGAACCAGTAGCCGGCGTTGAACTCGTCGGGCTCGTCGCGATGGATGATGGCGTGCCAGTAGCTGCCAGTGGGCGTATGGAGGTCCTGGGCGACGTTGTGCGCCTCGGCCCAGAAGCCGCAGCGCAGCCAGAGACCGGTTCGAGTACCGGGCGGCAGTTGGGAGGCCGCGAGGAGCGCTTTGGCGCCGGCGCCAGCGCCGAGGATAGCGGTGATCTCTGCTTCGGGAGACATCTGAATCATTATCGCCTTGCGATCCGTCAGACTGGTAGCAGATGCCGAAACGTGCGTTGGTGTTGAGCGGGGGTGGCATGTTCGCGGCGTTCCAGGCCGGAGCGTGGCGCGCCTTGGCGGGCCAGTTTCAACCGGACGTCGTTATCGGCGCTTCGGCAGGCGCTCTCAACGCCTGGACTATCGCCAGCCACGTCGACCCCGACCTGCTCTGCAACTTCTGGTTGACGCTGGATCAGCAGGTGAACAGCGCCCCCCGTCTCCGCTGGCCCCGCTTCGTTGGCGACGGCATTCTCGATACTGCCGGACTGGAGGCCCTGCTTCGCCGCGTCACGGCCAAGTACACCCCGGTTCTGCCGCTGGGCGTCACCGTCTGCGAAGGCTTCCGTTTCCAGAACCGCGTTTATTGGGATGCCGAGGTGACTATCGAGCATCTGCTCGCCTCGTGCGCCGTGCCTGGCGTTCTGCCCGCGAAGCGCCTGGAAGGCGGGCTCTCCTTTGACGGCGGCCTCCGCGCGGCCTGCCCCGTCTGGGTGGCCGAAGAACTGGGCGCGACTGAGATTGTTGCCATCGACGCCTGGACGCATCTGCCATGGTGGTGGGGCGTCGGCCGCCGCAAGCGGCCGGATGGGCCGAACGTCCGGCGCATTCAGCCTCCCGTTCGTTTGGGTCCTCTGCGCCAGTCCGCCGTGTGGGACCGCGGCAACATGGAACGTTGGATCGCAGCCGGGGAGGCGGCTGCGCGATAATTGCAGAGTATGCCAACGTATCGCATTTTGCGGATGAAGGATTCCCCCCGGCAGAACTTTCGCTGGGCTCCGCACACGAGCGGGGTGACGCTCGTGAAGTTGAAGGACTACGAGGAGGCGGGCAGCATCGACGCCGGCAACCCCTATGAGGCTTGGGAACAGCTGAAAGGAACGGACGCCGCGTTACAGGTGGGTGACATTGTCGAGAACGAGCTTGGCGAGATCCGGCTTTACAAGTACGTCGGCTTCGAAGAGGCCAAGTGGGTGGTGCCCGAGCACGCGGCCGCAATTCCGGTTAAGATGTAAGTATCTATGGAGCCCTCGTCGGGAGCCCATCCTTCTGGGGACGTTGTCAGCGGTAACGGAAACGAGCATCGCCCCCCACAAACTGTCCACGCCGTGGTCGCGTACATCAACGGAGAGCTCGGAGACTTTCTCTACTCCCTCCGCCAGGAGATTGTTCCGACCTGCCAGCTGCGCTCGCACGTCTCTTTGCTGCCGCCCCGAAAGATCTCTGGCGATGAGGCAGAGGCCTTCGAGAAAATCACGGACGCCGCCGGACACCATCAGGCTTTTACCGTTGAGCTCGCTCCGGAGATAAGTGTCTTTCCTGAGACCAACGTCATCTACATTGATCTCGCGGCCGGCCGCGGCCAATTATTGGCAATATATGCGGATTTGAATAAGGGCGCGTTGGCCTACACGGAGCGGTATCGGTATCATCCGCATATCACGCTCGGCCAGGAGTTGACGCCGGAGCAGTTTGAGATTGGTCTAGCCCTGTGTCAGAAAAGGTGGGCCGAATATACCGGGCCGCGCAGCTTCCGGGTAGAAACCATCACGTTTGTGCGGAACATCGGCAACTGCGGCTGGTCCGACCTCGAAGAGCTGGCGATAAGCTGCCAAGTGGTTGGCGAGCCTGCGCTACACTAACGGCATGGGCTTGACGCGGTCGCGGTTTGCAGCAGTATTCACCGCTCTGCTCGTCTTGTTTTTTGCCGTGGCGATCTATACGCCGCTGCATAAGCATCAGGCGGGCAATCCCTTCCAATGCTCGCTGAATAATGTCGACCAGGCGGTCGCGGAAGCCGCGGTTGCCGTTTCGATCCTGTTGGTTGTGCTGGTCTGGGTGGCCTCCGTGGTGGCCGAACGGACGCTGCATCCCGATTTCGCCGTTGTTGCGCCCCTCGCCGGCAGAGGGCCTCCTTCGTTCTAGTCTGTTGCGGTTTCTTTCCCAAACAACCTTAGATCGATAGAGAGGACTCTGTGTATTCCATTCGACTCGCCCTTGTGGCGGTAGCGACTTGCATTGGCGTATTGTGGGGCCAGACGACGGCCACAGTCAGCGGTTCGGTGACGGACCCGTCCGGTGCGGGTGTCGGCGGCGCGCGCGTGCTGCTGAAAAACGCCCTCACCGGCTTCGAACAAACGGCGGAGACGCGCCCCGACGGCAGCTTCCAACTGTTGAGCATTCCGTTGCGGACGTATGAGCTTTCGGTTCGCGCCGGTGGATTTCAGATCCACGAACAGGCCATTACGTTCTCAAACGCCGCGGCCCAGGTGGTGGCCGTCCGGCTGCAACTGCTGACGGCGGAAACGTCGACGACCGTCTCCGCCTTTGAAACGCTGAGCCTCGTCACGCCGGAAGACACGGGCACGCGGGCGCAGATCAATCAGAAAGAGATTGAGCGGTTGGTGCTTTCGGTCGGCAATCGCGGCCTCGAAGCCGTTGTCCAAACCTTCCCCGGCTTCGCGCAGAACGCCAACGGGTCCATTCATCCGCGTGGCGCCCATACGCAGATGTCGTTCATCATCGACGGCATGCCGATCACGGACCAGTTGACCGGCGCTTTCGCCAACGCGGTCGACCCCAACATCGTACAAAACGTTGAGATCTTCACCGGCAACATCCCGGCGGAGTACGGCGCCAAGATTGCTGCCGTGATCAACGTGAACACGAAATCCGGCCTCGGAACGGACCGCAAGTTCACCGGCAGCACGGCCCTCAGCGCCGCCGGTTACGACACCCTCGGCCAAGTCACCCAGTTCGCCGGCAAGAGTAACCGCTTCGGCTACTCCGGCCTCGTGAATACGATGAAGTCGAACCGCTATCTCGATTCCGTTTCGCTCGACAACCTGCATAACGGCGGCAACTCCTCCCGCGGTTTTCTTCGGCTCGATTATCAAGCCAGCGACCGCGACATTTTCCGTGTCAATTTTCTGATGGGCCGGGCCCCGTTCCAACTCGCGAACCTGCGAAGCCAGCATGCGAATCGGATGAACCAGCGACAGGAACTCGGCGACTTCTCCACCGCATTTAACTGGGTCCGCACGCTCGATGCGCGCTCCACGTATGAAATGAACTACTCGGTGCGGACGTCCACTTCCAACCTGCTGCCTAGTGTGGGCGACACGCCAGTGACCGCGTCGCAGGAACGGCGCCTGACCACCGTTGCCCTGACGCATCGATACGCCACCGTCCGCGGCCGCCACAACATTCGCGGCGGCATCGACCTGCAGCGGATACCCCTCCGCGAGCAGTTTTCGTTCGGCATCACGGATGGCGCGTTCAACCATCCCGACAGCGAGGAGTACCTGCCCACTCTGTTGCCCTTCGATCTATCCCGCGGTGGCAGGCTTTTCAACTTTCAGGAACGCGGCACCGGCGGCTTCTACACCGGCCACCTGCAGGACTCGATCAAGCTTGGTGATTTCCAGGTCTCGCTGGGCCTCCGCTACGACGTCTACCGGTTCCTGGTCGATGACACGATGTGGCAGCCGCGCGTCGGCGTCTCGTATCACGTAAAGCGCACTGGCACCGTGTTCCGTGCGTCGTATAACCGGCTGATGCAGACGCCGCAGAATGAGAACCTGCTGGTTTCCAGCTCCGAGAAGGCGAGCGTTCTCGTCGACCCGGCCATCCGCGAGGCCACTGGTGGCGGCGTCCAACGCATCAGCCCCGAGAAGCAGAACCTGATGGAGGTGGGCTTCCAGCAATCGCTGGGCCGCCGCTTCAGTGTGAACTCGTCGTTCTATCATAAGAACGCGCGGAATCAGCAGGACGTGAATAACTTCTTCAATACGCCCATCGTGTTCCCGCTGCAGTTACTTGCTATCCGGGTGAACTCCGTCGAAAGCCGCCTGGTGATGACGCCGTGGAAGGGGCTCTCCGGCAGCCTCGCCGTTACGCATGCGCGCGCCATCTCGACGCCGCCGTTCGTCGGTGGTCTCTACATCGGCAACGGTAACGTGACGCTGCTGAACGAAGGGCCCTTTGTGATCGACCACGATCAGAAGCTGAGCTTGCAGAGTGTGATGAATTACACGAACCGCCGCGGCTTTTATTCGACCGTGTCCCTGCGTCACGATAGCGGCCTCGTCACCGGCGGCTCGGACCCCGACGTCGTGCGGGAAGACCCGGATTATGCTGACCTCCTCCCGTACGTGAATCTGCTCAGCGATCCGCCCCGCACGAAGCCGCGCACGATTGTCGATGTCGTCGTTGGCTATGAGCGTATCCGGAACGATCGCAAACAATGGGACTTCAACATCCAGGCGTCGAACATCGGCAACCAGACGGCGCTTTATAACTTCCAATCGGCGTTCGTCGGCACGCGCGTGGTGCAGCCGCGGACGTTTGGCGCGCGCCTCCGGTTCTTCTTTTAAGGCCGGCCAGGAGCCGCGTTTGGCCACCCACTCAATTTCGCCCTGCGGCGTCTCGGCGGTGAGGTTGAGATGGTCGCCGGCTAACTTGCCTTTCTAATTCACCTTCATCTCGTTGTCTTGAAACTTCACGTTGATCACGAACCGGCTGGGCGGGCGGAGACTCTTCGGTGCTGCCCAAAGCGCCAAGCTAACTGGCGAAACCGTCAGCTCGATCTCGCCCATGGAGCTGGAGTCGCCGTCGCCCTTGATCGAACCGGTCAGGGCTCCGCCAGCCGGAAGAAACGCGGTAAACGTGCCAAACGTCGTTGCGCTGAAACTAACCGCCAATTCAGCCGGGCTCCACCCGCTCGAACGGTACGCCCGCACCGGCGTCGACCAGTACCCATATACCGGCCTCGATACAGAGTAGAGCCCCGGCCGCTCCCGCGTAATATTGTCGGTCGCAAATCGCGACGCCTCCGGGGGCTCGGTGTTTCGCGGCTGATTGCGACCCTGTGGCCGCAAACAATTTCGTTATCAGCGTCGGGCCGGCCAAACCAGCCGGACTCATTTTCTCTACGTTGTAGTTCCCAGCGGCGGCCAATGGGAGGGCGGCAACAAACAGATCGCGAATTGCAAGGGGGTTTTTTCCTGGCGCAGGTTGCGCTACAGGAAGGGCGAAAACGACACCGAAACTTTTCAGGCCCTACGCGAGAATCGCCTTCACTACGTTCCCATGTACATCGGTCAACCGGAAGTCTCGCCCCGCATGGCGATAGGTCAGCTTCGTATGGTCGAAGCCGAGGCAATGCAGAATCGTCGCGTGGAAGTCGTGGACGTGCATCAGGTTCTCCGTCACCTCAATGCCTAACTCGTCCGACCCTCCGTACACCATTCCCGGCTTCACTCCGCCTCCGGCCAGCCACGAGGAGAACACCTTGTTGTAATGCTCGCGCCCGTGCGGCGGCCCGCCCCACGGTGTACGTCCGAACTCCGTCGTCCAGACGACCAGCGTATCGTCCAACATGCCGCGCGATTTCAGGTCTTTGATCAAGCCGGCAATTGGCTTGTCCACGTTCTTGGCCAGCGGAATCATGTTGTTGATCTCGCCGTGGACGTCCCAGTTGTTTGAGGAGCCGGTATCGATCAACTCGATGAAACGAACCCCGCGCTCCGCCAGCCGCCGGGCCACCAGGCACTGCCAGCCGAAGCCCTTCGTCTGGCCACGCTCCAGGCCGTAAAGCTGCATGGTAGCATCGGTTTCCTTCGAGAAATCAAACACGCCCGGCATCTCGCTCTGCATGCCGAAAGCGGTCTCGAAGCTCTGCAACCGCGCCGCCAGCGCCGGGTCGCCCGGCCGCGCCGCTTGATGATGCTGGTTCATCCTGGCCAGCAAGTCCAGCTCCAGCGACTGGATCTTTTCGCTCGGCGCGCGCCGAGCCAGGTCTGCTACCGGCTGCGGTCCGCCCACGATCCGCGTCCCCGAATGCGCGCCGGGCAGGAAGTCCGACGACCACACCTGCGCCCCCGCGTACGGCAGCACTGGGGCCAGCGCGATGAAGCTCGGCAGGTTCTTGTTCTCGGTGCCCAGGCCGTAGCTCACCCACGATCCGATGGACGGGCGCTTCACCGTCACCGAGCCCGTGTGCATGCCCATCGTGGCCTGGAAGTGGTCGTTGTGATCGTTCTGCAGCGAGCGGATGACGCACAGGTCATCGACGATGCCGGCCATCTCCGGGAATAGGTCACTGACCTCAGTGCCGCATTGGCCGTGGCGTTTGGAGCCCCAAGTGGACGGCAGGATGATGCTGCCCTTCTTGCCGAAGGTCTTCTTCTCGGCGGCGGCTTTAACGAGCGCCGGCTTCGGGTCGAAGGTGTCGACGTGCGAAACGCCGCCGGTCATGTACAGGAAGATGACGCGCTTGGCCTTGCCGGGGAAGTGCGGCTGCTTGGGGGATAGCTGGTCGGCGAGCAGATTCTGAACGACGGCGGGCATCAGCGCGGAAGCGCCGAAGAGGGAACGGAGGAGTTGACGGCGGGGCAGAGTCATAGGAAATACCTCAATCGACGAAGAAGAACTCGTTGCTCGAAAGCAGCACACGCATGTAGCTGGTCCAGGCGGCGCGGGCTTCAATCTGGCTGGTGGTTTGGGCGACGAACTGCGCGGCCATCTGCTGCTCGGCCGGGGTGGGCGCGCGGTTGAAGAGCAGGCGGTGGGCCAGGCGAATCCGCCCGGCGGAAGTGGGTTCGGCCATGCCGACCCGAACGGCCAAAGCGTCCGCCTGCTTCTGGACGAACTCGTTGTTCATCAGGTAGAGGGCCTGCGTGGCCGTGTTGTTCGACACGCGGACGGCGGTGGCGGCGTTCGAGTCCGCGCCGTCGAACAGGTCGAGATAGGCGTGCGGCTTGAAGCGCTGCTGGAAGAGATAGACGCTGCGCTTGTTGTGGTCGAATAACGCCGGGTCGGCGACGAAGGGCTTGTGTTGCGTCTGCACGTAGCTTGCGCGCGGGGCAAACGGGTGGGGGCCGCCGGGAACGGGATCGAGATTGCCGCTGGCGAGCAGCATCGAGTCGCGGACCTCTTCGGCGGTGAGGCGGCGGCGATCGTAGCGCCAGTAGGTTTCGTTCTTTGCGTCTTTTACGGCATTGGCTTCCGAGTGTCCGGAGGCGCCCTGCCAGGCGCGGGTGAGCAGGACCTGCTTGTGGAGCTTCTTCAGGCTCCAGCCATTGGCCATGAAATCGGTGGCGAGATGGTCGAGCAGTTCCGGGTGGGTGGGCTTCTCGCCGCGGGCGCCGAAATCGTTGGGCGTATTCACGATGCCGCGGCCGAAGTGCCACGTCCAGACGCGATTCACGAGTACGCGCGCGGTCAGCGGATTGGCCGAATCGGCGATCCAACCGGCCAACAGATCGCGGCCGCTGCCTTTGTGACCGGCCGGGACTTGCTGGCCGCCGAGGATGCTGAGGAAGCCGCGCGGCGCCTCCGGGCCCAGCGTGTTCGGGTCGCCCTTCACCATGATCTTCGAGTCCGTGGGCGTGCCCTCGGAGACCGCGTAGACCATCGGAAGGTCGGGCCAGGATCCGCGAATCTGCAGCAGATCCGCCTGCGCTTCGAGGAAGGCGAGACGCTGGTCCGTGGGAGCTTTGGGATCCTTCCCGTCGCCTTTCTTGACGATGCGGTAGGCGTTCACCATCCGCTCCTGCTGCTTCCGGATGCGCTCGTCGTCTTTCTGGTCGAGCGCGGCGAAGCCATCGAGATACTGATGGTGCTCCAAGCCGGCCCCGGCGTACTTGCTGCTCTTGAAGATGCCGAACAGGGCGTAGTAATCGGCCGTGGGAATTGGGTCGAACTTGTGGTCGTGGCAGCGGGCGCAGCCGACGGTGAGGCCGAGGGCGGCTTTGCTGAGGTTGTCAATGGTGTCGTCGATGGTGAGGTAGAACTCGCCTTCCGTCTGCCCGAAGCGGCGGGCGTTGGCCAGGTAGCCGGTGGCGATCAGCTTGTCGCGGCGGTCCTCTTCGTTCTGGTGCGGCAGGATGTCGCCGGCCAGTTGTTCGCGTAGGAATTCGTTGAACGGCTTGTCCTGTTGGAGCGAGCGGATGACGTAGTTCCGGAAGCGGAACATCTCGGGAACGGGATAGTCGGAGGCGTCGCCGGCAGTATCGGCGTAGCGGACGACGTCGAGCCAATGGCGGCCCCAGTGTTCGCCGTAAGTCGGCGAGGCGAGCAGGCGATCGATGAGCTTTTCAAAGGCTTGGGGTGTCGTGTCAGCGAGGAACGCCGCGGCCTCTTCCGGCGTGGGGGGCAGGCCGGTGAGGTCGTAGGTCGCGCGGCGGAGCAGGGTGAGCTTGGTGGCGCGCGGCAGCGGCTTGATCTGTTTTTCGTCGAGCTTAGCCTTCAGAAACCGGTCGATGGGATTGCGGCTCCATTCGGGGTCCGCGATGACGGGTGCGGGCGCGGAGCGCAGCGGTTGATAGGCCCAATGCTTCTTCTCTTTCTCCCAGTCATAGGCCGGTTTCACGGCGGCGACGGTGCCGCCGGTGCGCGGGTCCGGGGCGCCCATCTCCACCCAGGCGACGAAGTCGGCCACCTGCTCTTTGGGCAGCGGCTTACCGGGCGGCATCTTGAAATCCTTGTGCGTGCCTTGGATGACTTTGATCAGCAGGCTCTCCATCGGCTTGCCGGGGACGACGGCGGGAACGCCGCTGCGTCCGCCCTTGCGCGTCGCTTCGAAGGAGTCGAGGTACAGCCCGCCTTCAGCCTGTTTCAACTTGGCGCTATGGCAGCCGTAACAGCGCGCGGCGAGCACCGGCCGGATCTTCGATTCGAAGAACTCGACGTCTTCAGCCGCCGTTAGAGTCGAGACGGCACTCAATGTGAGCAGTAAGAAACGCATTGCTAATTGTAAGAATCATATCCCGTGCCTGTCTTTGGCGCATCCGTAGGGCCCGGATGTCTACAGGCACGAAAATAGCGATCCTGTCCATGAGCTGGTCGACATCTATGTGGATGGCGCGTTCAACCGCCGCGAGTTGGTGGCGCGAGTGACGAAGATGTTGGGGAGTCCGGTGGCGGCCCTCGGGGCGCTCGGCGGCTTCTCGGAGATGCAGGCGCAGACGCCGCAGGCCTGCGGCGGTCCGCAGCCGGGAATGATCATTATCCATGAGAACCGCGGACTGGTGGAGCACATCAAGGACGTCTGCCGCCGCGCGGCTCGCACCGGATTTGTGGCGATTGCGCCAGATCTGCTTTCGCGCCAAGGCGGCGTACATGCGTTCCCGGAACCGAAGCAGCAGACGGCGGCCTACAACCGGACGACGGTGGACCAGCGGCGAAGCGACTTGATCAGCGCGCTGGACTACTTAAAGTTCTCGCCGCTGTGCCAGTTTGGCCGGATCGGCGCGATTGGGTTCTGCGCCGGAGGGGCGAACGTTCGGGAATTGGCCGTTTATCTCGAAGAGTTGGCTGTTGCCGTGCCGTTCTATGGAGCGCCGCCTGCCATCGAAAACATTCAGCAGATCCAGGCCCCGCTCCTGGCGATCTACGCCGAGCGCGACCGGACTCTGACTGGACGGATGGCTCCCGTACTGATCGAGTTACTCGCCCGTCAGAAGCGCTTCGGCTTTACCGTGTACGAAGGAGTGGGGCACGACTTTTCACAACGATACGGGCGCTAACTATAACGCCACGGCCGCCTGCGACGCGTGGTCGCAGGCGATGACGTTCTGCAACAAGTGGTTACGCGCGCCGCGCAGGTAACCGGCTAGAAGATCCAGTTCAGGCCGATGACGGGGAAGAGCCCTAGCTGTTCATTCACACGGGGAATGTTGGCGCGGCGGGACCATTGGAAACCGGAGATGTTGTTCCGGTTCGTGACGTTCTGCGCGCCGAGGAAGACGAGCAAAGGCTTGTCCTTGAAGGTGAACGTCCGGTCAACTCTGACGTCTACGCGGATGTAGGCGGGGACGCGGAGCTCGTTGATTCGGGTTAAGTCGAGAACGTCACGGCGCTGCGCAGTGGAGAGCTCGACGTTGAAAGGGGTGTAGGGTCGGCCGGATGTGACCGTGGTGCGGGCAGAGAACTCCCACTTCTTGTTGAGGCGGTAGCCTCCGAGGCCGTTGAAGATGACCGGGAAGTCGTAGGTGGAGGGACGGAGGATGCCATCGAGACCGCCTTGGCGGGCTTGGCTGAGGGAGACGTTGGCGTTGCCAAACCAGCGGGAGCCCCACTTCTTTTCGGCGAAGAATTCGATGCCGCGAGCACGGCCCCGGCCGGCGCTGGTGAGCGGAAAGAGGATATCGCGGATGCGGAAGGTGTCTCCTGTGCTGGCGAGAGAAAGCGACGGAAACTGGACGGAGACGGGGTAGTCTTTGTAGTCCTTTTGGTAAGCTTCGACGGTGAAGCGGAGGCTCGCGCTGGGGATGTAAGTGAAGCCGGTGACTAGGTGTTGGGAGCGGAAGGGGGTTAGGTTTCTATTCTGGGGGAAGTAGGCGAGGAAGAGGAACTGCGGTTGTTGAAAATACGTTCCGAAGCTGGCTCGCCAGGAGAGCTTGTCGGTGATGCGATAGCTGAGGCCGGCGCGAGGGCTGAAGCGGGTGCGGGCGATGTACTGGTAGTTGTCGATGCGGCCGCCCCAGGTGAGGTTCCAGCGGCTGTTGAGGTTGCGAGAGCTTTGGACGTAGGCGCTGGATTGGCGGGCGGAGAAGTCCTGCACAATGTTGAAGGGATTGACGTCGCGGACTGCGCTGTACGGGCTGTCGGAGCCGAAGGGGGCGGCGGAGTTGTAGTTGATGCGGAACAATTTGAAGCTGCCGCCGGCCTGGAGTTTTTCGAGAATGGGGAGATAGCCGGTGTAGTCGTACTTGATGGTGGTTTCGCCTTCGCGGGACTTTTCGCGGTAGACGATCGGGCTTCGGGCGATGAGGTCGTCAACGTCCACGGTGGCCGGGGGGATGCCGTTGCGGATGAGATCCTTCACCTGTTGGTCAACACGGGCTTCCGAGTGGGAAACGCCGAGCAGGCCGACGCCCCGGGAGCCGTAGAGGCGCTGCCAGTTAAAGCCGTTGGCACTGCGCCAGCCGCCGTAACGGATGTCGATGTTGTCGAGCTCTTCGTCCTCGGGAGGGCGAACTTCGCCCTGCTTCGGGCCGAGGCGGATATCGTCGGAGCCGGAGATGGAGACCGCCCAGACGCGGTCACGGGGGGAGAGATCGTAGAGGACCTTGGCGTTGTAGGTATAGAGCACGGGGACGCCGCCGATGCCGATGTCCTTCGTGAACAGATCGAGATAGCTGCGGCGGGCGGAAACGATCCAGGAACCTTTACTTTTATTGATAGGGCCTTCGACGATGCCGCCGATGCCGGGGTCGCCGACGGTGAGCCGGCCGCGGAATTTGTCGCGGGAGCCTTCGGTTTGGGCGACTTGGAGGACGCTGGAGGCGCGGTTGATGAAGGGGGCGGGCTGGCCACCGGTGAGGAAAGTGACGTCGCGGATGAGCTGGGCGTCGAGGATGCTGGTGGTGCCGCCTGCGGAGGCGAAGTTGGCAAAGGCGTTGATGTTGGGAATTTCGATGTTGTCAACGATGAAGAGATTTTCGAGAGGAGAGCCGCCGCGGACGACGATGTCGTTGCGGAAGTCGGCGGCACCGATGGCGACACCAGGGAGGAGTTGGACGTAGCGGGAAATGTCCTGGCGGGCACCGGCGGCTTTGAAGAGCTCTTCGGATTGAATGATGTAGCTGGAGCTTTTGATCTCTTCGGGGGCGACGAAGACGGATTCCGAGACGGTCATCGACTGCTGCAGGGCGTCGGCGGCGGAAAGGGTGACCTCGACCTTGCCTTCGAGGCCGGCGCGTACCGTGACGACGGAGCTGCGGATTGGCGGCTGGCCGGGCGCGGTGATGTCGAGTTGATAGTCGCCGGGCCGGAGGTCGGGGAAGCGGAAGAGTCCGCGGTCGTCGGAGGTGGTGCAGCGGGAAGAGTCCACGATGCAGACTTTGGTCTGGGGGGCGGGCTGGCCTTTCGAATCAGTCACAGTGCCGAGCAAGCCGCCAACACCGGTGGTGTCCTGGGCGGCGAGCGGCAGGGAGAGCAACAGAAGGAGAATTTGTCTCATGCGTCTCCTTGCTCAGATGCATCCAAAGCGGTTACCGGGCTAACTTAATGTTGTCGATTTCGAGCCAGGTGCGAACACCGGCCGGACGGCTGATAACAAACGTGATAGCGGTGGCGTCGGCGCATGGGCAACCTAATGCGGAGAAAGGAATCCGGAATTTCTTCCACCCAGTTCCCGGAGTAAACGGAGCTGTAACTGGATCGGCCTTACTCCGGCGCGAGACAGCTAAGTTATAAGCGAGGCTGTCGCCGCGAGCTTCGAACTCGATGGACTTCCAACCGGTGAGGTCCATCGGCTCGATGCCGCCGGGACGAAGCGGTAGGGTAATGTGGACGCGGGGTTTCGACGACTCGGACATTTGCGCCTGGATGGCGAGGGCGGAATTACCGGCGGAGCGGCCGATGCGCTGGAAGAGGGCGCGAGAGAGATCGGGGCCGCCTTCATAGGTATTGATCCAGCGGGTATCGAGGCGGCTGCGGCCGTCGACGCGGTTGAAATCGTCGAGCAGGGCCGGGGCAGGGATGGCGGGCAGGGGCGTAGGGCCGGGCGCGGCGACGGCCTGCGCGAGTTTGGGAAGGTCCTGCTCGACGCCGTTGAGCCAGACGCGGTGGATGCGCTGGATATCGTTGATGGTGGTGTGCGGAGCGCCGTCGATGAGGACGAGGTCGGCGACTTTGCCGGGCTCGATGGAGCCGCGGTCTTTGTCAACGCGGAGCACGCGGGCGGAATTGAGAGTGGCGGCCTTGATGGCTTCGACAGGGGGGAGGCCGGCGCTGGCAAGGAGCGTGATTTCGCGCAGGGTGGCCCAGCCATGGTGGGTGCCGGAGATGCCGGCATCGGTGCCGGAGACGATGGGGATGCCTGCGTCAAACAGCGCTTTGGTGTTGCGCTTGAGGACTTCGTATTTGCGGATGCGGAGGGCAGAGGGCTGGGCGAAGGCGGGACGGCCCTTGAAGGCCTGCAGGGACGCGGTATCGAGGACCTTTTCGAGGAGCGCGTCGAGGACGGGCGTGCGGGGCTCGTAGACCGCGGAGGTTGGTCCGTAGGCGGTTTTGCCGGCCTTCATTTTGGCGATCAGGTCGTCGTCGAAAGGCTTGTCCTGCATGCCATGCATGATGGCGTCGACTCCAGCCGCTGCCGCGATCTTGCCCTTATCGACCGTGACGGTGTGGGTGAGGACGGGGAGGTTTGCCTTGTGCGCTTCTTCAACGATGGCGCGCAGGGTGCCTTCCTCCATGCTGGTGAGGTCGGCGGAGGTGCCATAGCGCCAGCCGTCGGAGAAGACCTTGATGAGGTCGGGACGGTTCGGCAGGGCGCGGCGGACGGCGGCGCGGCCTTCGCGGGCGGTGAGGACTTCCTGGGTGAAGATTTCGCCGCGGCCGATTTCGAGGCCGTGGCCGCCGGGGGTGGTGATGCGGCTGGCCAGATGGAGGCGGGGGGCGGGCCAAGCGCCGGAGGCGGTGAGCTTGCGGACCGTGGCGAAGGTTTCGCCATAGGTGCCGAAGTCGGCAACGGAGGTGACTCCGCTGAGCAGGTAGGCCTTGAGGTTCTTGCCCCAATCCTGTCCGGAGCCGCTTACGCTGGCCGATTGGACGTGGGTATGGAGATCGAAGAGGCCGGGGATGAGGGTCTTGCCGCGGGCGTCGAGGCTGGTGGAGTTTGGGGCCGGAAGGTTATTGCCGACGGCGATGATGCGGCCGTTCGAGATAAGGACGTCGACCTGGCGCGGGGGAGCGCCGGTGCCGTCGATGACCGTCGCGTTCTGAATCAGTAGACTCTGCGCCGGAAGGAGTCCGGCGCAGAGCAGAAGAAGGCCTAGGCTACGCTTCACTCACTACAGGATTACGCAATTGGCCCAGGCCTTGCACTTCAATGATGCAATCGTCGCCGGGCTGAAGCAGGCGCTGCGGCTTGCGGGCGAAACCGACGCCTGCCGGGGTGCCGGTGGTGATTATGTCGCCGGGTTTCAGGGTCATGACCTGGGAGATGTAGCTGAGGAGTTTCGGCAGCTTGAAGATAAGTTCGCTGGTGTTCGAGTCCTGCAGCACTTCGCCGCTGATGGTGGCCTTAATGGGCAGGGCATGGGGGTCGGCGATCTCGTCCTTGGTGACGATGTACGGTCCGATGGGGCAGAAGGTATCGATGCTCTTGCCCATGAGCCACTGGGAGGTGGCGAGTTGAAGATCGCGGGCGGAGACGTCGTGGAGGTTCATGTAGCCGAAGACGTGGTCTTCCCAGTCGGCTTCGGCGATGTTCTTGCCGGGCTTGCCGATTACGACGGCGAACTCGGCTTCGTAGTCGGGGGTTTGGGCGACCTTCGGCAGGACGATTTCGTCGCCGGGGCCGATGATGCAGTTATTGAACTTCGAGAAGATGGTGGGGACGGTGGGGATGGCCATGTTGGATTCAATGGCGTGATCCCGATAGTTGAGGCCGACGCAGAGGATCTTTTCGGGGCGGGTGAGCGGCGCGAGGATCCGGACATCGGCTTCGGCGACCTTATCGGTGGCGGAAGCGGCATAGGCCGCGGCCGTAGCGGGGCCGGCGGGATCCGCGATGAGAGCATGGAGATCGGCGTAGCCGGCGCCGGAGAGAGCGGTGATGGTGGAGCCATCGGAGACGCCCGGCTCAGGCTGGCCACCGGAACGCGCAAACATCAAAAGTTTCATAGGTCCCCAAATTGTATCAATGCGGGGTGAGAGCGGCGGGTTAAAATGGAGACTTAGGCATGGGAGTACTTATCTGCCGGAGTATGTAGCGATTGGACTGATCCTGTTGTGCCACTGGCAGGTCTGGATGTGGACGCGGGAACGGTTTCCGAAACTGGTATGGCTGCTCTGGGCGAGCGCATTGTTTGGCGCGTGGGGCATGCTGTTTGAGCTGCGCTGGGCGTGGCAGTACGTGCCTCCGGGCGAGTGGTTTTTCTGGGCGCGGGGCGCGGGGATCGCGTGGGGCATCTGCACGTGCGGCATGACGGCCGTTTGGGCTTTGGCGCGGCGGGTGGCGCCGCCGTTCGATCCAGGGCGCAGGCGGCTGCTATTGACGGCGCAGACGGCGGCGGTGGCCGCGCCAGCCGCGGTGACGGGATTTGGGATCATCGTGGGCCGGCGGGATCTGCGGCCGGTAGAGATCGAGGTGCCGGTGCGGGGGCTGGCGAAGGATCTGGATGGGATCCGGATCGCGCAACTGAGCGATATTCACTATGGCCCTTTTTTGAGCCGCCAGGAGTTGGCGAATGCCGTCGGCATGGCGAATGAGTTCCGGCCGCATTTGACGGTGGTGACCGGAGACCTGATTACGCGGGACGGCGATCCTCTGGACGAGTGTCTCGAGGAGTTAGGCCGGTTGCGGGCGGACAGCGGCGTGTGGGGCTGCCTGGGCAACCATGAGATCTACGCCGAATGCGAAGAATATGTGCGGCGGGAGGGGTTACGGCGGAATCTTCATTTTTTGCGAGGGAAGAAACAGGAATTGCGGTTCGGCGATGCCCGGCTGAATCTGGCCGGGGTGGACTACCAGAAGATGCACGGCAACTATCTGCGGCGGGGGAAAATGCTGCAGGAGGCCGGGTCGTTTAACGTGCTGCTGTCGCACAATCCTGACGCGTTCAGCACTGCCGCGCCGCAGGGCTGGGACCTGATGCTGGCGGGTCACACGCACGGCGGACAGGTGACGGTGGAATATTTGCATCAGCATCTGAACTTCGCCCGCTTTTTTACGCCCTACGTTTATGGGCATTATGAAGAAGGCAATTCGCACTTGTATGTGACGCGGGGTATCGGCACGGTTGGCGTGCCGGCGCGCATCGGAGCGCCGCCGGAAGTGGCATTGATTAAACTGTGCGCGATCTCATAATCAGCGATATTCATGCAAACCTGGAAGGGTTGACGGCGGTCGTGGAAGCAGCGGCCGGCGAGTACGACCGTGTGATCTGTTGCGGCGACCTGGTGGGATACGGGGCGGATCCGAACGCGGTGATCGAGTGGGTGCGGGAGAAGGCGACGGTGGTGATCCGGGGTAACCACGACAAGGTGGCGACGGGACTCGACTCCATGGAGGACTTCAATCCGCTGGCGAAGCGGGCAGCGATTTGGACGGCCAATGCGATGACGCCGGAGAATTTCAAGTGGGTGAGAGCGCTGCCGAAGGGGCCGGTGATCATCAATGGCTATGCGGTGGTACACGGCTCGCCGCGGGATGAGGATGAGTACGTGATTGAGGGGCCGGAGGTGCGGGTGGCGATGGAGGCCGCGACGCAGGAGCTGACGTTCTTCGGCCATACGCATCTGCAGGGCGGCTTTCAGATGAAGCAGCGGAAGGTAATCGTGATTGGTCCGCCGTTTCCAGACGAGAGCGAGTACACGTTTGAGCTTTCGCCGGACTACCGCTATCTGGTGAATCCAGGTTCGGCGGGGCAGCCGCGCGATGGGGACTGGCGGGTGGGCGCGGCGGTCCACGATTCCGAAGCGAAGACGGTGCGGCTGCTGCGAGTCTCCTACGACCTGGAGACCGCGCAGCGGAAGATCCGGGAGGCGGGTTTGCCGGTGCTACTGGCGGACCGGTTGGCTCGCGGCTACTGAAACTTGTTGTGGAAGAAGAGCTCGCTTAGGGGCCGGCGGGTGCGGGTAGCGGCTTCGCGGTTTTGCAGGGCAGGCGGAAGCAGCGCGGGGTGGCCGTAGCGGCCGATGGCGAGGCCAGCTACGGGCACGTAGTCCTCGGGGATTGCGTAGAGCTCGCGGATGCGGTCGTGGAGGATGCCACCCATCTGATGGGAATAGAGGCCGTTGGCCATGGCCTCGGTGACGATGGACATGGTGGCTTGGCCGACGTCGTGCCGACTGTAGTCGTTGGGCTTTCCGTTACGGGTAAGGGTGAGTTTGGCGACGGAGATGGCGAGGAACGGGGCGGATTTCGCCCACTCCTGATTGCCGGGAACCAGGCAGCTCAGCACCTGGGCGTGGGCTTCGCCATCGTCGATGGTGGCGTAGATGTAGCGCCACGGCTGTTCGTTGTAGCTGGACGGCGCCCAGCGGGCGGCCTCCATGAGGAGGTGGAGGACCGCTGGCTCGATGGGCTCCGGGGAGAAGGCGAGCGGGCTCCAGCGTTCAGCGAGGGGTGGGTGCAGATTGGGGTTGTTCATGGAAGTAGGTGAAGATCTTCTTGGCCGCGGCGGCGCCGACCTCGTGGGCGAGGGCGGCTTCGGTGGCGAGTTTGACGGCTTCGAGGCTGCCGAGGGTTTGGAGCAGCTTTTCGACGGTGCGTTCGCCGACGCCGGGCACGGAGAGGAGTTCGGACCGCATGCGGGTGATGTTGCGGCGGGTGCGATGGAAGGTGACGGCGAAGCGGTGGGCCTCGTCGCGGATGGTTTGGATGACGTGGAGGACGGGGTGGTGGCGGTCGAGGCGGACGGGTTCGTCTTCCTGGCCGTAGACGTAGATGATCTCCTCGCGTTTGGCGATGGAGGCGATGGTCTGGTCGGTGATGCCGAGGGCTTCGAGGGCTTCTGCGGCGGCGTGGAGTTGGCCAAGGCCGCCATCGATGAGTACGACGCTGGGGAACTTGGCGCCTTCTTCCTTGAGGCGGGAATAGCGGCGGGAGACGACCTCGCGCATGGAGGCGAAGTCGTCGTTGCCGACGACGGTTTTGATGATGAACTTGCGGTAGTCGGCCTTCTTCATCTTGCCGTCCTCCCAGACGACCATGGAGGCGACCTTGTCGGTGCCTTGGATGTGAGAGATGTCGAAGCACTCGATGCGGCTGGGGGGTGCGGGGAGGTTTAGCGCGTCTTCGAGGGCGTCGGCGACGGACTTGGCGGTGGGCTTGAGGATGCGGAAGCGGGCTTCGAAGCAGTGCTTGGCGTTGGTTTCGGCAAGGTCGAGGAGGGCCTTCTTTTCGCCGCGCTGAGGGGTGCGGATTTCGACGCGGCGGCCACGCTTTTCGCTAAGGAGTTCGGCGAGGGCCTCGCGGTCTTCGAAGTCGTCAGGGACGTGAACGATGACGGGGACATAGCGCTGGTCGAGGTAGACCTGCTTGATGAGGGCGGCCATGAACTCGGGGGCTTCGAAGTCGAAGCGGTCTTCCCAGTAGAACTCGCGGCGGTCGACGATGCGGCCGTTGCGGACGTGGAAGAGGTTGACGGCGATGAGGGGCGGTTCGGCGTAGTAGGCGAAGATGTCGATGTCGTCGCCATGGGCGGTGGCCATCTTCTGGGTCTGGGCCATTTCCTCGATGGTGACGAGAGTGTCGCGAAGGCGGGCGGCGCGTTCGAAGTTCAGCTCTTCGGCGGCTTCGGCGATCTGCCCGCGGATGTGGGATTCGAGGTCCTTGAGGCGGCCTTCGAGGAAGAGGCGGGTTTGGCGGACGGCTTCGGCGTATTCCGGGGCGGTGACGAGGCCTTCGACGCAGGGGCCGAGGCAGCGGCCGATATGGTACTGGAGGCAGGGGTGGGTGTGCTTGCGGTCGAAGTCGATTTTGCAGGAGGGAATTTTGAACTGGCGATGGATGAAGTCGGTGAGGCGGTAGGCGAGGTT
>JBBQRA010000066.1:0-25560 GCA_038215275.1 Bryobacterales bacterium | reverse complement strand
ACCTCCACCACTCCAACAATCTCGTCGAGACTGTTTCTGACCGGAGCCAATACGGACACGAAACCGGGTCTCTCCTTCACCGTCTGCCGCCGGCCCGTCTTCAGTACCTTCAGCATCGACGCCGGTGCCGGCTGAAACAGCTTGCCCCATGGCCAGAACTGACTCATCTCATGGCGATTGCGAATCACCACGTGCACCGTGTCCGGCTTGATCGGCATCCACAGGTTCACGTCCACCGGATAGTCGGCCAATAGCGCCAGCCGCATCAGCGTCTTCTTGGTAGCAAGAAATGCCGCGTCGTTCACGTCGTAATTGTCCGCGTCCGCCCAACGGTCCGGCGACGGATTCCGCAGCATAAACGCGAGCGCGCGCGGGGTGACAATTCGCTGGCAGACGTCGCCATCCACCATCACGCTGGCGGTTCTCGCGATGGCGTCCAACTCCTGCTCCCTCTGGGCGAGCAGCGGGCTCATCAGCGCAAAAACAAGAATGAGTAACTTCATTGGCCACCGCCTACCGCATACTCATGAACCCGTTGCCAGGCGTCCGGGCGTACATTCACGAACTTTGCCTCAAACGGCTCCAACGCCTCGCCAATACTCACATTGTTCCACTCAAGCACCGGCTGCTTCGCCAGCGGCGGCGCCACATTCCGCCAGTCGGCCGCCGTGCTTCCGTTGAAGCGCTGCAGCACCTCCGCCATCACCGCCGCCCGGCTCGACTTTGCGGCTCGCTCTTCGAGAAGAGCCAAGTCCTGCAGGCAGTTGCGCTGCACCTTCAGCCGGATGCACGCCAGCGGCCCGTCGATGCCAAAGCGGTCTCCAGGATAGACGAGCGTTTCGCCGCCGCCTTCCAATTGGAACCAGGGATCGGGGCCCGGATCCACAGTCTGCCAGCGCACGAACCCTTGTACCCCGGTCACCCAGGTGCGCAGCGGATTCATGGTGATCATCGAAGAAGGTTTATCCACCGTCGGCGTTCCGCCGTAAGACCAGATGTGGTCGCCGCGAGCGCGCAGCATCTCCGCCGAACCGGGATACCAGCTCAGCATCCCTTCGCCGGCCACCCAGAAGTTGACAACGTTCTTCAAGCGCTTGAACTGTTCCTCCATCGTCCAACTGGTATCGATGCGCGTCAGGAACTTCACGGGCGAATCCGCCGGTACCGACCTATCAAGGAGCCGCCGATAAGCAACCAGCCAATCGTTGTCCCGTGTGAAGCGCTGCTCGTCGCCGTCCCACGAGAAGCCCTTGTAGCGCTTCTTGTGATTGAAGAAGAGTTCAAAATACGTAGCCGTCCATCTCTTCTCGCGGAAGTGGCGCTCCATCGCGGAAACAACATTCGTGAACTCCACCTCGTACCCCGGTTCCCCCCACCAGAGCTGCGAAGCGGGCCAGTCCGGGTTGATGGGCAGATAAACATAGGGAATGGGCCGGGCGCCGCGGCGGGTATTGCGAAAGGCGCTCCCATCCAGCAGTGCGCCGTAGTGGCGGTCAAAGCGGTCCCAACTCGTGATGCGCTTGTTCTTCCCGGAGCCCGTCAGTTCCGGGGCGAACTCCGGCCCAACTTTTCCGCCATGGCCGTAGCCGAGTTGATGGTAGACGCCGCGATGCTCGTAGAACTGCCGATGATAAGAATGGATCAGCGCAAAGAGTTGGTCGTCATTCTCCGGCTCCAGCGTCTTCGGATATTGGCCGAACAACCACGCGGTCCCATAAGAGTTATGGTCGAGGATGATGGCGTCTTCCTTCGGGATCACGCGGGGAAGAACTTCGATCTCAATCGCGGCGGATTCGCTTCGCCCACCTTCCGCCAAGGTTACCGAGGACTTATAGATCCCCGGTTTCGTGTCCTCCGCAATCCAGAAATCGAGCCAGAAGGCCTGGGCCGTCTGGTTGGGAATCCGATTATCCGGATCAGGGATCGCCAACGCGGAACCGGACTCCATGGGGATCAGGGCGTCGGGATAGTACCGGCCGTTCGGCTTCGTCCGATGGAACCACTCGCGGTACAAGTCGACCGCGAAAGGGGACGAGACGGAGAGGCGGTACGCCATGGGCCTGTCCGTTACCGCCACGACTTGCACGGAGGCATAGCCCCGGCGCGCAGTGGTCAGCTTCCCCGAAAAAGCAACAGCGGAACGGTCTGCTTCAACAATCGCTCCAAACGGATCCGGGCGTTGGTACTCCGGTAGCAGACGGAGTTCGGCCGCGTGGCCCACCGCCGCGAATAGAACGACCTTACTTAACGATTTCCACATATCCATGTCGCTCCAGAAAACGGAAATAGCCACCGAAAGGGAACGCGAGCGGCCGGCCCATCTCGAACTCAGTGAGCCGGGCCACCTCGTCAAGAGAGCGCTTTCCGTCGCACCAGTACAAAGCCACGGTCACCATCTTGTCCCACGCGCCAGAAGGAAATCCTTCGCGCTTATCCTGGGCCAAGTCGTCGAGCGGAATCGTGCCGAGACGTTTCCGGCGCACCACCACTCCGCCGTCTTTTCTGTCCTCCTCCCGACGGTAGGCTCGAACTCCCTGCTCGGTCAGGCGAGCCGCTTGCACCCGCTCCAGGGCCAGAACGTGTGCAGCGGAAGTGTCGATAGCCGGGTGCGCGCCCAGCTTGCGCAGGCTGGCGAGGGCGTCAATGTTGCGATCAGCGAAATACTGGATCCGCGAGAGAGCAAAGGCCGCCGCGGCCTTGTCTCCGGCCAACGCCGCATCCATGCCGGCCGCTCCCGCGGCGTTCAGGTCTTCGGCCGCACCGTCGACGATGAGACTGGCGAGCCATGGAATTTCGCCTTCTCCCGCGTTGGCGGAAACATACAGGTAAGCAGCAACAATGGCCGTCAAGTCTCCGAGCGAGCGGAGGTCCACCGTCGCCGGAACGTCGGCGCTATTGTGGTGGGTAACCGTACCCGTGCCGCTATAAAGCCAGACGTTCGGCACGCCAATGGTAGGGTCGCCGAGATAGGCATCGGTGCCGGTCGAGTGCTCAGCAGTATGGAAAGGCCGGTGCCGGGGAAGCGTGGCTCGCGCGATCCGCTGAATCAAGACATCGGTCCAGGACTTGGCCACGTGCGGGTTTTTGTACGCTGTGTATTCCGTGCCCGCCAGATCGTAGGAAGCCGCCGGAGTATCCACCGTAATCGCCGCCACGGTCCGCGCCATCCGCTCGGGATGGCGGGCAATGTAGCTAAGAGAGCCATACACCTCCGGCATCAGCAGGACGCGAATGCTCCGGCGCGGCCGGGGAAGTCGGCCAGACTCGATCAACCGGTGGAGCGTCCGAAGCGCTTCCACCGTGGCGGCGACGCCGGTGGCATTGTCCTGCGCTCCTTGTTCAGCGATGTGCCCCAGAGCCAGCACCTCTTCGCCATCTCGAACGGAGCCTGGAAGGATCGCGGTAACCCACGGGTATTCGCCTTCATACAATTTGGTCGCGGCCCGAGCGCGCAGCACCACCCGCTTGCCCGCCGCCAACAGTTCACGCAAATGGTTCGCCTGATTCGGCGTGACCGAGTAAGAAAGCAGGGGCGTGCTCGCCTTCAGAAAGCCCCAGCCATGGTCGCCCCAGGCATTGATCCACTGCCGGTCGTTGCCCAGCTCCGGGTTCTCGCTGAAGCCGTTGACGGCCCCCAACGCTCCGTTTTGGGCCAGTTTGTCCTTCAAGTTGGCCGAGTTCTGACTAGTGAGAACCAGCTTGCCCCGCACCCGGCTCCATGGTGTCGTGTCCAGGTCCACCAGTTCCGCCTCCACCCCGCCCGGCGGCGTAGGCCCGCTCCACATGCCGAGACAGGCGGGGACCTGGGCGTAGTCGCAGAGCGTCGCCCTTTCCGGCGCCGTCATCTCGAGCGAGGCCGACTGAGCATCCCACGCCAGCGGCGCGGTCCAAAAACCGGCTTGGGTCAGACCGTCCGCGCGTAGCGATTCCACTTCAATCTGTTGAGCGCCACTTTGTTCGAGAAGCGTCTTCAACACCTGCACCGTCTGGTGGAACTTGGGGAACGTGAACCAGCGGTCGTTCGCATGGACCAGTTTCACCGTCTCCAACGCGTTTCGGGAGTCAACGGCTTCAGCCACCTTGCGCACAACGGGAGAGACAGGCGACGGTTGAGCCAATGCGGCGACCGCGAAAATAAGCGCTTGGGGGATGAGCGAGAGTGGTGTCTTCATTCGTGCGGGTTGCAAGAAAGTCTAGCGACGATCCAACGCCTGCGTCAAGACGGACTACCCGGCGCGCTCCAGTTGAAATAGCGGAGCAAAGGCGAGAGTGGCGGCGCCGATCAACGTTCCCTGTTCACCCAGGCCGGACGGTTGGACCCGCAGGCGGCGGAACGTGGGCCATTCGGAAGTGTCCGGGAACTGGGCCTCAAGCGCTTCGAGAAGGATGGGCCAAACCGTATTGAGCGTCGAGTTCAAGACGATCACCTCCGGGTCAAGACCCCACGCGACGTTCACGATGCCTATCGCCAAATAACGGGCGGCCCGCGCCACAACCTGCTTTGCCGCCTCGTCCCCATCGGCGGCGCGCTGACAGATCCGGCGCACCTTGGCGGCACTGTCCGTCGTGCTGGCGGCCGCAGACCGGCCTTGGGTCGCGGCATAAGCGTCGCAGACCGCGATATTCGAAACCAGCTTCTCAAGACACCCCGGGCGATCATGGCGGGAGTTGCTGCCGTCGTCGGCAATCACCATTTGCCCGAACTCGCCAGCGGCCATGGATGGGCCTGTATAGACCTCGCCATTCAAGATCAGGCCAACGCCAACTCCCTCATCCACGCGAACGTAGAGAAGGCACTGCGACGCCAATTCCCCCGCGTTAGTGTAGTTGTATTCCGCTGCGGCCGCGGCACGTACGTCGTGCTCAACCGTGACAGACAACCGGGTCGCCGATTCCAACATCGCCCGGAGCGGAACATCCATCCAGCCCGGAGCGTTGCCCAACTGAACCACCCCCTCGCGGCTGTTTACAATACCCCGAGCGGTAACCCCCACCCCGTGCAACAAGGCGCGTCCATGAGTCTTGCAATAGGCTTCAACCTGTTCGCTGATCATCTCCACCGTCTGTTTGGGCGTGCCCGGGGTGCGATGGGCGGTCGTCTCCAGCAGAGCCCCCCGGGTGCTCGCAACGGCGAAGCGGGTCTCCCAGTTCTGAATCTCCACGCCAATCGCACGCGGCGCATCAGAAAGCTGCAGCCTCGTTGCGGGACGGCCCCCGGTTGAGTTTTCCGCACCCACTTCCGACACCAGACTTTGCTCGCGAAGTCCGGAAACTATCCGGGACACTGTGCCCTCCGAAAGGCCACTGCGCCGCGCCAAGTCCGCCCGGGAGATCCGGTCAAATCGGCGCAGGAGCTGGAGCACCACAGCGCTGTTGGCGCCCCGAACCTGTTTCGGGCGCAGGATTCCGCGTCGGTGTGGATTGATGATTTTCAATATTCTTCTTCTGCAGGAAGCAAGCAAGTCTATCCACCCGGCACCCGAATAGTCAACGTCCACGCCTCTGCTGCCAATAAACCCAACAAAGATCGCAATGCTTTCGTGCGACCAGGAAGCAAGTAGGAGCACTAGGCAAATAGGAGAATGATGATTTGTCACAGACTGACCCGGCCACTGCCTTTCATTACGGTCGACCGCGGAACGGGACCAAACTAGGAACCAAGTAGCAGCCTCCCCCGCCCCGGCCCGCGAACTGAACGAACGCTGGGCCGCCAAGGCCTAATCATCGTCAGGCTTGCCATCCTCACACCCGCAACTGTCTACGGTGTCGTCTCCCATGTCTCCCATGTCTCCCATGGCCACACGGCTCTCAGCTACCGGGCCGCGAGGATCGCCATGCTCAAGATGGCCACGTGGGCGTCGTCAACAGAATCCCCTCGATGGCCGTCGGCCGCGCGCACGGCGGCAATAACCATACCCTCACCGAATGGGCGCAGATCGAGTCCGCCCGCATCGGCGCCAAGCAGATTATTCTGCTCGCCGCCGCCCTCACGCAGCCCGATTGATTACTTCTTCAAATGTTCGCCGATAAAGCTCCAGATCTCGGCTCGGGAGTCGCGTGCGAGCTTGGTGTCGAGCCGGTTGAAGGGGTGGCCGCCGGGCGCCGACTCCCGTCTCGGCATCGAAACGCATGACGAGAACGGGCTGTACGTTGAAGGCGCGGACAAGGCCCCAACCTTATTTGCGGGATGCAAGTAACGAGCCGCACCAACGAGGGTATGCTGTTTCTTATGTCCCTTTCCACGGCCTGGTTCATCGTTGCCGCCATCCTCCACGGCGGCAGTCCTCCCGGTCTTCTTCGCCCCGCGGCAATCTATTGCGTCGTCATCGCGCACTTCTACATCACCAAGCGGCAACGCACCGGGACCCACTTTTTCACGAACCTCGTCTTTCCCTCCCTCGGCGCGGCCATCTGTGTCGCCATTTGGCTCAGCCTCTCCCCCGGCGCCAAGACGGCCGGCTTCACGTGGCTGGCGGCCGGCCTTCTCTATTTGGCGTTCCTGACCAAAGGCTTCTCCCAAACCGTAGGAGAAACTGAGTTTTGATGAACGCAGCCATCACCCGCAGTCTCTCCGGATTCGTCGATGCCCGCCGGGAACAACTCGTCTCCATCCTCTCGGACCTCGTGCGGATACCCTCCGAAAATCGTGCGCCCCTCGGCGCCGAACTCGCGTGCCAACTGTATTTGGCGGATCGACTGCAACGCGCCGGCTGGGACCCCACCCTCTATACCCCCGATGAAGTCCCCGGCCTTACCGAACATCCCCTCTACTGGCCGGGGCGGGACTACGAGCGACGCCCCAATCTCGGTGCCAAGCACCCTGGCGACGGCGGTGGCCGATCACTCGTATTGAGCGGACATATCGACACCGTTCCCGCCGGGTCGATGCCCTGGACTCACGCCCCCTTCGGCGCCGAAATCGCCGCCGGCCGCCTCTATGGCCGCGGCGCCTTCGACATGAAGGCCGGGATAGCGTCCAACGTATTTGTGGTGGAGGCTCTCGCCGAGTTGGGTATCCGACTGCTCGGTGACCTCACGTTTGAGTCGGTGGTCGACGAAGAGTTCGGCGGCGTCAACGGCACTCTCGCCGGCCGCCTAGCCGGCTACACCGCGGACGCCGCCGTCATCTCTGAACCCTCCAACCTGCGGATCTGTCCGGCGCAGCGCGGCGGCCGCACCGTCCACGTCACGTTCACCGCGCCCAACGGAGGCATCCTCTGCCCGGCGGATTCCGCGGGAGTTACCGAGCAACTGCGCCTCTTCCTCAACGCCCTGCCGCGCTTCGTCGAAGTCCGCCGCCTCGCAGCGCCGGAACACATCCTCTACGCTCATCTCGCCGACCGGGTGCCGGTCACCGTCGCCCGGATTCATACCGCGCCCTGGACCACCGACGAGCCCCCGAACGTCCCGCCCATCTGCCGCTTGGAACTCTTCTGGCAGACCATGCCCGGCGAGGCCGTCGAAGCCATCGATCAGCAATTCACCGAGTGGCTGGACGCCCTCGTCGCCTCCCATCCGCCAACCTTCGGCCTCCGGCCTGCAATCGAACATCCCATCCGCTGGCTGCCCGGCTCGGCCCTTCCCGCCGAGCACCCGATGGTGCGGCACTTCGCCGCCACGGCGCTCCAAGCCATCGGGCAGTCGCCCGAGATCTGCGGCATCGAAGGGCCGTGCGATATGTACGTCTTCCATCGCTTCGAGATTCCGGCCCTTCTCTGGGGACCGCGCGGTGGCAACGCGCATATGCCCGACGAATACGTCGAAATCGATTCTCTGGTGGAGTCGACAAAGGCCCTCTTAACCTTCGTCTGCCAGTGGTGTGGAGTGGCTTCTGAATGAAACTCGCGTATCTCATCATTTTCTGCGGCACGCTGTTCGCCAAGGACGGTTTTGAATCGCTGATGCCCAAGCGGCAGATCAGCGAGCACTGGACCGTCGACGGCGCGGCCCCTCCCGAAGCGTGGTTTCTGCGCGACGGCGCCATCGGAACCACCGGGCAGCCCAACGGCTTCCTCCGCAGCAGGAAGAAATATCGAAACTTCGTGCTCCGCGCCGAATGGCGCTTTCAAAAGGGCTTCAAGCAAAAGCCGGGCAGCGACGAGGAATGGCCCAACGCCGGCTTCTTCATCCTGGCCGGACCCACCAAGGACGGGTGGCCCACGTCGCTCGAAGTGCAAGGGTACTTCGGCGAAGTCGGTAGCGTATTCGGCGTCCGCGGCGGAAAGATCACCGGCGCCAAGCGCGGCCCCTTCGTCAAGGCGAACCGGCCAGCGTTCGGCGATTGGGATCACTACGAAGTCACCGTGAAGGACGGCAAGGTCACCGTCGCCCTCAACGGCGTCCTCGTCAACGAAGGCACCGGCGCCTCGCCGGAAGAGGGAAACATCTGCCTCCAATCGGAAGGCTGGCCGGTCGAGTATCGAAACGTATCAGTGAAGGAATTGCCATGAAAACATCCGCTCTCAGCCGCCGGGATCTCCTCGCCACCGCCCTCCCCGCCCGCGCCCTGGCCCAATCGGCGCCCACTCACTTCCAATTGGCGTGCATGACGCTGCCCTACTCCGCCCACCCCCTAGAGCGCGCCCTCGAAGGAATCAAGCGAGCGGGATACGCGCACGTCGCCTGGGGCGTGAACCACAAAGATGCGCAGGGCCGGCCCAAGCCCGCCTTGGCTGTCGATGCACCCGCCCGCGACTCTGCCGCGTTGGCCGCCCGCTGCCGCGACCTGGGATTGGAGCCGGTCATGATGTTCAGTACCGTCAATCTCGAGGCCGCCAAAACCCTCGACGCCCATCTCCGCCGCATCGAACAGGCCGCCGCCGCAAAGATCCCGTTCCTCCTCACCTTCGGGAAGACGACGCCCGGAGAGTACGAAACCTTCGTCAGCAATCTGAAACGCATGGCGCCCACGGCGCGCCAGTCCGGCGTGATGGTTGTTATCAAGCAGCACGGCGGCAACACCGCGACCGGCGAGCATTGCGCGCGTATCGTCCGCGAAGTGGCCGACGAGGCCGTTAAGGTCTGCTACGACGCGGGCAATGTCCTCGACTACGAGAACCACGATCCCATCGCCGATATCCAAACCTGCTGGCGCGACATTCGGGCCTTCAACATCAAGGATCACCGCAACACCCCGAAGGACGAAGATTGCGGCCCCGGCTTCGGAGAGATCGACCACTACAAGCTGTTCGCGCCCGTCATGCGGACCGGCCTCACCATCCCCCTTACTTTCGAAAATATCTTCGAACCACTGGTCCCCCGGCCAGCGGATGCCGCGGGCATCGACGCCCTGGCGCGTCGTTCCCGCGAATACATCGACTCAGTTTTGCGCGGTTTACAAACACAAGGAGCATGAACATGGAAAGACGAAGTTTTATGTTGGGCGCGGCGACCGCCGCGCAGGCCACCTTCGGACAAGGCGCCAATACCCAGGTCGCCACGGCTGTGATCGGGGTAGGCAATCGCGGATCCAGCTTGCTCGGCGAAGTCATGCAGCAGCCCACGGCACGCGTCGTGGCCCTCTGCGACAACAAGCTTGATCGCCTCGACAAGGCCGCCACCAGGGCCGCCAAGACCAACCCCACCACCACCGGCGACTGGCACAAGATCATCGCCAACAAAGACATCGACGCGGTCTATATCGCCACGCCCCCGCACATGCACGTCGAAATGGCGATTGCGGCGCTGAAGGCGGGCAAGCACGTCTATTGCGAGAAGCCCATCGGCACTACGCCCGAATCGATCCGCGAGCTGATCAAAGTGGCCCGCCAATCGAAGAAGGTGTTTCAAGTCGGCCAGCAGTTGCGGTCCTACACGCAACTCGGCGCCGCGATCAAGCTGATCCACGAAGGGGCCATTGGGCAGGTGCTCTTCGTGAAGGCGCAGCGCCACGCCACTTCGGATCATCCCCACGATGCGAGCTCCGCCGATTGGTACTTCGACAAGAAGAAGTCGGGCGGCTATCTCGTCGAACAGTCCGTCCACAATCTCGATGCCTGCAACTGGGCCATCGGCCAGCACCCCACGCGGGCTGCCGGTTTTGGCGGGACGAACATGTACAAGGACGATCCCAAGGGCCGCGACATCATGGATCATCAGAGCATCACTTACGACTACGCAAATGGAGTGAATCTCTCGTTCACGCAGATGGTGTTCCATCCCCGTTCGATGCCGAGCGGCAATCAGACGATCAACGTCTACGGCACGAAGGGCGCGGTGGAGTTGATGAACGGAGCGCGTTTCTATTCGATCGACGGCAAGGAGCAGCGGCTCTTGTCTCCGGAGGTAGAGCAGAAGAATGATGCGCACACGACGGCCTTCTTCCATTCCATCCTGACCGGTGCCCCCTCGCCGGCCGGGATTGAGGTGGGAGCGGCCGGGGCGCTGACCGCCATTCTCGGCAACCAGGTGTGCGAGCAGGGCCGGGTGATTCAGTGGAGCGAATACGGAGTTGACGTTTAGCGGGAGTTTACTGAAAGGGTGCAGTTGGGGGCGGCCGGTAGCTGAGCAAGGGCTGTAAATACCAGGGGATAGCGCGTTCCTGCCGCGGCGGTATTCGTAAGTCTTCGAAAGCGCCTTCGCGCGTATTTGGCAGTAAATTCCCGCTAGTCGTCGGCTTTCGGCGCCTTGTCCTTCGTGAAAATCTGCCCTTTCTTCCCCACCGTCTGGGTCAGGATCACGAATAGTACCAGCATCGAAACGAAGGTGGCAATCGCCCCCACGACAAGATAGTCTGTCGGCTTCAACGGTCCAGGCATGAGTTGAAAGGCGATCGCCATCGTCACGAGAAAGACAACGACGATGCCGCCCGCGGCAATAGCGAAACGCTGGTTCATTCTCTACCAGTGTACTCAGTCGTACTTTTCAAACACGATCTGCTTGCGGTCGAAGCCTAGATCCTTGCCGAGTTCCCGCACGCTATCCACCATCTCCTTCAGCCCGCAGGCGTAGAGATGAATGCCCCGCCGGTCGCCGATTGCCGCCAGCACATGCGGTTGCACGCGCCCGGTCGCCCCCGTCCATTTCTCCGTCGGCCGCGTCACCGTCGGGATAAACCGAAAGTTTGAATACTGCTGCTCCAACGCCCGGAATTCGTCGACGTACAGCAGATTCTCCTCATGCCGGGTCCCGTAGATCAGCTTGAACTGCTCCGTCGCCCCGCCGTGCAGCGCTTCGAGCAGCATCGGCCGGTACGGCACCACCCCCGTCCCCGTCGCCACCATCACGGAGTCCGCCTTGGGCTGCCTCCACACAAAAACGCCGAGCGGCCCTTTCATGTCCACCGTCTCGCCGGGTTGCAGCGCAAACAGGTACGGCGAGAACAAGCCGCCGCCCACCCGGTTCAAGCAAATTGAAAATCGGTTGCCCTCGGGCAGCGTCGCGATCGAGTATGCCCGCGTCACCTTCTTCTCGTTCAAGGTCTCCGAGAGCGAAACGAACTGTCCGGGCAGAAACTTCAGCTCGGCCACCTCCGGGACAGAAAACAGAAATTGGCGGATTTCAGGCGCCAATAGGCGGGAAGAGACAAGTTCAGCTTTCATGAGGTTTTCAATGCGCCGCCGGCGCGCGCCATGACAATCTCGAGCAAGGCCGGATGGCCGTCCAGCGGTTCGGTCACCTGGATGCTCACCCCCGAATGGATGCTTTCGAGCTCCTCGACGATGCGCGGCAGATCGCGCCGCAAGTGGATTCCCAGCGTCAGGAAGTACGGAATCACGAGAATCTGCCGCGCACCTTGCTCGACGAGCGAAGCGACAGAGGTCGGCAGGTCCGGCTCCGCTAACTCCAAAAACGCCGTAGCGGTTAACGCATAGCCACCCCGCTCCCGCATCGCGGCCGTCACGGCCATCACCGACTGGTTCGCTTCCGGTACACGCGACCCGTGCCCGAACAAAATTACCCCTACGTCTTTCATTGCCCTCCCATGGTGCGGTTGAAATGGTCTTCGAGGAACGAGACGAAAGCCCGTCCCCGGCTTCTTCCATTGTCGCGCCCCACGGCCAACCTCAGCAGAAAAACCTGCAATTTTCGATGGATGTCGTCGCTCCAGAATCGCATCCGCGCCTCCGGCTTCAGGCCAACATGCAATTCGTTCAGGCGCGTCGAAAAGGCCACCGCAATCGGGTGCGCTGGTGCGCCGCTGATCAACTCCTCCAGCGCCACCCGCACATCGGCATCCGTGTACTGCTCCTCCCACGAGGCGACAAACAAGGCATTCGTCAGCAGAATGAGCTGCGTCTGGTGCAGCAAAAGGAACCTCTCCGTGATGTCCTCTTGCGGGTGTGGCGATTCCTCCGCCGTCATCGGCACCAGCTTCTCGTGCTGCCGCGCGTCGCGGAGATACGTGCAATCCAGCGGGCAGGCGATCGTCTCTTCCCGTTCTGTCCCGCAGCACTGCGGGCAGATGTCCACTCCTAGGACCGGGCTATGGCGCTTCGCCTTGCGGCTCCGGCAGCGCGGGCAACTCATGTCCAGCCGTCTGCCTTCTGGTACTGCGCGAACCCTTCCACCATTCCGGCAATCCCTGGCTTGGTCCAGCCGTGTTCCATGCCGATAATGCCCTGGTAGCCCAGCCCATGGACGGCCTTGAACACGTTCTGATAATTTATCTCGCCCGTCCCCGGTTCCTTGCGGCCCGGCACGTCACCAGCCTGCAAATACCCGATCTGGGCCCAATGCTGGCGCAGGTGGTTGATCACGTTACCTTCGGAAATCTGCTGGTGGTAGATGTCGAACAGCAGCTTCACGTTCGGGTGGTTCACGTTCTCGATGATCTCGGCGCCGTGCTTCGACATCACGACGAAATAACCCGCATGGTCCACGCGAACGTTGAGCGGTTCGAGCACGATCACCATCTTCGTCTTCTCAACCAGTTCCCCAGCCCGCTTCAACGCTTCAATGCAGTTCGTCGTCTGCTGGGTGTAGCTCAGGTTGTCCACGCCCAGCCCGGAGGTCGCCGTCGCGCACTCGTTGCCGATGATCTTGTGGATCTCCACCGCCCGCTTCACATCCGCCAGAAAATCGGCATGGAATTTGCGGTCCACCAGAGCGCTCGGCTTCCATCCGCCGCGGTTGATCACAAAGACGCCCATCGCCAAGCCCAACCGTTCCTTCGTTTTCGCGACCGCCGCGATCTCCGCGTTCGAAAGCTTTGGCAACCCGTTGAACTCAAACGCCTTGAATCCTTGCTCAGCGAAGACTTCCAATTGCCGATGGTGGTCCACGTCGCGATTGCTCACATGCGGAGCGTACCGGAGGCGATAAGAGTACTTGGGCGCGGCTGCGGCGGCCGGGGCCAGCGCTCCGGCGGCGAGAAAATGTCGGCGCTGCATAAGCGCCAGAGTATCATGGGCAATATGCGGGAGATGCAGATTTACGTCAAAGTGGTGATCGAATTGCCCGATGGGGAACAGCCCCAACGGTTGGGGCGGGAGATCTGCCGGGTCGTGAAGAAGCTCTACGGAGTACGCGAAGCCGAAGTCAGCAGCATCATTGCGCCGGACGAAAAATGAAGCGGGTCTTGCTCACCTACAGCGCGGAGTACGCCCCGCGAATGCAGCCCTATTTCGACGCCGTGCGCAGCGTCGGCCTCGAACCCGTTGAACCCGGCGCCGACGAGTACGACGCTGTCGTCTTCGCCGGCGGCAACGATATCGATCCCGCCCACTATGGCCAAGCCCCGGACCCTCAGCTCGGTGAACTTGACCCCACCCGCGACGTCTACGAATTGGACATCGCCTGGGCCGCGCTGGAGCGCGAGATCCCCATCCTGGCCATCTGCCGCGGCATGCAACTGCTCAATGTCGCTTGCGGCGGCACTCTCAAACAGCACATCGACGGCCATCGCAACGTGTTCCATTCCGTCATCGTCAAGCCCGGCTCCCGCCTCGCCCATGTCACCGGCGAGACCGAATTTGAAGTCAACTCCCGCCACCATCAGGTGCTCGATGAGTTGGGCGACGGGATCGTGGTCACGGCGCGCTCCGGCGACGTCATCGAAGCGGCTGAAATGCCCGGCAAGCGGTTCGTCCTGGCGGTCCAGTGGCATCCGGAGGATCTGGTAGGCACCCACCCGCCGCACCGGGCCCTCTTCGCCGCTCTGGCCGATACACTGAAGTCTTGAGCGGAAAGTCCACCAGGGCGGGGGCGGTATCGGTGCGCAAGTTCTTCGCGCGCAATGGCACCTTGTCGCAGTGGCATCCGCACTACGAATTCCGCTCCGGCCAGTTGGAGATGGCCGAGGCCGTCGAGCAGGCGTTCAACGACCGGCGCCACCTGCTCGTCGAAGCCGGCACCGGCACCGGCAAAACCCTCGCCTACCTGGTGCCTGCCATCATGTCCGGCAAGCGGATCGTCATCTCCACCGGCACCAAAAACCTCCAGGAGCAGCTCTACCTCAAGGACATCCCCTTTCTCCAGCAGCACTTCGAGCAGGAACTCCGCGTCTGCTACATGAAGGGCCGGAACAACTACGCCTGCCGCCAACGCATCTACGACGCCGAAAAGGAACCCGTGCTGACCGGCCTCGAAGAGGTCGCCGATTTCCAGGTCATCCGTGAGTGGGAGAAGACCACCGAGTACGGCGACCGCGCCGAAATCAAAACGCTCCCCGAATCGAGCTCCGCCTGGGCCAAAATCGACGCCCGCCGCGACCTCTGCACCGGCCAGCGCTGCCCGCAGTTCGACCGCTGTTTCATTACTCAAATGCAGCGGCGCGCCGCCGAAAGCGACATCATCATCGTCAACCACCACCTCTTCTTCGCCGACCTCGCCATCAAGGACGGCGAGTTCGGCAGCATCATCCCGGAGTATGAAGCCGTGGTCTTCGACGAAGCGCATGAGATTGAGGACGTCGCCGGACAGTACTTCGGCCTCTCCGTCAGCAACCTCCAGTTCGCCGACGTCCGCCGCGACATCACGGCCCTGTGCAAGCGAAAAGAGATGGGCCGCGTCGAGTTAGACCGGATCCTGCAGGGGATGGAGGAGGCGGCGAACTTCTTCTTCTCCCTCTTCCCGCCCGGGGAGGGCCGCCGCGGCTTCAGCGAACACGCTCCCTTTCGCGAACGCAACGCCGACGCCTATCAGGACGTGCTCAGCTCCCTCGAAGCCGTCCACGTCCAATTGCAGTTGCTCAAGGAGAACCTAGGCGAAGTCATTCCTCTCGCCGTTCGCGTTCAGGCCCTTGCAGACAACCTGCGTCGCTGGGTGGAGGGCGTCGCACTGCATTACGTCTATTGGATCGAACGCCGCAACCGTGGCGTCTACCTCCAGGCGACCCCCATCGACGTCTCGACGCTGCTCACCGAAAAGCTCTTCGACAAGGTCCCGTCCGTCACTCTCACCAGCGCCACGCTCGCTGTCGCCGGTGGGTTCGATTTCGTCCAACAGCGCCTCGGCATCGCCTACGCCCGGCAGTTGATCGTCAGCAGCCCTTTCCAATATCCCGAACAAGCTCTGCTCTACGTCCCCCAAAACCTGCCGGACCCCCGTGGTATGGACTTTCTCCCGCGGGCGGCCGAAGAGATCATCAAGCTCCTCGAACTCAGCCAAGGCCGGGCTTTCGTGCTCTGCACCAGCTACCAGGCGATGAAGCAGTTGCACGATCGGGTAGCGTTCGACATCCTCTATCCGACCCTGATCCAGGGCACCGGCCCCCGCAGCGCGCTCCTCGAAGAGTTCCGCCGGACCAAGAACTGCGTCCTCTTTGCGACATCCTCCTTCTGGCAGGGAGTCGATGTGCAAGGCGAGCAGTTGAGCTGCGTCATCATCGATAAGTTGCCCTTCGCCGTGCCGTCCGATCCCGTCGTCTCCGCCCGCACCAACGCGCTGAAAAAGGCCGGTGGCGACCCCTTCCGCGAGTATCAGATCCCGCAGGCCGCCATCGCGCTCAAACAGGGCTTCGGACGCCTGATCCGGAGCCGCACCGACCGCGGCGTCCTGGCTTTGCTCGATCACCGCATCACCCGCCAGCGCTACGGCCAGATCTTCTTTGACAGCTTGCCGGACTACGCATTTACGACCAAGATTGAAGACGTAGAGGAGTTCTTTCGTGTTTGAAGTGAATGTAGAGGCGATCTTCCCCGCGGCCCACGCCCTGCGGAACTACTACGGCAAGACGGAGCCGATCCATGGTCATAACTGGAAAATGCGGGTGACCATCGAAGGGCCGGAGCTTGATTCGATGGGTTTGCTCGTCGACTTCATCGGCCTCAAGAAGTCGATTGCGCGGGTGCTGAGCCGCCTCGACCACACTTTCTTGAACGAGGTGCCGCCCTTCGATGTGGTGAACCCCTCGGCTGAGAACGTGGCCAAGTTCATCCACGAAGATCTGAACTGCGACCTCCCGGCTCTGCAACCGGAAACGGCGGTGCGGATTGCCAGGGTGGAAGTTTGGGAGATGGACCAGTGCAGTGCGGTGTATAAGCCGTGAACTGCCGCGTGGGGTGCGGGGCGTGCTGCATCTCGCCCTCCATCTCGACGCCAACGCCGAAGATGCCGCAAGGCAAACCCGCTGGCCTCCGCTGCGCCCATCTGACACCGGACAACCTCTGCGACTTGTTCGGGCTGCCGGAGCGACCGGCCGTCTGCGTCGGGCTACGTCCGCAGCCCGACATGTGCGGCGACAGCGCCGCCGAAGCCTTGGTGCGGATTATGCAATGGGAGGTTCAAACAGCACCTCTTCAAATTCAAAAAGGTGACCCATCCGGTCGCGCTTCGTCCTGAGATAGAAATCTCGCTGCTCCATCCGCGCCGCCACCATGGGAACCCGCTCCGCCACTTCGATACCGCCAGCTTCTAGCGCGGCGATCTTCTCCGGGTTGTTGGACATAAAACGAACCGACTTCAAACCGAAGTACTGCAGGATCGCCACTGGCAGTTCATAGTTGCGAAGGTCGGCCGCGAAACCCAACTGTTCATTGGCTTCGATCGTATCCGCGCCGAGGTCCTGCAGCTCATAGGCCCGGAGTTTGTTCATGATCCCGATGCCCCGGCCTTCCTGATGTTCGTAGAGGAGGATGCCTCCTCCGGCGGCGGCGATTTTTTCGAGCGCCATTTCTAATTGATCCCGGCAATCGCAGCGCAGGCTATGAAATACATCGCCGGTGAGACACTGAGAGTGAACGCGGACCAGCGGAGGCGGTCCGTTCAGGTCTCCCATGACCAGGACAACGGCTTCTTCCACGCGGTTGGCGAAATGTCCTACAAATCCAAAGATCCGGAAATCGCCGAAGCGGGTAGGGAACCGGGCGTCGGCGATTTTTTCCAAACGAAACACACTCATAGTATAGGGTTGAATGCTCGAACAACATTTGGCAGTACTGCTGATGAAGCTGGCCGTGGCCGCGTCGCTCGCTAGTATTCTGGGGCGTTCGAGCCTATTTGTTAAGATGCTGCTGCGCGAAGAAAGAAACATGGAACAGCGGTTCCGCTTCGCGGCGATTCTGGCGTTACTGTTCGGAGCGGGCGTGGCCGGGCGGGTTTTGACGGAAAATGCCTACCTCGCCGTCGACTTGGGTTTGGAGGGCGCGCTGCTCGCCGGGGTGCTTGGCGGCTACTTCACGGGTCTCGTCGGCGGCGTACTGATCTCACTTCCAGCGATGTTGACCGGAGAATATTTAAGCATGTTGTTGTTCGCCGGAGTCGGGGTGCTTGGCGGTTTGCTGCGCGATATGGCTCCGTTCCCGGACAGTGTCTGGAGCTTTTCGCCGTACTTTGACCTCACGATCTCGCGATTGTTCCGCCGCAAGTACGATACGCGGGTCACCGCCTTTCACCTGATTTTTTTGCTGACCATTCTCTTCGCGGAACTCCTTCGCTGGGGTATTGACCGCATCGTCGAGGACCGTTTGTTCTACTCGATCTACGCCAGTTGGACGGACCCGGACTGGGGGTCGGTCGTCCTGATCTGCGCGACTACCGTCTTCGCCGTGGCGCTGCCACTGAAGATCTGGAATACGATCCGAACTGACCTGCTACTGCAGGAGCAGCAGCGATTGGTGACCGAGGCCCGGCTCCATGCTTTGACGAGCCAGATCAACCCCCACTTCCTGTTCAACACGCTGAACACGGTGAACTCGCTGATTCGGATCAACCCGGACCAAGCGCGGGGGGTGGTGGTGAAGCTGTCGAATATTCTGCGGCGGCTGATGCGAAAGACCGATAACATGACGCCGCTCCGGGACGAGCTTTCCTTTATCGACGACTATCTTTCGATCGAGATGACCCGGTTCGGCGACAAGCTCCGCTTCGAGCGGCACGTGGATCCGGCCGTACTCGATCAGTTGGTACCGGCGATGTTGATCCAGCCGATCATCGAGAACAGCATCAAGCACGGGCTGGCGGGGAAGATCGACGGCGGGAAGATTCGGCTGTCGGCGGAGTGTACGCAGGGCCGGATGAAACTGCAAATCGAAGATGACGGGGTTGGGGTTCCGGAGTCGAAGCTGGCGACTCTGTTTGAGAGCGGCATCGGAATTAGTAACGTCAATGAGCGGTTGAAGGTGCTTTATGGGGATAAGTATCGGATGGTGATCGATAGCCGGGTGGGGGAGGGAACGCGGACGGAAATCGAATTTCCAGCTTCGCGCTGATGTTGACTGATGTTGTAGGATGAGGGGACGAGCATTCTGAATGCAGTCGCCTTTTGACGAGTTGGAATTTGGACGTCTGAGCTCGCCGAGTGGGCAGCGGCTTCACGAAACGATTTCCGACCGGACCAGAAGGGTGTACGACCTGCTTTCTGGAGTCTATCCGGCCTCGACTTACTTTTTTCATTCGCAGGCGCACAAAGCGGCGCTCGAAATGAGTGGCGTGAAAGACGGTATGCGGATTTTGGAGATTGCGACCGGCTCCGGCGAGATGTTTGGCCGCTTGACGGCGAAGAACCGGAACGGGCAGACGATGGGATGTGATTTGTCACCCAACATGGCGGCTCGGACGCAGCGGCTGGCTCAGAGGAATCACCCTTCGGCGATGGCGCAATGCCAGGCGGCGGACGCTCGGCATTTGCCGTTCAGCGATGAGTCGTTTGACTCGGTGTTTTGCTGCTATCTGTTTGAGCTGCTGAGCACGGATGACATTACCGCCACGTTGGCAGAGATCCGGCGGGTGCTGCGGCCTTGCGGGACGTTCGCCACCGTTATGGTTGGGGAAAACACGGCTATCTTCAACAGGTTGTATCAGGTTGCGGGAAGTGTTCTGCCTTCGCTTTGGGGGCGCCAAGTCGAGGAAGGGATGCCGGCGTTGATTAAGAGCCTGAATTTCCGGATCGTGGGCGACCGAGTGCTGCGGCAGAGCTTTTATCCGTCGCACGTCTTGACCTGCTGTAAGGAGTAAGAAAAATGTGGAGCCGGAGAGAATGGATGAGCGCGACGGTGACGGCCTTGGCGGCGCAGGCCGCGAATGAGCAGGTCACGTTCGGTGTGATTGCGACGGGGGGACGGGGACGCTATCTGCAGGAGCGGTTCCAGCGGATGGGCGCGCGGTGCGTCGCTATCTGCGACATCTATTCTCCGAACCTGGAGAAGGCGGCCGCGATTTCGCCCGAAGCGCGGCGGTTCACGAAGTATCAGGAGTTGCTCGGGCAGAAGATGGACTGCTTGGTGATCGCGTCGCCGGACCATCAGCACTGGCCGATGCTGCAGGCGGCGCTGGCGGCGAAGAAAGACGTCTACCTCGAAAAGCCGCTATCGAAGTCGCTCGAACAGAGCCAGATCATGGTGGACGCGGTGCGGGCGTCGAAACAAGTGGTGCAGGTCGGAATGCAGCGGCGCAGCGCCCCAGCGCTGATCGAGGCCAAGCGGCTGATGGACGAAGGGATTTTGGGGCAGGTGACGCTCGTAAAGCCGCAATGGCACTGGAACATCGCCAAGGAGTTGAACAACGGACCGTTGCCGGGCGAGTTGGATTGGCGGGCGTTTCTGGGCGAGGCGCCGGTGCGGGAATTGGAGCCGATGCGGTTCAGAAACTGGCGGTACTTCTTCGACTACGCTGGCGGGAACATGACGGACCAGGGCACGCACCTGATGGACGTGACGCAGTGGTTCACGGGACAGACGGCGCCGCTATCGGCGCAGGCATCGGGCTACGTCGCCAAGATGAAGGGTTCGGAGCATCCGGATGTGTTCTCGGCGATTTTTGAGTTTCCGAAGATGCTGGTGACGTGGACGCTGGACTACGCGAACTCCTACCAGAACGGCTGGTCGATCACCTTTTTGGGCGATGAAGCGACGATGGTGCTGGACGACGCCGGGTACGCGGTCTACAAAGAGCCGTGGAAGCGCGAGGCCGCGCCAGTGAAGCAGGCGCAGGCGCCGGTGCCGATGGAACCACACATCCAGAACTTTTTTGACTGCATGAAGACTCGGCAGGACCCGAATTGCACGGTGGAGATCGCGGCGGCAGCAGTGGCCGGTCCGCACATGGCAAATCTGGCGATGTTTTCGGGCAATAAGTTTACTCGCCATCGGTAGTCCCGGCGGCGTCTACACTAGTAACAGCCTTATGACAAGACGAGAGTTGCTCGGAACGGTGGCCGGCGCGAGCTTGGCCCAAGCCGCAGACATGCCCAAACCGCGCGCTGGTCGCGTCGACATCCTGCCGATCGGCCAAGTGAAGAAAGGGATGCAGGCTACCGCCTGGACCGTCTTCGAAGGGACGGAGCCTGAGTCGGTGCCGGTAGAGATCATCGGCGTGTGGAAGAACGCGTGGGGTCCGAAGCAGGACATTATCCTCGGCAAGATGGGGGGTAAGGCCCAGCGAACCAATGTGGCGGGCGGCATGTCGGGTAGCCCCGTCTACATTGACGGCAAGATGATGGGTGCGGTGTCGCTGCGGCTGAGTGTCTTTTCGCCGGACGCGATCTGCGGGATTACGCCGATTGAGCTGATGCTCGAGATCAACGACTACGACCAGACGCGGCCGAGCGACGCACGGGTGCCACAGGGTGGATCGCAGCAGGCGCGGTTGCCGTTGCCGCAGGAGTATCAGCAGGTGATGAGCGCGCCCTACATGGTGCCGATTGAGACGCCGCTGACGATGAGCGGCTTCCATACGGAAGTGTTGACGCAGTTTGGGCCGATGTTCCGGCAGATGGGATTGAATCCCGTGCAGGGCGGCGCTTCGGCGGCGCTGCACGCGGCCAAGCCGGCGCTGGGTTGGGAGCAGGCGCTGCAACCGGGCGAGGCGATCGCCGGGGTGTTGGTGAGCGGCGACATGAGCATGACCGGGCTGGGCACGGTGACCTACAACGATGGAAAGCGCGTGCTGGGCTTTGGCCACTCGTTCTTCAACTTGGGGCCGGTGAGCATGCCGATGAGCAAGGGCGAAGTGCTGATGGTGCTTTCGAGCGCGTTTCAGCCGAACAAGTTCGCCAACGCGACCGAGATTGTCGGCGCGCTGCGGCAGGACCGGCACAGCGGGATTATGGGCGTACTCGGCGAAGAGTCGCGGATGATTCCGGTGTCGGTGAAGGTGAATACGTTGGGCGACACGGGGAACGCCGTGAAGAACAAGGTGCTGAACTTCAACGTGTTCGTGCAGCAGAAGTGGACGCCGTACCTGATGATGGTGACGCTGTTCAACTCGATCTCCGGGATGAACGACTTCGCCGAGGATACAACGTACCGGTTGAAAGGCTTGGTCGAACTGGGCGGCGGGCAGAAGCTGGATCTATCGACGATGCAGTCGCCGAGCGAGGCGCCGGTGCCGGCGTCGATGCAGTTGGCTGGATGGTGGGGCGACAAGTTCAACCGCCTGTTTCTGAACCAGATTTCGGTGCCGGATCTGAAGAGTGTGGATGTGAGTGTGGACCTGATTCCGGAGCGGCGGTCGGCGACGATTGAGAGCGCGTGGCTGCCGGTGAGCGAAGTGGAACCGGGCGCGGAACTGCCGGTGAAGGTGTATCTGCGGCCGTATCGCGGCGGCAGGTTGGAGCGGGAGATCAAGCTGCAACTGCCGAAGAGTATGGCGGGCGGGCAGTACCGAGTTGTGTTGAGCGACGCGGACACGCTGAACCGGATGCAGAACATCGCCGGGCAGATGAACCGCTTCCTGGATGTGCCGGAGATTGTGTCGCTGATCAGCCAGGAGCGGCCGAACAACCGGCTGTATGCATCGCTGGTGCAGAGCCGGCCGACGATGTATGTGGACGACAAGACGATGCCGAATCTGCCTTCGTCCGTCTTGAATGTGATGCAGAACGGGCGGAGTTCAGCCCGGAGCTACTTGGCTACGCCGGAGACGGCGCTGGCGGAAGTATCAATCCCCTTTGACTATATGGTTAGCGGCAGCCATTCGCTGCGCGTGACGGTGAAATAACGCATGTTTTCTTCGCATCCTGTACTGCGCGCGGGCGTGACCGCGGCGCTGATGGTGACGCTTGCCCTGGGGGTGGAAACCCAGTTTTGGGTAAACAACTCCCGAGCGGACTATGACAAGGCGATGCTGAAGCGGCTGGCGCTGCGGAGCGACGGGCGCGTGATGTTGGCTCCGGCCGTGAAGGAGTTGTTTGATCCTTCGGTGTCGTATCTGTGGGCCGCGGCGCGCGACTCGAAGGGGACGGTGTACACGGGCGGAGGCAGCCCTGGCGGAACGGTGGCGAAAGTGTACGCCGTTAATGCACTGGGCCAGGGACGCGTGGCGGGCGAAGTGCCGGGCTTGCAGATTCAGGCTGTGGCGGTGGACGCGAGAGATCAGGTGTATGTCGCCACGGCGCCGGACGGCAAGGTGTACAGGTTGGGCGCGGACGGGAAGGGAACGGTATTCTATGACCCGCGGGCGAAGTATATCTGGGCGCTGGCGTTCTCGCCGGCGGGCGACCTGTACGTTGGGACCGGCGACCGGGGCGAGATCCACAAAGTTTCCGCGGCGGGCACGGGACAGATCTTCTTCAAAGCCGATGATGAGAACATCCGCTCGCTGGCGGTGACTCCGAATGGTGATGTCATTGCGGGGACGGAGCCGAGCGGCTTGATCCTTCGAGTGAACGCGGGCGGCGGCTTCGTGCTGCACCAGTCGTCGAAGCGAGAGATCACGGCGCTGGCCGTGGCGCCGGACGGGACGATCTACGCCGCGGGTGTAGGGAACAAATCGGCCGCGCCAGCGCCGGTGCCTCCGCCGGCCCCTGTGGCGCCGCCCGCTCCGGCTGCCGCCGCGGGCGGCGCGAACGTATCGGTGGTGACGCGGGTGTTGACGCCTTTGCCGCTGCCCTCAGCGACGCCGAGTTCGGTGAGCGGCGGGAGCGAATTGACCCGGATCGCGCCAGACGGCTTTCCGTCGAAGCTGTGGTCGGACGGGACGGAAGTGATCTACAGCATCTGTCTCGATGCGAGTGGCAAGCCGGTGCTAGGTACGGGGAATAAGGGTAGTGTGTATCGTGTGGAGTCCGAGCTGGTATCGACAAAGCTGGTGACGCTGGCTCCGACGCAGGTGACGGCGCTGGTGGCGGTGCCGAAGGGGCCGATCGTGGCCGTTACGGGGAACATTGGCAAGGTCTATTCGATTGGGCCGCAACTGGAGAAAGACGGCACGCTGGAGAGCGAAGTGATGGACGCCGGGGTGTTCAGCGAGTGGGGCCGGGTGGAGCCGAAGCTGGCGGCGAATGGGGGTACGGTGAAGTGGGAGACCCGAAGCGGCAACGTGGACCGGGCCCAGAGCAATTGGAGCCCATGGGCCCCGGTGGGCGAGCGGGTGGCTTCTCCGGCGGCGCGCTTCCTGCAGTACCGGATGACACTGACGGGCGGGGCTGAACTGGTGAACGTGGAGCTGGCGTATCTGCCGCGGAACATTGCGCCGCTGGTGGAGGCGTTTGAAGTGACACCGGCCAACTACCGATTCCCGATCACGGTGCCGGGCTTGGCACCGGCCAGCACGCTAGCGCTGCCGGGGATGTCGGGGTCGAGTTCGTCGAGATCTTCGACGCCGTCGTCGGATCCCGGTGCGGTGACGTTGAATTATTCGAAGGGCTCGCAAGCCGCCCGCTGGAAGGCGGGGGACGCGAATGGCGACTCGCTCGTCTACACGGTGGAGATTCGCGGGCGGGGCGAGAAGGATTGGAAGCTGTTGAAGGACGAGGTTACGGCGCGGCACCTTTCGTGGGACAGCCAGGCGTTCCCGGACGGCGAGTATCAGTTGCGGGTGACGGCAGCCGATGCGCCGTCGAACGTGCCGGCCAAGGCGCTGCGGCATATGCTCGAGAGCGACTGGTTTCTGATCGACAACAGCGTTCCGCGGATTACGGAGTTGCGTGCGCAGGGTGCGACCGTAACGTGGACGGCGACCGACGAGGCATCGATTCTGCAGAAGGCGGAATACTCGCTGAACGGGAGCGACTGGATAATTGTGGAGCCGTTGAGCCGGTTACAGGACGCCAAGCAATTACGCTATTCATTGCCGGTGACCAAGGTAGCTGGGAAGGAGACCGTAGTGGCGGTGCGGGTAACGGACTATGCGGACAACGTGGCAGTGGCTAAGACAATGGTGCCGTAGCGGGATTTTGCTGGCGGCCGTGGGAACAGAGGCCTGGGGGCAGCCGTCCTCCGCGCTGCGCGGGCTGAGCAAGCAGTTCGAAGATCTCGTGGACCGGGTGGACCCGGCCGTGGTGCAGATCGTCACGCGCGGCTTTGGCGTGGCGGGCGAAGCTCCGGGTACGCTGTTGCGGAGCCAACGGGGCAGCGGCAGCGGAGTGATCGTTGACCCGTCCGGCTACATTCTGACGAACGCCCATGTGGTGGGCGGGGCCCGGAGCGTGCAGGTGCTGCTGCCGCAGCCATCCGAAGACCCGACTCCGGGGCGTAGTTCCCTGAAGCCGACGGGTAAGCTGCTTTCGGCGACGGTGGTGGGGGTGGACCGGGAGACCGACGTGGCAGTGCTGAAGATTGCGGGGGAGAACCTGCCGGCGTTGCCGCTAGGCGATTCCGAACTCCTGCGGCAGGGGGAGATTGTCTTCGCGTTCGGGAGTCCCTTGGGGCTAGAGAATTCGGTGACGATGGGCGTGGTGAGCGCAGTGGCGCGGCAGGTGAGGCTGGACGATCCGATGATCTATATTCAGACGGACGCGGCGATCAACCCTGGGAACAGCGGGGGGCCGCTGGTGGACACGGAAGGGAAGGTGGTGGGGTTAAACACGTTCATCCTGACGAAGAGCGGGGGGAGCGAGGGGATCGGGTTTGCGGCGCCGTCGAACATTGTGAAGTCGGTGTATGAGCAGATCCGCGAATTTGGCCGGGTGCGGCGGGGGCAGATCGGGGTGGTAGCGCAGACGATTACGCCACTGTTGGCGGAGGCGATGAAGCTGCCGCGGGATTGGGGGGCGATAATCGCGGACGTGGCGCCGGAGAGCGCGGCGGCGGCGGCCGGGATTGAGGTGAAGGACATTGTGGTGAGTCTGAACGGGAAGTCGATTGAGAACGCGCGGCAGTTGGGAGTGAACATTTACCGGCAGGCTGGGCAGACGGTGACTTTGGAGTTGTTGCGGGGTGGGCAGAAGGTGGAGAAGCGGGTGGCGGTGTTGGAGCGGCCGCGGGATCCGGATCGGATTGCGGGGTTGGTGGAGGGGGAGTC